>JAZNJZ010000097.1:0-48626 GCA_045578325.1 Eubacterium sp.
GTCCATGTCAGAAAAGGAATTATTGAAATTTGCTATCGAAAATGGTATAATCGACACAGCACTTGTGCAAGAAAAAGTTGATATGCAGAAGAGAGCAAATTTACTTGAAAAACATCCCTACAAGATATGGCAAGGGGCAGATGGACAGTGGAGAACGTATTTGCCTGATGTCGTAAAAGGAAGGGTATTGAGAAAAAGAAACAGCAGAGTCAAGATTGAAGATGCTGTGGTTGAATACTGGCAAAAGCACGAGTCCGAAGATACTGGGAATCTATTTTCTGTTCGATTTAACAAGTGGGTTGAGCGACAGGAAAAGTGTGGAATCAGCAACAATACGATTTGCAAGTATTGGGCGGATTATAAGAGATTCTTTCAAGGGGAAGAAATCGAGAATATGCCTGTGGAAAGTATTGATGCAGATTACGTAGAGGAATATTTTGCAGATAAGATACGGGAAACCAATATACCATATCGTTCTGTGATAGGTATTTTTGGATATGTGAATGGTGTATTTGAAAAGTCTGTCAGAGATAGGATTATAACAGAAAATCCTTGTCGTTTCGTAGATACGAAGGTATTTAAACGGTGTTGTACAGATGACAACACTAGAGATAAAGCGGGAAGGATTCTTTCTGTGGATGAGACAAACCAACTGGTAAGTTTCATGAAAAAGAAAATTTCAGACAGTCCGGATTACATCCAGCAATACGTTGTGCTTCTTGCAATATACACAGGAATGAGAGTTGGCGAATTGGCTGCGATCACATGGGATTGCGTTTCGTTTGCAGACAAGTATATTCTTGTAAATAAGTCAGAGAAATATGATAGGAAAGAAAAAAGACATTATATTGCTAAGACCAAAAACGAAAAAATCAGATATGTGCCAATGTCTGAAGCTGCAAGAGATGTACTGAAAGAAATCCGAAAGGTTCAAGCTAAAAATGGATGGCTGACGGAGTATGTGTTTTCAAATGAAAATGGACAGATTCATGCCAAAGCATTGTCAGAGTGTGCAAGGAAGAGAACCAGGATGGCGGGCATCGGAGAGAAGAGTATTCATTCAATTCGACGGTCATTCAATTCGGAGATGCGTTGTAATGGAGTGTCTGCAACAGTAGCAGCGTCCATATTGGGGCATTCGGAGAGAGTGAATCAAGAGAATTACACGTATGATGTAACACAACAAGAATACAAGCTGAGTATTGTAAATGCGTTGGCACGTCAAGCTACGTGATTACCAGATGCTTTTTGTGATTACCGTGTGATTACTTTGATTACTTCCGTATACTTGATAGGCGGAAAAACGTACTTTTGTATGAGACGTGATGGTTCGAATCCCACCGTCTCCGCTACATGAATAGAAAAAGTCTTGCGAGATTGATTCGCAGGACTTTTTTGTAGTCAAGATATCATGCCTATAATCGATTTAATATTATTGTTAAAATTATCATGTTGAAAAAAGGGGAGTAGGGTGCTATACTTGACAAGAAAGGGATTTTGAAAGGTGGAACAGTTAAGTATGAAAAAGAAGAGAGCTTTGCTGATTGTTGGGATAGTTACAGGCGTAGCGATTATGTGCTTGACGGGTTTGTTCTTTTTTTATAGCAAAGAATATTTCGAGGGACAGTTTGGCAGAAAGACATACATAAGTAATACAGATGTCAGTTCCCTTACCGTAGAGGAAGCCATGGTGGCGATGAATGAATCCACAGGATTTAAAGTGACTTTTTCAAAAAATGGCAAAGAACAACAGGTAGATATATCTGATGCAGTGACAAGAGTGTTTTCTATGGAACAGGTTGTGGCATGCAAGAGTGATTTTACTTTCGCAGAATATTTATTTGGACATGAAAAAGATTTTCAGGTAAAACCGGATCAGGCTATGGTGGATGAGGAGGTTTTGCAAGAGATATTGAAAACAAGTCTTCCGGAAGAGACAAGAAAGACGGTTTCAGCATATCTGGATGATGATTTTGAGCTTGTGCCAGAAGTGTACGGTGATGAGATTAAGTTTGACGATTTGGTTTATGATATTAAGCTTGGCGTAGAAACTGGCGAAAAACTAGAATACGCATTAGAGGATTATTACGTCAAGCCAAAGTTTACGAAGGAAAGCGAAAATATTGTAAAATCAGTAAAGGCAGTGAATGCTTATTCGGACATGGTGATTATTTACGAGTTTGGCGACAAGAGCGAGGAAATCACTTGGAAGAAGATTAAAAAGCATTTATCCTATAATCCAGATACTGCGGTTTTGACTTTTGAGACAAAGTGGGTAAAAAAATTTGTACGAACGATGGCAAAGAAGTATAATACCTATGGAAAAACAAGAAAGTTTAAGACTACAAAGGATGGAAAAGTAACAATCCGTGGTGGTATTATGGGTTGGTGGATTCATGAAGAGGAAACCGCAAAACAGTTGAAGAAATTATTGAAAAAGAAGAAAAGTAAGACGTTGGAACCTGTATATCGAAATGTGGCAGCGCAACACGGAAAGAACGACATTGGAGATACATACGTGGAAGTTAGTATTGCGAGACAGCATTTGTGGTTTTATAAGAATGGTAAACTGAAACTGGAGTCAGATTTCGTTTCGGGTAAACTCACAGCAGAGCGCAGGACAAAAGTTGGTGTGCATCGCATATTTGCGAAAGAACGGGATCGTTATTTGGGAACAATGGCGGTGCAGGGATATCGTTCCTTTGTTCATTATTGGATGCCGTTTAACTGGGATGGGCAAGGTCTTCATGATGCGTCTTGGCGAAGCAAGTTTGGTGGTACGATCTATAAAAATGGTGGATCACATGGTTGTGTAAATCTGCCTTCTTCCTTTGCGGGAAAACTTTATGAGCAAGTGGAGATTGGAACGCCAGTTGTAGTATATTAATTTTGTTAAATGAATTTAGATGCGTCATCAGGCCAAGATAATGTCTGATGACGTTTTGATATAATTACGAAGGAGGAATGGATGTATGTCAGGGATTGTATTGATGCCGTTAGGAGTAATTGGTGTAGCAGGTGGGATTTATACATTGATAAAGTATTATCAACTGTGGAAACGGTTTGGAATGATTCCATTTTTTTACTGGTTGTTACAAGTTGCATTGATTGGTGTTTTGGGGGTGAGTATTGGGCATTTGACCTTAATCGAAAATGAAATGCTAAAGAGTAGTTTGTTGCGAGTATCTGCCTTGTACCTGGTGGTGATGCTGTATTCCACCATATTAATCTTAGTACGTCAGCTAATCTGTGTAGTGGGACAGAAATATCAATGGAAAAATCGCGTGTATAAGTTCGTACGGAGTACCAAGCGAGGAGTTGGGAGTATTCTTATCGTTAGTTTTGTGCTAGCGGTTATCGCATTGTTTTCGGCGCAGTGGAGAACTGAGACAACATACGAACTAGATGGATTTACGCAGCCAATAAAAATGACCGTAATTAGTGATGCGCATATAGGGACTGCTGTGTTGCGAAGTGACTTGAAAGAAATGGTGGAAGAGATACAGGCCACCAAACCGGATATTATTTTTTTGTTAGGCGATATGTTTGATCATAATACATCAGAGTCTTTGCGCCAAGCCACGGTAAAAGCGTTTTCTGAATTATCCTGTCCATATGGGGTGTTTTATGTGGAGGGAAATCATGAGGCAAAATTGGAAAAGGATACGGCGGGATATTTTCGAGAGGCCGGTATCCAAGTATTGTTGGATCAGGTTACAACATTGCCAAATGGCATACAGATTGCTGGAAGAAGAGACTTTGCAAGTCCTGAGCAGTTGCCGTTGGAAACTATTTTGACGGGAGTCAATCCAGAGCAGCCGTTGATTCTTCTAAGTCACCAGCCGAGAGAATATGAGGAGGCGGAAAAACTTGGGGTGGATCTGGTGCTAAGTGGACATACCCACGGCGGTCAGTTTTTTGGTAATTTTGGAACATATTTTGTAAATGATATGAATTATGGAAAGAAACAAATTGGAAAAATGACAGCCATTACAAGCTCTGGAATTGGGGCGCTTGGTGTGCCAGCGAAATTGGGTGTGCCAAGTGAGATGGTAGTGATTGAGCAAAAGTAAACGAACTCACAGCGCTTCCAGCATCTTGTCGCTTCGCGCCAATCTGCACGCGGGCTGTCGCCGCATTGAAATCAAAAAGACCTCACATTTATGTGCAAGCACAAATGTGAGGTCTTTCTAGATTTCAGCGCTGCTCGTAGCCTCCGCGATCACTCTACGGTTACGGATTTTGCAAGGTTTCTTGGCTGGTCTACGTTCAGTCCTTTTTCTACGGATACGTAGTATGCTAAATACTGAAGTACCACTACGGAGATGAACGGAGTGAAGAGCGCCGATGTCTCCGGAAGTACTATCTGATGATCGCACAGACTAGCGTCTACAGATGCATTGGAATCCGTGATCAGGATTACTTTTGCACCACGAGAACGAACTTCTTGTACATTTGAAATTACTTTTGCATACACGTCTGGTTGTGTGGCAAGAGCGATTACTGGTACATTGTCTGTGATGAGAGAAATCGTTCCGTGCTTCAATTCACCAGCAGCATAGGCCTCGGAATGAATGTAGCTGATTTCTTTTAATTTTAGGGAACCTTCACAGGAGAGGGCGTAGTCAAGACCTCTTCCAATGAAGAAGATATCATCTGATTTTGTCAGACGTTTCGCAATATTTTCAATCTGTGTATCAAAAGAGAGGGCATCCTCTACTTTGTCACACACACTAAGTAGTTCAGACATATAACTTTTTGCTTCGTTGTCAGAAATGTTCTTTGTGACATATGCCAGACGGAAAGCAATCAGATACATAACAGCCAGCTGCACAGAGTATGCTTTTGTACTGGCAACGGCGATTTCTGGTCCAGCGTGAGTATAAAGAACATAGTCGCTTTCTCTGGCAATGGAAGAACCTTTTACATTTACTACAGATAATGTTTTGGCACCTTTGTCTTTTCCGAGTTTCAATGCTGCCAGAGTATCTGCAGTTTCTCCTGACTGAGAAATGGTAATCAAAAGGGTCTTATCATCAATGATTGGATTCTGGTAGCGGAATTCCGAAGCGATATCCACCGTTACAGGAATTCGAGCCAATCGTTCAATCATATTTTTTCCAATCAAACCGGCATGCATCGCAGTTCCACAGGCGGTAATGACAATGCGATTGATATTCGTAAAAATTTCATCGGAAACCTGATCGGCTGTGAAGTCCGGCATTCCATTTACCATGCGAGGGGTGATGGTATTTTTCAATGCTTCTGGCTGTTCATGAATTTCCTTCATCATGAAGTAATCGTAACCGCCTTTTTTGGCTGCTCCCACATCCCAGCTAATGTGATGGATAGTAGGTCCATAGATGTCACCGTACTCGTTCTTTACAATGATTTCATCTTTCGTGATTTTGGCGATATGATGTTCTTTTAATACAAAATAATGTTTTGTATGGCTAACCAAGGCTACCATATCCGATGCGATAATGGAACCTTTTTCTGTATGGGCAGCTACGAGAGGGCTACCACTGCGGATTGCATAAATGGTTTCTGGAATATCTTCAAACATAATGCAGAACCCATATGCTCCTACTAATTTTGATGTACCAAGACGAATTGCTTCTTCTGGATCCCCATTGTAGCAATCATCGATAATCATTGCTGCGATTTCAGAATCGGTCTGGGAAACAGGAGTGCGTCCTTTTTCCTCTAGTTCCTTTTGAAGCTCCTGGTAATTTTCGATGATTCCGTTGTGAATCAGAGTTACTTTTCCAGCAGTGTGAGGATGAGAGTTTGTATCGGAAACTCCTCCGTGAGTTGCCCAACGTGTATGGCCGATACCACAAGTTGAGATAATGTCATCTGCTTGTTCCTTTACCAATTTTTTTAATACCGAAACTTTTCCTACCGTTTTGATTGTCTGGATTCCTTCCTCGGTAAAAAATGAAATTCCCGCACTGTCATAACCACGGTATTCCAACGTCTGTAATCCGTCTACTAATGCTTTCTTGGCATCAAGAAAGCCAACATATCCTATAATTCCACACATACTTATTTCCTCCATTCTGTTGTGCTCAGCGAGCGCTGTTACACCATATCTTTCTGATAATATATGCAATTTAGCATAGATAGTAAATGACATACAAAAAGAATCTTCTACCTTATTGGTGGAAGTTGTGCAACAATATTTGGTTAAAATCGGGTAATATTATGATCTGTGTCGATTTTGTCTAACAGTTACCTGTCGGTTTGTACAACACATGACGTATATCATAGAAATACGGGAGAGTATCCGCCGAATTTTCGATGCATGAACGTTGTTCATGATGTGTGAGATAAACACATGCTCTCCAGCCTCGTCAACCATATCAATATCATGTACATCAACATGGTCTGGCGCTAATTTTATCGCTTTGCGAAAACATTTCTGTTATGGACAATGTCCTGCGCTCCTTTCTTATCTCAAAACACTTGAATCATACCATAAGAGCAGTGTAAAGTCAAGTTGACAGGGGGGTGCCTTTTTTACAAAAAGAATTGTTCTATGCTGAAGAATATGGTAGAATTGAAAAAGATTACTTGTGAAATACGGAGGCAATAATGAAAAGTTTTAAAGTAGAATTAAAAAAAGTTGTAGATGATACATATGATGTACAAATAGGAAGAAATCTGATCCCTTCCTTAGTTCAGGACATGAAAGATGGTCTTGTAGGGGGAATAAAAAAGTTTGCGGTGGTAACCGATTCTCATGTGGAACCATTGTATGGTCAGCCAGTTTTGGAAGCTTTGCGAGAGGCTGGTTTTACCGCGGATATATTTGTGTTTCCAGCTGGCGAGAAAAGCAAAGTACGAAAGACAAAGGAAATGATCGAAGATGCAATGCTTGCAAAGGGATTTCGAAGAGATTGTTGTGTTGTTGCTGTTGGTGGTGGAGTTGTTTCCGATCTCGCTGGGTTTGTAGCAGGTACCTTTGGTCGCGGTGTACCATTTGTGAACTTTGCTACCTCTTTGTTGGCAGCGGCAGATGCATCTATTGGCGGAAAAACAGCTGTAGATACGGAGTTGGCTACGAATCTGATTGGATTGATTTATCAGCCGAAGAAAGTATATGTGGACATTGATACTTGGAAGACATTGCCAAAAGCGCATTTGATAAATGGAATGGCAGAGACAGTAAAGCATGCATGTTTGGCAGATTTTGAATTTTTCACCTATTTGGAAGCGCATGTGGCGGATGTGTTGGCTTGTGACCCAGAAGTGTGTGAGTACATTTCTGAGAAAAATTGTAATGTCAAATACCAGGTGGTTATGAAGGATGAGAAAGAGAAAAGTCTTCGCGAGATATTGAATCTTGGACATACGGTAGGACGTGCCATAGAGACTGTAAGTGACTATCAACTTCTTCACGGAGAAGCGTTGGCCATAGGTATGGTGGCGCAGGTGGAGCTTGGTTGTCGCCTTGGATTTTTGACAGAAGAAGAGAAAAATCGAGTGATTGCCCTGCAAGAAAAGATTGGTCTTCCAATTGAAATTCCAGCATATATTGACCGCGAGGAATTGATTCGAAAATTGTACACAGATAAGAAAGTGAGAGACGGGAAATTGCGTTTTGTGTTCCAAAAAGGGATTGGTGAAGTAATGACCTTTGGTGAGGATGTCTATGCAAGACCGACAGCAGAAGAGGAGATTCGTGACGTGATTTTTGCTATGAAGTAAGGTGGTGGCGGATGAATAAACGGGCGCTTGGAGCAGAGAAAGAGACAATGGTATGTCAGTATTTGGAGCAAAAAGGATATCAAATATTGGCTACAAATTATTGGTGTCGACGAGGAGAAATTGATATTATCGCAAAAGATGGAGAATATCTTGTGTTTATTGAGGTGAAATATCGCAAGAATGCAAGTTGTGGAGGGAGTATGTATGCGGTAGGATACGAGAAAATCCGGAAGATATGCCAATGCGTCCAAGTGTATCTCTCTCTCGAAAGGATTCCGTTGGATACGCCGATGCGATTTGATGTGGTGGCATTGGATGGGGAAAAGCTTCGCCATATTGAAAATGCATTTGAGTATATGGAGTAACGAAAAAGGGATGCTATGAATGGCATCTCTTTTCTTAATGCTTTAGGCTTAAGCCGCGCGGACTCTTCGTCACTGCGTGACTCATCGTCGCGGGCAGCGCCCTATATTAAGAAAAGCCAATCTACTTTTATGTGAGCAAGCTCACAACAAGCAGAATGACTTTTCTTAATGCACGGCTTAAGCCTAAACGCGGATGTCTAGGTTGGCTCCTACAGCAGGATTTACGGATAATTCCATCATCTGGGTAAGACTTTCGCCCATTGCCTCTTGCATTTCCATTGTCTTATCAAGCATGGCAACGGATACCTGAGACATAACATTTACCGTGGATTGAGATACGGAATAAGCTGCAATATCGATTCCGCCAGAAATGTCCATAATAAATCCTCCTTTCGCCCATACATGATTTTCTTAGCTGAATTGTAACATTTTTTTCGTGATTTTACAAGATAGCATATTGATTTTGCGAGGAAATTCTTGTAGAATGTTGATAGGTGTGAAAAAATATAAGAAAAAGAGGAATTTGTATGAGTAAACCGATTGTAGCAATCGTGGGAAGACCAAATGTAGGAAAATCCACGCTTTTTAATACACTTGCGGGAGAGAAGATTTCGATTGTAAAAGATTATCCCGGAGTAACCAGAGACCGAATTTATGCGGATATTACCTGGTTGAATCATAGTTTATCATTGATTGATACCGGTGGTATCGAGATGAGTACGAGCGATGTTATGCTGTCTCATATGCGTGAGCAGGCGAACATTGCCATTGATACAGCAGACGTTATTATGTTTATTACCGATGTACGACAGGGTGTTGTAGATGCGGACTTCAAGGTGGCGGATATGCTTCGTAAGTCAGGAAAACCTGTGGTTCTTGTGGTAAATAAAGTGGATAGTTTTGAAAAATTCATGCCGGATGTATATGAGTTTTATAATCTGGGAATTGGCGATCCATATCCAGTATCTGCTTCTTCCAAGCTAGGAATTGGAGATATGTTGGATGCTGTGTTGGAACACATTGCGCCAGAAAAATTTGAAGAAGAAGAGGATGAACGTCCGAAAATTGCAATTGTTGGTAAACCAAATGCTGGAAAATCCTCATTGATCAACCGACTCGTGGGTGAAAATCGAGTTATTGTATCGGATATTGCTGGTACCACAAGAGATGCCATTGATACAGAAATTATAAAAGATGGCAAAGAATATGTGTTCATCGATACGGCTGGTATAAGAAGGAAGAATAAAATTAAAGAAGATCTCGAAAAATATAGTATTATACGAACCGTGGCAGCCATTGAGCGTTCCGATCTCGTTATCTTGATGATTGATGCGGTGGAAGGCGTCACAGAGCAGGATGCAAAGATTGCAGGAATTGCCCATGATCGTGGTAAGGGACTGATTATTGCGGTTAACAAATGGGATGCGGTAGAGAAAGATAACAATACAGTAAAGGAATACACAGGAAAGGTTCGCGAGATTCTATCCTTTGTTCCTTATGCGGAAATTGTATTTATATCCGCACTCACTGGCCAGAGAACGCCGCGATTGTTTGATATGATTGAGAAGGTAATTCAATTCCATTCTCTTCGAATTCAGACGGGAGTGCTCAATGAGATTCTTATGGAGGCGGTTGCCATGCAGCAGCCACCTTCGGACAAAGGAAAGCGTCTTAAGGTGTTCTATATGACACAGGTAAGCACCAAACCGCCAACCTTTGTTGTATTTGTAAATAACAAAGAATTAATGCATTTTTCGTATCAGCGATATTTGGAGAACCGTATCCGAGATACCTTCGGTTTTACGGGGACGCCGATACGTATGTTTATACGTGAGCGAAAGGAGAAATAACATTGCTGACATATATATTGACAGGCCTTGTGCTATTAGTGATTGGATATGCCTTTGGGTGCTTTTCTACGGGATATCTGATTGGAAAAATGAACGGCATGGATATCCGTGCCACCGGAAGTGGAAATATTGGGACAACCAATGCGCTTCGTTCCTTAGGAGCAAAGGCAGGGGCGCTTACATTTTTGGGCGATGTCTTGAAGGCATTTATTCCTATGTTAGTTGTAAAATATGTATATTGTAGTCAGATGGGATTTAATGAAGAACTGACATATATGTATACATTATTTGCAGGTTTTGGTGTTGTTTTGGGACATAACTTTCCAGTTACCCTGAAATTCAAAGGTGGAAAGGGGATTGCTGTATCAGCTGCAGTAATTATTGTAACGACAATGGATCCAATTTTTATATTAATTGGTCTTGCTATTTTTGTGGCAGTTGTTGCCATTACGCGTTATGTATCGTTGGGATCCCTGATTGTAGTATGGTATATTCCGATTTTTTCCGTAATGCATTTTCATGGAAGCGTATATTTCCCAGTAATACTAATTGTGAGTCTGATGTTTACAATTCTGGCTTACATAAAACATGGTGCTAATATTAAACGACTGTTAAACGGAACTGAGAATAAACTTGGAGCGAAAAAGGAGAGTACAAAATGAAAAGGATAAGTTTTTTGGGTGCAGGAAGTTGGGGGACAGCCTTGGCGATTCTGTGTGCCAATAATGGACATAAGGTGACAATCTGGTCAAAAGTAAAGGCAGAGACCGATATGCTTCGAGAAAAACGGGAGCATGTGGATCGTCTTCCAGGAGTGAAACTTCCAGATAGTATTGAAATCGAAGATGATTTAGAAAAAGCGTGTGAAGAAAAAGATATCATTGTATTTTCCGTGGCGTCCCCATTTGTTCGCTCTACGGCAAAAGAGGCAAAAGAGTATATTGTGCCAGGACAGATTGTGGTAAACGTGGCGAAGGGAATCGAAGACAATACACTTATGACATTGTGTGAGATTTTAGAAGAAGAAATTCCACAGGCAGATGTAGCAGTTCTTTCTGGTCCGAGTCATGCAGAAGAAGTGTCAAAAGGAATGCCTACTACAGTTGTAGTTGGAGCTAAAACGGAGAAATCTGCAGCGTTTATTCAAGATGTGTTTATGGGATCTAATTTCCGTGTCTATGTTAGTCCGGACATTGTGGGAATCGAACTTGGTGGCGCATTGAAAAATGTTATTGCTCTTGCTGCTGGTATGCTGGATGGTATGGGACTCGGCGACAATACCAAAGCGGCGTTGATGACTCGTGGTATTGCAGAAATTAGTCGTCTGGGTGTAGAACTTGGTGGTAAAATGGAAACCTTCTTTGGTCTGTCGGGCATCGGTGATTTGATCGTAACTTGCACAAGCACTCATAGTCGTAATCACAATTGCGGATATCTTCTTGGACAGGGAAAAACATTGGATGAGGCAAGACAGGAGATTAAGCAGGTGGTAGAGGGCGTGAATTGTGCGAAAGCTGCTATGGCATTAGCGAATAAGTATCATGTTAATATGCCGATTGTGGAGCAGATTAATGCGGTACTTTTTGAGGATAAGTCAGCTGAGCAAGCATTGCATGACTTGATATTGAGAGAAAGAGTAATTGAATACCATTCTTTGAGTTGGTAAAAATATAAAATGTTAACAGCACCACTGGTCATCAGGGGTGCTGTTCTGCGAAAAGGAGAAATAGAAAGGAGAAGATGTCATGAAAAGAAAAATCGCAATTTACTTAATTGTGGCGATATTGGCAAGTATGTGGCCGATGGAATATAAGATCACCAAGGCGGCAAGTGACACAGGAAACGTATATAGTTTTACCTCGGATAATCAAGAAGTAACCATATCCTTTCGAGAAGTAAAGGACAATGATTATTGGTATGAGTATTATATTACTGTGACGAATCATTCGAACCAGTCCATATGTGATTGGAACATTGAGATGAACTGCAGTGACGTGTCCCGATATAGCAAAGCGTTTAAGTGTTCTGTAACCAAGGATACCTCCCAAGGAACATTGACAGTAAAAGGAAGTGGAAATAATAAAGTAGTGGCGGCGGGAAGTAGCATTTCTTCCAATGAAGGGGTCAAGTTGGGATTTGGTTCTAGTGTCCAATTTTCTAATCCACGAATTACATATTCATATGGAACTCAGAGTAGTGTAGGAGATGTAAGTGGTGGTGTGGGATATAGTAACACCTATCTGGAAGGGTATCAGTGCAATTACGCGTTAACTGGTGAGCCACAGAACATGGCGTGGCAAGATACGCCAGTGGGCAAACATGGAAAACTTCATGTGGATGGAACCCAACTGACGGATGAACACAATCAGCCAACGATTTTACGAGGAGCAAGTACCCACGGCATGCATTGGGGAGAGATGACTCCTTTTGTCAATAAAGCAGCATTCCAAAATCTAAGGGATGAGTGGGGTGTTGATATGGTTCGTTTGGTAAGTTATGTTACGCAGGGCGGCTATACAGAGGGCGCCCAAAATACATTGGACACGGCTATACAAAACGGTGTGTCCTATGCAGAAGAGCTTGGTATGTACGCCATTATTGATTGGCACATTCATAATGAAAATCCAAATACCACAAAGGATCAAGCCGTTGAGTTTTTCAAGAAGTATTCAGCATTGTATAAAGATAAGGAGCATGTAATTTACGAAATTTGCAATGAGCCAACGGGAACACCATGGTCCCAGATCAAACCTTATGCAGAGGAAGTAATAGCAGCAATTCGGGCCAATGATAAAGATGCTATTATTATAGTTGGTACCAATACATGGTCCCAGGACGTGGACGAGGTGGCAACCAATGGTGGGAAAATAAATGATCCAAATGTTATGTACACGATACACTTTTATTCGGGAACTCATGGACAGTCATTGAGAGATAAGGTATCAACTGCATTGCGTGCAGGAACTCCAGTGTTTTGTACGGAGTTTGGGATTTGTGATGCTTCAGGAAACGGTGGCTTTAATGTGGATGAAGCAAATGAGTGGATTGATTGCTTTGAGGAGAATGGAATTAGTTACTCTTGTTGGAGTCTTTGTAATAAGGATGAGTCTGCGTCCATGATTTCGCCACAGAGTCAGAAAAAATCCGGGTGGACCAAGGAAGACCTTGGGGCTACGGGAGCGTGGCTGATTAATACATATCGCTCCAAACGCGGTGAGGAGCCTTCTGCAGTTCCAACAGAGACACCAGGAACAACCGTTGCACCAGAAACTACCCCAGAAGTGCCGGGAACAACGGTTACCCCAGATGTACCAGAAAGCACCCCAGAGGTGCCGGGAACAACGGTTACACCAGTTATACCAGAAAGCACACCCCAGGTGCCGGAAGTTACACCAGGAAATACTCCGGAACAACCGGTGGTTTCCAGTATTCCAAGTACACCAAATGCGACAAGAATACCAGGTCAGACCTTCGATCCGGCCACAACAACATTGCCAAACACTACGATGGAACCGGCGGTAGGAGGAACATGGCAATCTGCGTTAACAGAAGAGGAGTTCGCTCAAAATAGTGCCATGCTGGACACAAAAGCAAAGGTGATGGCAAAGAAGAAGAAGCTAGTTGTTACATGGGGGAAAGTTGTGGGTGCTACAAGTTATGTGGTGTATGTAAAGAAGTGTGGTGCCAAGAAGGACTCATTGGCTACAACGGTTTCCGGCAACAAAGGAAAGGTTGCAATCAAGAAGCTGAATGGCAAAAAAATAAAGCCAGGTGTTATATATGAAGTGACTGTACGGGCTTACCGGGAAGGGAATGGCGAAAATCAGCAGATAGCCAAAAGTACAACCCTTCATGTGGCTGGTACGAAGCATAAGAAATATACCAATGTAAAAAAGATTACACCAAAGAAGAAAATATTTACTTTGAAAAAAGGAAAATCGAAGCGCGTGAAAAGCAAGATTGTAAAGCAGACAAAGAAGAAAAAACTATTGACTGTAAAACATGCAGCGAAGCTTCGATACAAGAGTAGCAATACCCAAATTGCTACCGTGTCTAAAAAAGGAAAAGTAAAGGCCAAGAGAAGAGGGAAATGTGTAATTTCCATTATTGCTCCCAATGGTGTTAGTGCCAAGGTGAATGTAAAAGTGAAATAAAATAAGTAGAATAGCAATAAACTGTGTCCAAAGTTTCACTTTTCTTTTTTGTGAATATGTGGTAGAATACTAATTGGTCTTTGCTAAGACAGAAAAATTGAAAATAAAGAGTCTCTTTTGGGGACGATAGGAGGAAAAAAAGGTGAAGAGAAGAGCAATTGTTGTCAGTGCGTTGTTGACAGCATCATTGATGCTTACGAGTTGTAGTAGTTGGGAAGAAATCAAAGGGAAGTTTACAGGAAAAGACAATTCTGTTGTAAGCGGGTCTACAATCAATTTTGATGAGATTAATCCAGAAGACTATGTGACTGTGGGCGAGTACAAAGGAATTGAAGTAGATTGTAAAGTTAAAGAAGATGAGATCGAGGCAGAAATCGAGTACTTCCTTGGTGAAAATTCCAAAGAAAAGAAAGTAAAAAAAGGCAAGTGCGAGATGGGTCAGACCGTTAACATCGACTACGTTGGTAAAATGGATGGAAAAGAGTTTGAAGGCGGTAAAGAAGAGGGCCGAACAATGACACTTGGTGCATCTGGATTTATCGATGGATTTGATGAGGGCGTAGTTGGTATGAAGCCTGGTCAGAAGAAAGATATCAATGTGACATTCCCAGAAGATTACCAAAAAGCGGAATTGGCAGGAAAACCAGCAGTATTTACAATTACATTGAATTACATCAGTGAGACAGTAAAACCAAAGCTTACCGACAAGCTTGTGAAAGAGAAAACAGAATACAAAAATGTAGCTGAGTACAGAGAGGGTACTCGTAAAACATTGGCGCAGCAGAAGAAAGATAATGCTGGTCAGACAGCATATGGTCAGGTAGAAGAGAAGGTAGAGGTAAAGAGTTATCCAGAGGCACTGATTAAGGTATACTCTGCACAGTTGGATGCATATTATAGAGCATCTGCGCAGCAGTATGGATACTCTGATTTCAATACATTCCTTACACAGACTGGTATGGATGAGAACTCTTACAAAGAGTACTTGAAGAAGGCTGCAGAAGCAAATGCAAAAACTCAGTTGGTAACAAGATATATTGCTCAGAAGGAAGGCATCGCAATCACAGATGAAGATGTGAAAAAAGAAATCCAGACGAATTTGGAATCTTCCGGACAGACAGAGGCTGATTTCCGTAGTAGTTTCGAGAAACTTTATGGAAAAGATATGACTCTTGAGCAGTATTATGAAATTGTGTTGGTAACCAATAAAGTAATTGAGTTTGTTGGACAGAATGCAAAAATTGTAGAGTAATTTTTTAATACAAGAAAACAAACAAGGAGAGTATTCCGATGGGATACTCTTCTTTTTTTGCTTGACATGGGTCGTACAAAGATTGTAAAATGAAATTATCTGTAGTTATATGGTGTCGAATATTGTGTGTCGACACTAATTACAAATTATTTGAAAAGGAGATATGGATAAATGAAAAGGAGAAAACTGGGATTAGTGAAGCGAATCGTCAGTGTGACCCTAGCTGTGGCGCTTGTTGCAACAAGTGTTTCAGTAGCTGCGCCAGAAGCGCAAGCAGCTTCCTATGAAGCGACAATGGGGACAAGTGAGGTTCTCTCTGCGACACATGTAAAGGATACTAAAGTGTTGCAGTTTTATCGTATTCTTGCGAATATGGTAGCAAGATTGGGGGCTGAAAACGCTGCGAACGAGGTTGGTGACAAGGATGCAGAAACCGTTATTGCTGAGTATGCTACTGAGTATGATGACGATCAAGCCCTTGGAGCATATTTGACAGAGTATCCTGGTAAGATTAATTTTGGTACTATGGATATTCAGTATGTAGACGGCATTGGTTGGGCGCGTTCTGCGCAAGAGATCGACATGTCAAATGTAAATTATGCAACACCATTGACAAAAGTGCCGGACAGTGAGTTTGCCCGTTGTACAAAGTTGCAGAAGATTTTGTTGCCAAGTACGGTTACAGAGATTGGAAGCAATGCATTTGAAGCTTGTCAGTCATTGACAACACTGGCAATTGGGACACCAGTGAATGACGTGGTTGATTTGACCAATGTAAATATTGTTGGTGCATCCGCGTTTAGTGTGTGTACAAGTATTAAAAGTGTTCAGTTTGCCCCATACAATGCAGCCAACGAGTTGAAATTAGGAAACTCAGCTTTTGCGGGATGTGCTTCCATTACGGAGATTGAGGTTCCAATCAAAACCGCTGCAAACATCGGTGCAAATGCATTTGAAAATTGTGAAAAACTTTCCACGGTTGGTTTGTATGATGACTTGAAGTACATAAATAACGCTGTATTCCAGGGAACTGGTAAGCAAGGTGCACTTTCTTTCTATATGATTGGAGGCGACGATGAAGATGTAAATCGCTTGCCAAAGAGCATTACTTATATTGGAGACAATGCATTTAAGAGTGCGACTGTTGCAGCATTGGATTTGTCAGAGTGTACAGAGTTGACTACATTGAATCAGTATGCGTTTGGTAGTGCATACATTCCAGAGTTGATATTGCCGGAGTCTTTGGAGACCATTAAATCAATGGCCTTTAATGACATGCGGATAGATGCAGATGAGGCATTGGTTATACCGGAGGCATGTACGAATATTGAAAGTCAGGCATTTTATGACTGTCTCATTCGAGAGATTCATTTGCCTAAATCCTTGAAAGCAATTAAAAAATCTACATTTGAAGGTTCTGAGTATTTGGATGGTGAGCGAATTGTGATTCCAAGTGGTTCACAACTAGAAGAGATCGAAGAATATGCCTTTAATGATTGTGAGAGACTGGAAACAACTGCTTTCTTGGAGAATTGTACGAAATTAACTACGATTGGAGATGAAGCATTTTCACATTGTTATACAGTTCGTGTGGATTCAAACAATAAAGAGTTAAAAGATAGCTATGGAGATACTAGCGTTGCAGACGGATTGAGAACCATTGTTCTTCCAGATTCCGTAGTATCCATTGGGGAATTTGCATTTGCGAATAACTATGCATTGCGTTCTGCTGATTTGGGAACTGGCGTTGTTAGTATCCCAGAAAAAGCTTTTTACAATGAAAAAGCAACAAGTAAAAAATCCGGAGCTGGATTGGAAAAAGTAGTGGTGTCCAATAAGCTTGAATCCATTGGAGCATCTGCTTTCGAAAATCAATCACGTTTGACAACCATTGGTTATACCAATGGAACTACGGATACGGTGGAAGAGGGAGTAGTTCAGTTCAATGAAGGACTTCTTTCTATCGGAGATGCTGCTTTTTCTGGTTGTGGAATTGAAAGTAGTTTTACTTTATCTGGTATGATTACTTATGTAGAAAAAGGAAAAGTTTATAGCGAGGATGCTACAGGACGAAGTGAATTCCTTGTATATGATTATGAAAATTGTGATAAGTCAAGTGACTATTGCCGTATTGTGTATGTGGACGAGGAAGATTTCATTTCATCAAGTAGTCTGGGACATTATTACGATTCCGTAACGCAGAGTCTTACTTCGGAAGGGAAAGCGAGATATGAGAAAGTTTGTATCTTGGCAAAGAAGGTTTACGTTGATTACGATCAGCTTTTTGAAGACCTTAGCAGTGCTGCAGATAAAAATAAGACAGGTACGATAGAATTATATGAAGAAATGTATACTACCGTTACGGATGAGTATGAGGAAAGATTTTATTCTCCGTATTCTAACTTAACCACAAAGTATTATTGTAACGAAGCGGATTATGCAACTGCCGTTTCAGTAGAGAAAGAAAATGGAAAGACAGCAGTATGGTCCAAACCTGTAACATCCAGTGTTTTTACGGATGTGGCCATGGGAAGTAACGTTGCTATAAAAAGTTATTCTGTAAAATATGTGTTTGGTATGCAAGATGTGATTTTACCAGATACGTTGGTTGGTGATAAACTTGGCGAGGCTGCATTTAAAGAGTGTATCAATTTGGATGAGGTAAAACTTCCAAAATCTTTGACTGAGATTAAAGATAGTACATTCCAAGGAGCAGGAAAAGAGGTTTCCAACTTTGTTAGTACAAGTGAAGAGGATAAGTATCACGATTATTATGGATTGAAGTCCATTAACATTCCAGATGGAGTCACAAGAATTGGCGACAACGCCTTTAATAGTTGTCGAAATCTTACACTTACCAAGAAAGGTGGAAGTTCTTTCGGTAGAAGTGTAACTTACATCGGAGCAGCAGCTTTTAGCGGATGCGTTTCGTTAGATGAAATTTATTTCCCAGATACCTTAAAGGAAATAGGGAAAGAAGCTTTTTCTTGTTGTGCCGTGCAGTATAAAGAGCCGTTTGAGATTCCAAGCGAGGATGCAGGAGGAAGTGCATATAAGTACTATGCCAATGTCAGCCGTTATGGTACAAAACAAGAAAAAACAGGATTGACGGTGGTTGATTTTACAGCAGCATTGAATCTGGAGACAATCGGCGAAGGTGCATTCCGTATGACAAATGTGCAGAATGTAAATCTTGTTGATTCTCCACTTGTAGTAATTCCAAAACGCTTGTTTGAACAGTGTACATATCTTAGAACACTTTCTTTCCAGAGTAAGACAGAAAGCATTGGAGAAAATGTATTGAAAGATGCTGTAAATCTTACTAGTGTTACCTTGCCAGCGAGTGCACAGGTAGATGGGGAAATGCTAAATGGAGCATTCGGTCAGATAGTTAATTCTACGGACCCTACCATTACTTTGTCCTATGATCAGAATGAGGTAATTACGGTGCCATATGGTGCGAATCTTCGATTGCCAATTAACGTACTCAATAAGGAAACAATTAATGGTAATGTAAAAGTTTCCGTGGATACAGGAAACGGTGTGTTCGAAAATATTTTGGATAATGAAGTGGATGGTTTGTATGCTGAATTTGATTCGAAGCAAGATCCATATTCCATTCTTTTGTATGGAACCGAATATATTGAAACACCAGTTACCGTTCGTGTGGAGTTAGGAACTAAATTTGCGTATGCGAATCCGTCCACCTCAGCTAGTTATTGTGGTACATCACATACATTGGAGTATCAGGTTCGAGTTCGGGATATTCCGACGGAACAGGTAACGTTATCGGCAGCCAATGATGGTGCGGTAACAAGAAATCCAAATATGTATGTGGAAAGTCCAAGCAAAGTGTTGTATATTCCAGCAACAAAGGATATGGCTACAACCGGAATATTGTTATCTGCAGAGGTAAAACCAGCAGAAACAACAGAAGATGTGACATGGACATCCGATAATAGTAGTTGCATTACGGTTACAGATGTAACATATGAAGAAGGAAGTGGCTTATCTACTGCATACGTGAAACCACAGGTGGATGCCAGCGGAAATCCTCTTTTGGGAAGTGCGCAGATTACGGTTCGTTCCGGTTCAAAAGCAGATACTATTACGGTATATACGGCGATTCCAGTGCCTTCATCAACAAGTATTGTATGCTCCACCAGTGGTGAGAATATGGATGCTAACTTAAAGCAAAACAGTGCAGCAACCCCATACGTGTTAGATATTGGAACTCGGGATCAGATTAAAGTTACAATGAATTATAATAACAGTAGCTATACAGAGGAACAGTTGGCAGAATATGGTGAAAAATACATATATGCATCTTCTGATCCAGAAGTGATTGAAATAAAACCGGATGGTTCCATCACCGCATTGAAAGAGGGAACCGCAACCATTACTGTTACTGGACAGGCAAGTGGAACAAAAGCGACATTCTTCTTTGCTGTAGAAGATGGTGCGCTTCCATCTCCAGCTTCCATTGAGATAACAGGAAACAATGTGGTAAATGTTGGAGCTACCATTGATCTTACAGCAACGGTATTGCCAGCAAGAGCAAATCAGGAAGTAACATGGAGTGTTGCATCTGGCTCAAATTATATTTCCGTTGATGAAAACGGAACAGTAACAGGTTTGGCAAAGGGTACAGGAAAAGTTATTGCTACTTCTGTAGCGAATAGTAAAGTTAAGTCTCAGCAGTATAACATTACAGTAAATGCGCCAATTACAGAGATTCGACCTTTGACAGAAAATGTAACAGTGCAGGTTGGCGCAACATATCGTTTGAGTAAGACTACCAGCGAAAACGCATCTAACGGATATTATGTATATCCAACCGATGCAACAGAAAGCATTACATGGACAAGTTCCAATGAAGATATTTTCACTTGTACGGGTACAACAGCCAGTGTTACTGTTACCGGTGTTGCGCCAGGAACAGCAGTATTAACTGGAATGACAGATTCTGGTGTGGTAGTACAGATTAATGTTTCTGTTATTTTGAAGGTAAGCAAGATTACAGTAGATAGCACAGTGAATCTTGCCATCGGAGCAACACATCAGTTGAATCCGGCAAAAGAACCTGCCAATGCAACAGAAGAAGTTGTTTATACATATTCTTCATCCAATACGAGAGTTGCCACAGTATCCGAAACAGGACTTATTACTGCAGTAGGACCAGGAAGTGCGTCTATTACAGTGAGAACCAATATTGGAAAAGTTGCAACTTGTCGTGTGAATGTTACAGGAACAGCTGCTCCAACAGCTAACCCAGGAGCGAATGCAAATCGTGTTCCAGCAAAAAAACTTACGGTTCTTGTAAATAAGCCGAATGCGAAAAAAATCTACATGGCAAAAGGTCAAAGTGTGTCTCTTAGAACACAACTTAGTCCGGTCAATACAACAGATAAAGTGACTTACAAGTCCAGTAAACCAAAAGTTGCCGCAGTTTCTGCATATGGATCAATTACTGCTAAGAAGAAGGGAACGGCTAAGATTACCATTACTGCTACATCTGGTAAGAAAACAACAGTAACGGTTGTTGTTTCGAAGAAACAGGTGAAAGCAAAGAAAGTAAAAGTGAAGTGTGCGAAGTCCATGAAACGTGGCAAGACAATGAAACTTAAGGTATCATTGATATCCAAGAAATCAACGGATACACTTAGCTTTTCAAGTAGTAAGTCATTCGTAGCAATGGTGGATGCGTATGGTAATGTAACAGCGAAGAAAAAAGGCAAAGTAAAAATTACCGTTCGTACATCGTCTGGAAAGACAGCTACAAAGACCATTAAAGTTAAATAATAAAGAAATGTAATATGAGGAAATCCCCTTGCATATACTGTAACAGTTAAGCAAGGGGGTTTTTTTATGGACAATGGGTACAATGTGTACGAAGATATAAACAAAAGAACGGGAGGAGAAATATACCTAGGTGTTGTGGGTCCGGTTCGTACAGGAAAAAGCACATTTATCAAAAACTTTATGAAATTATTAGTAATTCCGCAGTTGGTAGACCAAGGAGAAAGACAACGAACCATAGATGAACTTCCACAGTCATCAGATGGAAAAACAATTATGACCACAGAGCCAAAATTTGTGCCGAAGGAGGGAGCAGTCATAACACTTCCAAGTGGTTCCAGAGGAAAGATTCGTTTGATCGATTGTGTTGGATTTGTGGTAAAGGATGCAGTGGGTCATATCGAGGATGGAAAAGAGAGAATGGTAAAGACGCCTTGGTCGCCACAAGAGATTCCATTTACAAGAGCAGCAGAGCTGGGAACTGAAAAAGTGATTCGAGAGCATTCGAACATCGGAATTGTTGTGACAACGGATGGTAGTTTTTCAGAGCTGTCGAGAGAACAGTATGTGGAGGGAGAGGAGAGAACCGTATACGAATGTAAGAAGGCAGGGAAACCAACAATAATGCTATTAAATACGGCAAATCCACGAGCTGAGAAGGTTGTGGATTTGGCGAGAGAACTATCAGAAAAGTATGGGTTAAGTGTCTTGCCATTAAATTGTAAAAAATTAAAAAAAGAGGATATATATCGAATTATGGAGACGATTTTATCAGATTTTCCGATTGGAAGAATTCATTTCTTTTTACCAAAGTGGGTAGAATTTTTGGATAAAGAACATTGGTTGAAAAAAGATTTATTGGAGCGCTGTAGAGAAATGCTTATGGGTATGAAAACCATGAAGGATGTAACCAAGGAGAAATTGGAACTTGAGGCAGATTATATTAAAGGAATTTACATACAAGATAAACAGCTGCAAAATGGTCAAGTGGATCTTTCGGTGGAATTTGAAGAAAACTATTATTATGAGATTCTTAGTGATATGATTGGAACACCGATTCAAGGGGAGTTCGAATTGATTGCGACATTACGTGACCTTGCCGGTAAGAGGGAAGAATATGAGGCGATTGGAGTTGCTTGTGAGCAGGTAAAAGGAAAAGGCTATGGCATCGTTACGCCAACCATGGAAGAGATTGAGATTGCCGAACCAGAACTCATCAAACATGGCAATAAGTATGGGGTAAAGATCAAAGCGGTATGTCCGTCTTTGCATTTGATACAGGCCAATATAGAGACAGAAATTGCGCCAATTGTGGGAAGTGAGGAGCAGGCAAGAGATCTGATTGAATACATTGAATCCAATAGCAAAGAAAATCCGGATGGGATTTTTGACACCAATATTTTTGGGAAAACCATACGTCAGTTAGTAGA
Organism: Eubacterium sp.; assembly: GCA_045578325.1. Taxonomy (GTDB): domain Bacteria; phylum Bacillota; class Clostridia; order Lachnospirales; family Lachnospiraceae; genus Eubacterium_F. Next base: position 22,564 of record JAZNJZ010000097.1, read on the forward strand.
TGACGGGATTATGAACAAAGTGAATCGACTGAATGAGGAAAGTCAGGTCAAATTGCAGGATACAATTCAAAAAGTGGTAAATGATTCGAATGGCGGATTGGTGTGTATCATCATATAAATACGGGAATAATAGGGAAAAAAACGGAGGACGATTACATGACACTAGAAGAATTATATCAAAAAGTATTGCGAGATAAGTTGGCAGGAAAAAAGATAGAGGGTATTCCAGAGAAGAAATTGGATTGTTTGTTGCATCCTGAGAAGTATCCCTTGGTATGGCGCGAAGAACCGTGCGACTGCAAGGATGCCAAATGTGTGACGGCTTGTATGTTTCGTGGATTGGAGGTGAAGGATGGAAAAGTATCCATGAATCCAGAAAACTGCAGGGGATGTGCACGCTGTATTGAAGCGTGTGAAAGGAAAAACTTAACATTTAGTAAAGACGCTGTTCGAGCAGTGGATATACTAAAAAATGCGCAGACTCCGGTATATGCATTGATGGCACCTGCATATATCGGACAGTTTGGCAAGGACGCAACACCAGAAAGATTGCGAAGTGCGTTAAAAGCTATGGGATTTACAGGGATGATAGAAGTGGCAGCATTTGCGGATATTCTTACACTAAAGGAATCCTTGGAATTTTGTGAGAATGTAGATGAGGAAGGGAGTTTTCAACTCACAAGTTGTTGTTGCCCGATTTGGATTTCTATGATTCGTAAAGAGTTCAAGAATATAGTAGGACATTTGCCGGCGGCAGTGTCGCCGATGATTGCAGGTGGAAGAATTGCCAAAGAATTACACAAGGGTTGTAAGACGATCTTTATCGGACCGTGTATAGCAAAGAAGGCGGAGATACGTGAACCAGATTTGGCGGGGGCCATAGATTGTGTGCTTACCTTTCAAGAGTTAAAGGATATTTTTGAAGCTTTGAATGTTGATTTTGCAGGAATGCCGGAGGATAAAAACGAACATTCTGCAGCAACAGGGAGGATGTATGCACGCGTGGGTGGTGTGAGCGACGCAGTGAAAGCGTGTGTTGAGAGCATTGACCGTACATGTGATGTACGACCAGTTTGTGCTTGCGGTGTGCCAGAGTGCCAAAAACTGTTGAAAGAGATTTTGGAAGGAAACGTGGAAGGGAATTTCTTTGAGGGAATGGGATGCCCGGGAGGGTGTGTAGGTGGACCAAAACGAAATATTGATGTGGAGGTCGGGACGAAGCTTGTAGAGAACTATACAGAGATGGCAAAATATCGTACTCCAGCCGAAAATCCATATATTTTGGATTTGATTCGACGACTTGGTTTTCATACAGCTGAAGAATTTATAAAAAATAGTAATATATTGAACCGGAATTGGGAGTAACAGTGGGAAAGTACTAGAAAATAGCACAAAATTGGCCTGTATTGCTTGACAAGTTGTATATGTGTTGTTATAATTTGACTAGTTGAATGTAACAAATTTGTAATAATTTATAAGACAAATATACAATTTTGGAGAGGGTAAGGATGAAAATATTAACGAAACGTTATATGAAATGTGCAGTTGCGGGTGTTTTGGTAGCAGGGGTGATATCCATTCCGGTACAAGCCGTATTTTTGGCTTCTGAACAGCCGATTGCAGGTGCAAACGTAGTGGTAGATAAGTATTGTGAAAATGTAGCCAATGGAACGGTTTCTGGTGCTGCCATTGAAGTGATGGGCGAGCAAGCGGCTGCGGCAGAACCAACACCAGAAGTAACGGCAGCTCCGGTACAGTCAAAATACGATGAAGATGGCCATGTTAAACTGAATTTGAATTATAGTCGACTTGGTATTGCGAGTAAAGTAGATACGTATTTGAATGTTCGTAAAAAGCCATCTGAAAGTTCGAAGATTGTCGGAAAGATGACAAAGAACGCCGGATGTCATATTTATAAGATCAAGAAGGGCTGGGCAAAGATGGTTTCTGGAAATGTAACAGGCTGGGTAAAGGCAAGTTATATTGTTACAGATAAAAAAGCAGAAGAGCTTTCCATGGAAGTTGGTCGCGAATGTGTGGAAATTAAAACAGATTCCTTGCGAGTGCGTGCCCTTCCGACAACGGATGCACCGATTTATTCTATCGTATCGAAAGGCGAAGAATTTGTTATCAAAAAACGTAATCTCACAATGGATTTTGTGGAAAAAGTAATTCAAAAAGAAAAAATTTCAAAGAAGTTCATCAAACGTGCTGGTGGTATGGAAGCCATCGAGGCGGACTTGGCTAATTGGATTTGTATCAGTGTGGATAATGATTATGCTTTTGTAGCAAAAGAATATGTTGCAGAGCAATACTCGTTGAAACGTGCGGTAAAAGTTGGTACTGTGTCGGCGAGTGCATCTGGTGGCGTTTCATCGAGCCAGGCATCCATCGCTGAGTATGCAAAACAGTTCCTCGGAAATCGTTATGTATGGGGCGGTTCCAGTTTGACAAGTGGTACGGACTGTTCAGGATTTACGATGGCATTGTATCGTAGGTATGGTTACTCGCTTCCACACAATGCAGCAGCGCAGGCTGGTGTGACAAGAAGTGTATCATCACCAAAGCCAGGAGACTTGTTCTTCTATAGCAACGGAAGTCGTATTAACCACGTGGCGATGTATATCGGAAGTGGACTGGTTATCCATGCAAGTAATCCAAGCGATGGAATTAAGATTTCCAATGCATATTATCGTCGACCAGTGAAAATCGGACGAGTTATGAACTAAAGAAAATCGAATATAAATAAAAAAACTGTTCATACTATAGGTAAAATCTTTTCAGGAGGAATTGGCATGAAAAAGAGATACCTGATTATGAGCAGTTTTTTTCTAGTTGGCACAGTATTGACCGTAATGGCTTTTCTGTTCCAACACAACGATGAAAGAAGAAACGAAGAATTGGAAACGCAAAATGCACAAGCGGTGGATACAGTAAAAGAATTACGAATCAATGCATCTACAAAATATGTTGTTGAAATCTACGATGGAACAACCGATGTGACAATTAGTGAAGAGCGAACGGTTCCAGCGGAAATTGCAGGTATGTCCCGGGAGGACTTGGAGCAATATATAAGAGATTATAATGAGACCATGGATGTACAACGAAGGGAGGAAGAGCCAAATGAGATGGAACTAGTTTCTTTTTCAAAAGAAAAGGTTGTGATGAGGGAGATTTATCTGGGAGCGGAGGAGGAAACCGGATTTTATCTAAAAGCTACACAAGGGGAAGTGGTTATTTATCACAATGATCGGGTGACCCCTTATGAAAATACGGGTATATTGGTAGAACTTCTTCCGGAAGAGGAACGTAAAAAGCTAGAGGAAGGCTATTATGTGGAAGATGAAAAAGAATTGTATTCCATCTTAGAGAATTTCTCTAGTTAAATCTGACGGTGTGTGGTATACTAAACGTTAGAATTTTAGATGCTGTGAAAAAGGTGAGAGACGGCAAGAAAAGAGGAATGGATGAAATATCATGAAAATATTATCATTGGTGCGGGCGCAGCCGGACTGATGTGTGGATATCTTCTCGGAAAAAAGGGGAAAGATGTCTTGATAATAGAGAAAAATAAAATGCCTGGAAAAAAGCTTCTGGCTACTGGCAACGGAAGATGTAATTTTACAAACCGCCAGATGGCGTCTACATGCTATTATGGAGATAAGGTATTTGTAGAGGCTGTGTTGGAGCGTTTTGATGCCGAAATGGCGATTGGTCTTTTTGAAGAAATTGGCATCTACCATCGAGAGAGGGATGGATATTGTTATCCTTATAGTGGACAGGCGTCTAGTGTGGTAGAGCTGTTAGTGGAAGCCGGAAAGGAAGTCGGAATCTGGATTTGTTGTGACACGCCAGTGGTGCGTGTTGTACATAAAGGAAATCAGTATGAAGTTCGATGTAAAAATGGCGAAGTGTATTGTTGCGATCATCTTATATTAGCTACGGGTGGTAAGGCAAATGAACCACTTGGAGGGGATGGTAGTGGATATAAGATAAGTCGCAGTTTATCTCATCAGGTGACGGATATTTATCCTGCCTTAACGGGACTGGTGGCAGATGGACAGGAGTGGAAAACCCTGGCGGGAGTTCGTATGCAAGGATCTGTGGAGTTATACGCAGGGGGAGAATTGATAAAGAAAGAGCATGGGGAGATTCAGTTGGTTCGAGATGGTATATCCGGAATTCCCGTTTTTCAGCTTTGTCGATTGGCGGCACAGGCCTTGGCAGAAGGAAATGTGGTTATGTGTAGGTTGGACTTTTTCCCGGATATGTCTGAGGAAGAATTGCTTGCATGGATCAAGCGACAAGGCACAAAGAGACTTGCTGGAATACTAAACCAAAAGTGGTTAACGGTGTTGCAAAAGAAGAAGAGAACCGAGGAAGAATTGGCAAAATTGTTAAAAGGGTATGAGGTATTGATAACCGATACATTTGGCTTGGAGAAAGCACAAGTGACAGCGGGAGGTGTGCTGACAGAAGAAGTTAATGTGGACACCATGGAATCTCGTGTACAGGAGAACTTGTATCTTTTGGGCGAACTGCTGGACGTGGATGGAATTTGTGGAGGGTACAATCTTCATTTTGCATGGGGAACAGCTTGGATTTGTAGTGAGGCAATACAATAGCAGAAAAGGAGAAAGAAATGTTACAATATAGCCAGTGCAAATTGGATTATCGCAAAGATACGAAAGAAGAGTTGAGGCGTAAAGTGGCCAAAGATCTTCGGGTGAAAGAAGATGCGTTAAGGGACGTTCGAATTGAGAAAAAAAGCATCGATGCGAGAAAGAAACCAGACATTTATTACAATTATACCGTTTCTTTTTCTTGTCCAAATGAGATGGAAGTTCTTCGGAAAAATAGAAACAATCGCAATCTAACCCAATATAAGCCGGAGCCGGATTTACTCCGTCAAGTGCGTGACATGGGAATCAGCGACACCAAAAAGAAAATTGTTGTCGTTGGTGCGGGGCCAGCAGGGCTTTTGTGTGGTTATTTGCTTGCGAAGTGCGGAATGAAGCCACTGATTATAGAACGAGGTGGTTCCATGTGGGAGCGTGTGGAAAAAGTGGCTGGATTCTGGAAACATGGCACGTTGGATCCAGAAACCAATGTGTCCTTTGGAGAAGGTGGAGCCGGGACGTTTTCCGATGGCAAGTTAAATACAGGTGTAAAAGATAAGACAGGGAAAAAACAATTTGTGTTAAATACCTTTATTGAACATGGAGCACCAGAGGAGATTCGTTATCTGTCAAAGCCTCATATTGGCACAGACAAGTTACGCCAGGTGATTTTGTCCATGCGTGAGAGCATTGAGGAAATGGGAGGAAGCTATCGTTTTCATACAAAAATGACAAAGCTGGTTTATGCGCAGGGCCAAGCGGGGCATAAAGTGACGGGGCTTATCGTCGAAAATGAAGATGGTCAACAAGAAGAGATTGCTTGTGACGGTGTGGTACTGGCCATTGGACACAGTGCCAGAGATACTTTTGCTATGTTACGGGATGACGGAGTTGCCATGGAACAAAAGCCATTTGCTGTAGGGGTTCGTGTAGAGCATTTGCAAAAGAAGATCAATGAAAGTCAGTATGGCGTTGATGACCAGCGTCTTCCAGCGGCAGATTATAAGTTGACGGGAAAGACCAAGGATGGACGAGGGGTGTATAGTTTTTGTATGTGTCCCGGAGGCTACGTGGTAAATGCGTCTTCTGAGCCGGGGATGACAGTGGTAAATGGAATGAGTGACCATGCCAGAGATTCGAAAATGGCCAATAGCGCTATTATTGTAACGGTGGATGGCAAGGACTTTGACTCTGCCGATGTGTTAGCTGGAGTGGAATTTCAACGGGAATTGGAACGATGTGCCTATGAAGCGGGACAGGGGAAGATTCCGGCACAGCGATTGGGAGACTTTATAAAAGGTGTCCCCACTACCAATTGGCATGGAGAAGAGATATGTACCAAAGGAGAAATTGTGATGGCAAATGTGAAAAAAATATTGCCCTCTTATATTTCTAATGGTATTATGGATGGTATGGAACAGTTTGGGAAAAAAATCCGAGGCTTTGACCATGAGGATACATGGATTTTGGGAACAGAAACGAGAACATCCTCCCCAGTCCGTATTCTTAGAAATGAATTGCTGGAGTCTACTAATGTAGAAGGGCTTTACCCATGTGGGGAAGGTGCCGGGTACGCAGGCGGTATTATGTCAGCGGCTATGGATGGCCTTCGTGTGGCAGTTCAGATTATAAGTGAAAGGAAAAACAAAGACCATGAGAAGTAGCTTTAAAGATAAGAAACGAATTGTTTTTAAGGTGGGAACATCCACCATTACCCATAAGGAAACCGGTGGGTTGGATTTGGTTAAATTGGAAAAATTTATCCGCATTTTGACAGATTTACATAATCAAGGAAAGGATATCATCGTAGTGTCTTCCGGAGCTGTTGGTGTGGGACGTCGTTCCATCGGATTGAAGGACCGCCCAGATACAGTGGCACTGAAGCAGGCATGTGCCGCTATTGGACAGTGCCGTCTTATGACGGTTTATCAGAAATTGTTCTCTGAATACAACCAGTATACAGCTCAGGTATTGATGACTAAGTTTACCATCGTAGATGATAGCAGTAGACATAACGCGCGAAATACCTTTGAACAGTTGCTTGAGCTTGGTGTAATACCTATCGTAAATGAGAACGATACCGTGGCAACAGACGAGATTGAGTTTGGTGATAATGATACATTGTCTGCCATTGTAGCAGCTGTTGCGGGGGCAGATCTTCTCGTGCTTCTTAGTGATATTGATGGATTGTATACGGATGATCCAAATAAAAATAAAGATGCGAAGTTTATCTCTTATGTGGAGAGTATTAGTGATGAAATGATTGAGATGGCAAAGGGTCCGTCCACCAATCTTGGTACTGGCGGAATGAGTGCAAAGATTTCAGCAGCTGGTATTGCCAATGATGCAGGAACGGATATGGCTATCATTAATGGTGATGATATGGAAAATATCTTGCGTCTCATCGATGGAGAAGAGATTGGAACGGTATTTAAAGCCCATAAGACAAGACATTTTCATTTGAAAGAATATTTGGAAAGATAATGGAGGATGACATGGACGAGACAAAGATTAAGCGAATCAATGAGCTGTATAAAAAGAAAAAAGAAGGAACCATTACCGAAGAAGAGTTAAAAGAGCAGGCGATTTTGCGTGCCGAGTACGTAGAGGCCATTCGGACTAATATGCGTTCCACGCTTGCCAATGTATCCATTCAAGAAAAGGATGGTACCATTACCCCATTGACGAAGAAAAATAAGCATTAAGAGGAATGGAAATGACGAAAAAGCAAGAGGTAAGAAAGCAGGCATTGATGACGCGAGATGCGTTATCTGCAGAATTCCGAGAGGTGCAATCGGCAAAGATTGTAGAGCGGATTTTGCAAGATGACAGGTATCGGAAGGCAAAAATAATACTTTCGTATGTGGCATTTCGCTCGGAGGTGGAAACCGAAGAACTGAACCGACAGGTGTTGGTAGATGGAAAACAATTGTATCTACCGAAGACCTATGTGGATAAAAAGGAAATGCGCTTTTTTCAGGTGAAGGATCTAACCAAATTAGAGGCGGGCTATCAAGGAATACGAGAGCCTCAGGAGACCGAAGAACTAACACTGCTTTTCGAAAGCAGTAACATGGAAAAAGAGGATGTGTTTATGATTATGCCTGGGGTTGCTTTTGATGAAGCCGGAAACCGTATGGGGTATGGTGGTGGATATTACGATCGATATTTAACACAATATGGTTCTAGAATGATAAGTGCCCTACTTGCTTTTGAGGAGCAAAAAGTGGAAGAGATACCTACAGAATCTTGCGATGTACAACCAGAGATTATTGTAACACAAGAAAGAATGTATAGATAGAAGATAAGGAGGATATGACATGACATTAGAACAGATTGGAGCAGCAGCAAAATCAGCGGCATCAAAGATGAATCGTCTTTCTGTTGTTGAAAAGAATAAAGGACTTTCTGCGGTGGCAGAGGCTTTGGTGGCTCAAGCAGAAGAAATTCTGAAAGCCAACGAAGTAGATATACAAAATGCCGTTGAGGCAGGAATGAAGGAATCTCTCATCGACCGCCTTCGTCTTACCAAGGAGCGAATCGAAGGAATGGCCGAGGGAATCAACCAGGTGGTGACATTGGCAGATCCAGTGGGAGAGATGATTTCCATGAAGACAACACCGACAGGACTTCAGGTGGGACAGAAACGCGTTCCTATGGGCGTTATTGGAATTATCTATGAATCTCGCCCAAATGTGACAGCAGATGCTTTTGCTCTTTGCTTTAAAACAGGAAATGCAGTGATTCTCCGCGGTGGTAGTGATGCCATTCATTCCAATATGGCAATTGTAAAAGTGATTCGTGGTGCTCTTGGAAAGGAAGGCCTTCCAGAGGACGCCATTCAGCTTTTGGAGGATACCTCAAGAGAGACGGCGCAGAAATTTATGCAGTTGAACCAGTACATCGATGTGCTTATCCCAAGAGGAGGAGCTGGTCTGATTCGTACGGTTGTGGAGAAGAGCACCGTTCCGGTAATTGAGACGGGAACAGGAAACTGTCATGTCTATGTGGACGAATACGCAGACTTAAACATGGCCGTAGATATTATTGTCAATGCAAAGACACAAAGACTTGGTGTGTGTAATGCATGTGAATCTCTTGTAATACATAATGCGGTGGCTGCTGAAGCCGTTCCAATGATCTGTGAAGCCTTGTATGCCCATGGCGTAGAAATCCGCGGCGATGAGAGAGCAAGACAGTACGATGCACAGATGAAAGAAGCTACCGAAGAAGACTTCGGAACAGAATACCTGGACAAGATTATTTCTGTAAAAGTGGTGGATGATATGGATGAGGCAATTGCTCACATCAATCAGTATAACACAGGGCATTCGGAAGCAATCGTTACCAAAGACTACAGCAATTCCATCAAGTTTTTGAACGAAGTGGATGCGGCAGCAGTATATGTAAATGCTTCTACTCGTTTTACCGATGGGTTTGAGTTTGGATTTGGTGCAGAGATTGGCATCAGTACACAGAAACTTCATGCAAGAGGACCAATGGGACTTCTCGCTTTGACAAGTACAAAGTATATTATTTTGGGTGAGGGTCATATTCGTAAGTGATTCGTTACGCAAAAGAATTGACAAACCTAAGGAAACATAATAAAATAAAGTCGTGTGTATTTTCACACGGCTTTATTTTATTTAGGAGAAATGAGGAAGATAATATGAAACCATACGGATTAAATGAATTGCGTAAAATGTATCTTGAATTTTTTGAAAGCAAGGATCATCTGGCCATGAAGAGTTTTTCTCTGATTCCACAGAATGACAAGAGCTTGCTTCTGATAAATGCCGGAATGGCGCCATTGAAGCCATACTTTACAGGACAGGAGATTCCACCAAGAAATCGTGTGACAACTTGTCAGAAATGTATTCGTACCGGCGATATTGAAAATGTAGGAAAGACAGCACGTCACGGTACATTTTTTGAAATGCTTGGAAACTTCTCTTTTGGAGATTACTTTAAGCATGAAGCAATTGCGTGGTCTTGGGAGTTTTTGACCAAGGTATTGGAGATTCCAGAAGACCGTTTGTATCCGTCTGTATATGAGGAAGATGATGAGGCATTTGATATCTGGAATCAGGAAATCGGAATTGCCAAGGATCGTATCTTCCGTTTTGGAAAAGAAGATAACTTCTGGGAGCATGGTGCAGGACCTTGTGGACCATGTTCCGAGATTTACTTTGACCGTGGAGAGAAATACGGATGTGGTGAGCCGGGATGTACCGTAGGTTGTGAGTGCGATCGTTACATCGAGATCTGGAACAACGTATTTACTCAGTTCAACAACGACGGCAATGGTAATTACGAAGAGTTAGCAAGTAAAAACATCGATACCGGAATGGGCTTGGAGCGTTTGGCTACCGTTATGCAGGACGTAGATTCCATCTTTGATGTAGATACCATTAAGGCAATTCGTGAGCAGGTATGTGACCTGGCAAAAGTGACCTATGGAGCAGAATACAAAAACGACGTTTCCATTCGTGTTATCACAGACCATATCCGTTCTGTGACATTTATGGTGTCTGATGGAATTATGCCATCCAACGAAGGTCGTGGTTATGTGCTTCGTCGTTTGCTTCGTCGTGCGGCTCGTCATGGAAGACTCCTTGGTATTCAGGGCAAATTCCTTGCAGATTTAAGTGAGGTTGTAATTCGTGAGTCTAAGGATGGATATCCAGAGTTGGCAGACAAAAAAGAATATATCTTGAAGCTGATTTCCACAGAGGAAGAAAACTTCAATAAAACCATCGATCAGGGTCTTACGATCTTGAACGATATGATGGAAGAGATGCAGAAAGAAGGAAGCAAGGTTCTTTCTGGTGACAATACATTTAAGTTGTACGATACCTATGGATTCCCAATCGATCTTACCATTGAGATTTTGGAGGAGAAAGGTTTCTCCGCCGATGAGGAAGGCTTCCAGAAGGCAATGGAAGTACAGCGTCAGACCGCTCGTGATGCTCGTGAAGTGACAAACTACATGGGTGCAGACGTGACCATTTATCAGTCCATTGATGCGGCTATCGAGAGCAAATTCGTAGGTTATGATCGTTTGGTACACGATTCCAAAGTGATCGTATTGACAACAAAAGATGCTATCGTGGATGAGTTGTCCGCAGGAATGGAAGGAACCATTCTTGTAGACGAGACTCCATTCTATGCTACAATGGGTGGTCAGGTGGCAGATGCCGGTGTAATCACCACAGCAAACGGAACTTTTGTGGTAGAAGATACCATTAAATTGCAGGGAACAAAAGTAGGACATGTGGGTAAAATGACAGAGGGAAGTATTCGCGTAGGCGAAACCGTTACACTTTCTGTAGATGAAAGTCGTCGTAATCTTACAGCCAACAACCACAGTGCTACTCACTTGATGCAGAAAGCCCTTCGTATGGTACTTGGAAACCACGTAGAGCAGGCTGGTTCCATAGTGGATCAGGAGAAACTTCGTTTTGACTTTACTCACTTCTCTCCAATGACAGAAGAGGAGATTGCAAAAGTTGAGGCAATCGTAAACGAAGAAATCAACAAAGGTCTTGACGTTGTAACCAGCGAAATGACTTTGGATGAGGCGAAAAAAACCGGAGCTATGGCTCTTTTTGGTGAGAAATATGGCGATAAAGTACGTGTGGTACAGATGGGCGAGTTTAGTTCTGAGCTTTGTGGTGGTACTCACGTAGAAAATACAAGAAATATCTCTGCTTTCAAGATTGTATCTGAGAGTGGTGTGGCAGCTGGTGTAAGACGTATCGAGGCCTTGACGGGCGCTGGCTTGATTGCGCACTACAATGAGGTGGAAGAGCAGTTGAAAGAGGCTGCGAAAGCATTGAAAGCAAATCCAGCTGATGTTGTAAAGAAGATTCTTTCTATGCAGGAAGAGTTGAAAGCATTGTCAAAAGAAAATGACAAATTAAAAGCGAAAATGGCAAAAGCAGCGGCAGGAGATGTAACTTCTGAAGCGGAAGAAGTAAACGGCATTAAAGTGCTTGTAAAACAGTTGACGGATGTGGATATGAACGGTATGCGCGACCTTGGTGATGAGGCAAAACAGAAGCTTGGGGAAGCAATCGTTGTATTTGCAACAGAGGCAAATGGAAAAGTAAATCTGATGGCTACAGCAACCGACGGAGCAATGGCAAAAGGTGCCCATGCAGGTAACTTGATTAAAGAGATTGCGGCCCTCGTTGGTGGTGGCGGCGGTGGTCGTCCGAACATGGCTCAGGCGGGAGGTAAAAATCCAGCAGGAATTCCAGATGCGTTGACAAAAGCGAAAGAAGTAATTGCCAGTCAGCTTGCATAAATGCGACAAATTTGTAACCAACGATTCAGAAACTGCCTTACATCATACAGTTTCTGAATCATTACTGAAAAAAAAGACCATATTATTCCATAAAATCTACAAAAGTGGTTGACGAATAAAAATTTTGTGATATAATATGTGTTAGTGCGAAAAAAATACCCAAACAGTTGTATTTTGCACAATTTTACAACTGGAGGGAGGTAAGGTGTGATACTATGTCAAATGTAATCGTTAAAGAAAACGAATCATTGGATAGCGCATTGCGTCGTTTCAAGAGAAACTGTGCAAAAGCAGGAATCCAGCAGGAGATTCGTAAGAGAGAGCATTATGAGAAACCAAGCGTTAGACGTAAGAAAAAGTCTGAGGCTGCTCGTAAAAGAAAATTTAAATAATTGCACATATGAGAGGGACTCGCTGCACAGCGAGTCCCTTTTTCGTTTTTAAAATAGATTGTGGACAGGAACATTTGATAGTGCGCCACATAAAATATAGTGAGCAGGAAAATAGTCCGCAGGTTTGTGGCTAAGAAAAGAGGCACATTCGTTGAATTCGGTATCAAGAAAACTTGGATTGCAGCCGGATATATTAGATGGAGCTACGATAGTAAAAACTTATGGGGATGAGTATGCTATTGTGGAAAATTATAAATCCATTATTGAGTATACGGAAAATATCGTAAAACTTCAGGGCAAGCACGTGAAAGTGATTTTAACGGGAGAATGTCTCTGTGTCGAATCCTTTGAGCCAGAGGAGTGTCGGGTATGCGGATGGATTCAAGATGTTAGTCTTGTTCGGTTTTAGGGGGGAGAAATGGACTGGTTAAAGGGTTACATATCTTGTCGGGTGATTTCCGGCAACTGGGAACGATTTATGAATATGTGCCGACATCATCATATACATCTCTGGAATATAAAAAGGAAAGGAGATGTGGTGGAGTTTTGCATGTATACAAAAGATTATAGAGAATTGTATCGTTTTGTGGGGAAAAGCCATGTAGTACCACATCTATGCGAGAAAAAGGGCTTGCCTTTTGTGTGGCAGAGCGCCATACACGATTGGACATTTACTTTGGGGCTTGTATTGTTTTTTGTGGTCCTGAAAGTGCTTTCTTTATTTATTTGGCAGATAAATTATGAAGGTCAGCGAGAGTATACAAAAGAAAGTGTGAACCAAGAGGTTGAGCATTTAGGGGTCTATCCGGGAATGCTGAAAAAAAATCTGGATTGTGACCAGCTAGAGAGAAGCTTACGTGAGAATTATGATAATATGAGTTGGGTTTCGGCGGAGGAGGATGGATGTGTACTAAACATCAAGATAAAAGAAGGAAACGCAGTAGAAAAAATAAAAGAAAGTGAAGAAGTGGCATATCATCTGGTGGCACCTTGTGATGGAACGGTGCAAAGTATCGTTACAAAGGAAGGAACTGCTCAAGTGAAAAAAGGAGATGCGGTAAAAAAAGGAGACATACTAATACGAGGGATTGTGGAGGTGACAGATGACAGCGAAACGGTGGTGGCAAGACACGGCGTGTGTGCCGATGGCGAAATTCAGATACAAGGAAGGCTTACATATGAAGACCGCATAAATCTTCAACATATCGAGAAGAATAAAACAGGAAAGGATATTTTTGTATATTCCATTGAGGTGAATGGATACCGTGTTTCCATAAAAAATCCCTTAAAATGGTTTGATAATTCTGGTAATTATGATATAATAAATTACGTATGTATTGATCGGGAATTTATCCCAATTGGACTGCGGTTTCAAGTGTCGAAAAAGTCTTATATTCATTACGAAAAGAAAATGGCAACCTACCAGGAACAAGAGGCAAAATCCATTTTAAAACGAAGATTTGCTTCGCGACTTTCCTCGTACCAAGAGAATGGTTATGAGATCGCAGATTCGACCCTTCGTGTTCAAAAACAAACAAGTGAGTATTTGGCACAAGGCAATGCAACAGTATTGATTAAAGAAATGGAGAAGCAAACCGTAAACGATGCGGAATTGCAAATCCAAGTAATCGGAAAGGAAGATGAGGTTGGAACTAATTCTTGATATTCCTGCCATGCATGAGAATAATATATTTGGAGGATTGGATGTCCATTTGAAGAAAATTGAACGAACCTTACAAGTGGATGTTATTTTACGTGATGGTTCCTTGAAAATTGTGGGGGCCGATGAGCAGGTACAGGAGGCAAATCGTGTGTTTGGCGAGCTTTTGCAGCTGTCCGAGAGAGGGAATACCATTACAGAACAGAATGTGGATTATCTGTTGGCATTAACGAAGGAAAAGTCCCCAGTGTCGTTGGTGGATATAGATAAAGAGTTAATTGGCTTTACCATTCAAGGGAAGCCAGTAAAACCAAAGACATTAGGACAGAAAAAATATGTCGATGCCATTCGCGAAAAAATGATGGTGTTTGGTGTGGGGCCAGCGGGTACCGGAAAAACTTATCTTGCTATGGCAATGGCCATTCAGGCCTTTAAACAAGATGAGGTGGGAAAAATTATTTTAACTCGTCCTGCCATTGAGGCTGGAGAGAATCTTGGATTTTTGCCGGGAGATTTGCAGAGCAAGATTGATCCTTACCTTCGCCCATTATATGATGCCCTGTATCAGATTATGGGAGCCGATAGTTTTATTAAGAACTCAGAAAAGGGCTTGATTGAAGTGGCACCACTGGCGTATATGCGTGGACGTACATTGGATAATGCGTTTATCATTTTGGATGAGGCGCAAAACACAACGCCAGCACAGATGAAAATGTTTTTGACACGTATTGGCTTTGGCTCTAAAGTGGTCATTACGGGAGACTTATCCCAGAAGGATTTGCCGTTTTCAACCACTTCGGGTTTGGAGCAGGCTCTTACGGTGCTGAAAGATGTGGATGAGATTGGTGTATCATATCTGACCAACAAAGATGTTGTGCGTCATCCTCTGGTGCAAAAAATCGTACATGCTTACGAAAAATTTGAAGCTAGAGAACAGTATAAGGAAAAACGAAAGAATAACAACAAAAAGAATAGGAATTAATACGATGACAATATATTTTGAAGATGAGGTAGGCGTTCCGTTTGAATTTGACCTAGAGCGCCAACTAGAACACATCATTTCTTTTGTGAAAGATTACGTGAACTGTCCCTATGATGTGGAAGTGAGCGTTACCATGGTGGATAAGGCATCCATTCAAGAAGTGAATTCGGAGTTTCGCGATATCCAGAAAGAAACAGATGTACTCAGTTTTCCGATGATGGAATATGATCATCCCATTGATTTTACGGGGGATGCCTTCCAAGAGAGTATGGCGCTTTCCCCAGATACGGACGAGCTGATGCTGGGAGATATCGTACTGTGTTCTGAGGTTATCAAAGAGCAGGCGAAGGAGTATGGGCATTCCGAATTGCGAGAGTTTAGTTTTTTGGTTGTGCACAGTATGCTTCACTTGTTTGGATACGATCATATCGTGGAAGAGGAGCGTATGGAAATGGAAGAGGAACAACGTAAAATAATGGATACGTTGGAGATATATCGATAAAGAAAGGCGGAGAGAATATGAATGGTACTCATGTTAGAAAAATTGTAATTTTGGTAAGTTGTTGTGTCGTTGCAATTGCAGCGGTGATTGTAGCTTGTCTGTCTGTGATCAGCGTCGATCGTACACCAGTGGCTAGCGTGGTACCTACTCCGACTCCAGCTGTTGCAATAGAAACTCCGGCGCCAACGCCGATTCCGACACAGAATCCCCATGAGGGAAAAGTAAAAAGCCTTCTCACAGGAGAATACATATCGAAGAAAAAGGCAAAGCAAAGACCGTTTGCGGTTATGATCAATAATATTGGGTATGCGAACTTGCGTCAAGAAGGAACTTCCCAGATGGATATTTTGTATGAGGCGTTAGCGGAAGGTGGTATTACTCGTATGATGGGCGTATTTCAAGGAACCGATAAAGTGAAAAATGTAGGTTCGATACGAAGCGCTAGACACTATTATGTTTCTTTTGCCAGCGAATGGGATGCGATTTTCTGTCATTTTGGACATACCAAGTATGCATTAAGTAAAATCGATAAATTAGGAACAGACAATTTGAGTGGTCTTTCTGGTATTGGTGGTGTGGTGTATCGACGAGTGCCAGGTCATGTGGCTCCACATAACGTGTTTGCAACGGGTAAAAAGATGTTGAAGGGCGCGAAAAAGTTGGGGTATCGAACCAAAATTGATGAAGAAAAAGTGGCAGAGCACTTCGAGTTTTACGAAGAAGATACGGATCTTGCTGGGGGGAGTGCGGCGAAGTATGTGAAGATACCATTTTCCGCATATTCTACTACGACATTAAAATACGATAGTAAAACAAAAGAATACAAAAAATTTGAGTATGGAACAAAACATAAGGATCATTTAAATAACAAACACCTCTCCTTCAAGAATGTTATTATTCAGATTGTAAGAGAGGATAACATCGACCGCAATGGATATCAGCAGTTGTATTTAAATGAAGGTGGCAATGGTTATTACCTCACCAATGGAAAACGCATGAAAATATCCTGGAAAAAGAGTGAGAAGGAAGGAACCATGACATATTATGATAAGGATGGCAATGTATTGACGATAAATCCAGGAAAGACATATATTGCAGCATATCCGAAAAATCGAAGGAAATTGATTTCATTCAAAAAGAAAAAATAAGAAATAGAAAGGTCCCTGTATGAGCAGTCAGGAAAAGAAACAACGTGCGGATTTCTTGAAGCATGGAAGTATATTGGCAATGGCATCGTTGATTGTGCGGTTTATCGGCATGATATATCGTATTCCAATGTCAAACATTTTAGGAGATAAAGGAAATGGTATTTATGCAGTAGCGTTTGACATATACGATATTGTATTGATTATTTCTTCTTATAGCTTGCCATTGGCACTTTCCAAAATTATTTCGGCACAGAACAGTAAACATGAATACAAAAATATCGGAAAGACATTTCGTTGTGCGCTGACCTTTGCGTTGGTGTCGGGAGGTGTTTTTGGTGGTGCACTTTTTCTCGGTGCAGGATTGATTGAAAAACATATTTATCCGGCATATGTGGGGCTTCAGATTCCGCTTCGTGTGTTGGCGCCGACAGTGTTTATTGTTGCCTTGCTTGGTGTATTCCGTGGTTTGTTTCAGGGAAAAGGCACAATGATGCCGACGGCGGTATCGCAGGTGCTTGAGCAGATAGTCAATGCCATTGTCAGTGTGTTGGCAGCGTGGTTGTTTATCAAATGGAATGCAGATAGCCTAATGAAGAGTGCATGGGGTGCAGCAGGAGGTACGTTAGGTACATGTTTGGGCGCACTTACGGCACTTCTTCTGGTTATGTTTGTGTATTATATTTACCGCCCGATTCAGAAAAAGTTGGAACGGAGAGATAGAGGGAGACGAGTATATTCTTCGTCCCATATCTACCGGATTTTATTTTTGACGATTCTTCCCATTATTTTGAGCCAGACGGTATATCAGATTAGTGGTTTGATTGATTACTATCTGTTTGGAGACGTGATGCGAGAGAAGGGAATGGATTCTACTACAATTCAGTCTATGACAGGGCTTTATAGTTCAAAGTACCGATTGTTGACCAGCGTACCGATTGCAATATCGACTTCCATTGCTTCGTCTATGATACCAAGTGCTGTGGCGGCTTTTACGCAACGAGATACAAAGCAATTGAAGTACAACATTCTTTCTGGAATTAAGTTTAATATGATTATTGCATTTCCATGTGCAATGGGGTATACGATCCTAGGCCAGTCCATCGTACGTCTGTTGTTCCCGAATGATAATTATGTGCTGGGAGGACAGATGTTGTTGGCAGGTTCAACGGCTATTATCTTTTATGCAATCTCCAATGTAACAGGTGGTGGACTTCAGAGTATCGATAAGATGCGAATTCCAGTGATTCATTCTGCGATTTCACTTGGTCTCCACATTGCCATTGTGATTTTGTTGTTACGCTTTACGGATGTTGGGATTTATGCGTTGATTGTAGGAAATGTAACATTTCCGTTAGTGGTAAGCATTCTTAATATTATTGCGCTAAAACGGTATATTCCAGGCTTGCAGTTAAAGCCATTAAAAACATTTTTTGTTCCGCTTTCGGCATCGTTGTGGATGGCCATTGTGTCCGTGCTGGTGTTTGCGTTGTTGAACAAAGCTTTGTTGACGGTGACAAGTGGATATGTGGCCAATGCGATTGCGCTATTTGTAACACTGGGAATCGCGATGTTCATATATTTTGTTGTATTTTTGAAATTAAAAGGAATGACCAAAGAGGAGCTCTTTGATTTCCCAATGGGACGCAGATTGTATGTGTTGGCGTGCAAATTAAGACTTATGAAATAGCTTTTTGATAGCATCGAGGAAATAGCTGATGAAACCGGCCTCCTCGATGTTTTTTTCGGCAAGAAGACGAACGGAACCGAGTTTGGAATGATTGTAAAAATATTCCACGGTTCCAATAACAGAGCCCTTTTTTATAGGGGCTTTTTGATTGGCCACATAAGATATTTTTCGTTCTATATGGGAAGGGTCTAGTTGGTTCGTAAATACGTGTGAAAAGGTTGATTCAGGGACAGCAGAGACCACTTTTTCTGTGCCACCTGCTACTGGTACCGGCACTAGTTCGGAGGTAAGTGTTGTATCTTTGTATACGTTGCAATTGGCAAAGCCATAGTCCAATAAAGCCTGTGCTTCCGAAAAACGTTTTTTGTGATCGGGTGCTCCCATAATAACTGCGATAAGATCCATATCGTTTCGACGGGCAGTAGCGCTTAGGCAGTATTTTGCTTTTGAAGTGGATCCTGTTTTTAATCCTGTGATACCATCGTAGAAACGTACTAATTTATTGGTGTTGGTAAGTCCGAATTCATTGTCCCCCTTTTTGGTTTTGTGAATGATTTTATCCATCCACACGGTGGAATAATTGCTGATTTCAGGATGCTTTGTAATCAATTCACGAGACATGAGAGCCACATCGTATGCGCTGGAAAAATGACCGGAGCTGATGTCGTCATCCAGTCCGGTACAGTTTTTGAATTGTGTATGCTTCATTCCAAGTTCTTTGGCTTTTTGGTTCATTTTTTTTACAAAGGCTTCTTCAGAACCAGCAACTTTTTCGGCCATGGCAACGGCAGCGTCGTTGGCGCTGGCAATGGAGATACATTTGATCATATCATTAACTGTTTGAGTTTCGTTGGGTTCCAAGAACACTTGTGAACCGCCCATGCTAGCTGCGTATTCGCTGACGGTAACTTTGTCTTCTAGAGAAAGCTGCTTATTGTCAATGGCTTCGAAAATCAAAGTTAAGGTCATAATTTTGGTAATGCTTGCGGGTACCACTTCCTTATCCTTGTTTTTTTGGAAAATGATTTCTCCCGTGGAACCTTCAATTAATACAGCAGCCACAGCTGACACATCCATAGCACTGCCAGGCGCTTCTTTTTCTTCTGCCTGTCCGTTACAGGAAGCAAATGGTGCCACCAATATGTACAAAAAGGAAAGGGTGAGAAGAAGAGGTAAGATTCGTTTTATCATCATAAATAACCTCGCGTTTTTAGTCTATGAGAATATATATGCAAGAAAAAGGGAAAAAAGAAGTTGGGAATTATTACTTTTATATGAAAAAAGCGGGCAATCTGCCCGCTTTATGTTTTTATATTATACTTCAAAAAGCATATCGCCATAAGATGGTACTGGCCAATCGTCTTTGTCTACTAACATCTCCAATTCGTCGATTGGGGTTCTTAGTTCTGTCATAGCTGGTACGATTTTGTCGCGATAGAACTCTGCTTGTGATTTTCCCGCGTCCATAGCATTTGCTTCAGCATTGAGGGTTTTCAAACCAATCAGTGCTTTCTGTGCGTTGGTGAGAAGACTGGAGCATTCCTTCAAAATTGAAGTTTGTACGACTAACTCTGCTTCTGGACAAGCTTGTTTGATGCTATTGATGGAATCTGCAAGACTTGTTGTATATTTGATAACGGCAGGTATGTACTGCTTCGTTGCCATATCGATCATTGCTTTTGCTTCGATGTTGAGTGCTTTTGCGTAAGCTTCATAATGTATCTCGGCACGAGACTCCAACTCGGTTTTGGAAAGAACATTCTGCTTTCCAAAGGTTTCAATCGTTTTTGGATCGGTGAAGGAGTCGATGGCGTCTACCATTGTTTTCAAGTTTGGAAGCCCACGTTTTGCTGCTTCCTGAATCCATTCGTCAGCGTATCCGTTTCCGTTAAAAATGATTTTCTGATGTTCTTTTAATGTTTTCTGGATGAGTTTGTCTACGGCATTATCAAAATCCGTAGCCTGTTCCAATTCATCGGCCATTTTTTCTAAAACATCCGCTACGGCAGTATTCAATACCGTGTTTGATCCAGCGATGGACATGGAAGATGCCACCATACGGAACTCAAATTTATTTCCGGTAAAGGCGAATGGTGATGTACGGTTACGATCGGTAGCGTCCTTCTTTACTGGTGGGATGGAACTAACACCAATATCCATTTTACCGCCTTTCAAGCTGTGAGTGGCAGTACCGGTTTCGATAATCTGCTCCACGATGTCTTCCAGCTGTTCGCCGAGGAAGATTGAGATAACTGCCGGAGGTGCTTCGTCGGCACCGAGACGGTGATCATTTCCTGGGGTGGAAGCTGACATTCGAAGAAACGCTGCATGTTCATCTACAGCAGCAATAACTGCGGAGAGGAACAATAAAAACTGTTTGTTGCTATGAGGTGAGGAACCAGGACTTAACAAGTTCTCGCCAGTATTTGTTACAAGAGACCAGTTATCGTGTTTTCCGGAACCATTTACTCCAGCAAAAGGTTTTTCATGGAGAAGACACTCCAGATTATGTTTTCTTGCGACACGTTTCATTACTTCCATAACAAGCTGGTTGTGATCCGTAGCAATGTTGGCAGTATCGTAAATTGGCGCCATTTCATGCTGTGCCGGTGCAACCTCGTTATGCTGTGTTTTAGATAGAATACCAAGTTTCCAAAGTTCAATGTTCAAATCGTTCATAAAAGCAGACTGACGTTCACGGATACATCCAAAGTAGTGATCATCCAATTCTTGACCTTTTGGAGGCATGGCACCAAATAAGGTACGTCCGGTAAAAATTAAGTCTTTCCGCTTTAAAAATTTATCTCGATCGATCAAGAAGTATTCCTGTTCAGCACCAACAGAACAATTGACTTTTGTTACCTCGTCCTTGCCGAATAATTTAAGTACACGAACAGCCTGTTTGCTGATGACTTCCATAGAGCGGAGAAGAGGGGTCTTCTTATCCAAAGCTTCGCCTGTGTAAGAACAGAAGGCAGTTGGGATGCAAAGTGTGACACCGATGGCATCTTCACGAAGAAATGCGGGTGATGTACAGTCCCAAGCAGTATATCCCCTTGCTTCAAAGGTGGCGCGAAGACCACCAGATGGGAATGAAGAGGCATCCGGTTCTCCTTTGATCAATTCTTTTCCATTAAATTCTAGTACTGCACGGGAATCGGATTCTGCACTAATGAATGAATCATGTTTCTCTGCTGTTGTACCTGTCATTGGTTGGAACCAATGTGTATAGTGTGTCGCACCATTGGCAAGTGCCCATTCTTTCATTCCGTGGGCAACAACGTTTGCCACCTCAGGAGTAAGTTCCTCACCGGTTTCGATGGTGTTTTTTAAGGCCTGATAAGTTTTCTTTGGGAGGTATTCCCGCATGACCTCATCGTTAAAGACCTTTGTTCCAAATACATTTGAAATTACATTTGTTTCCATATTTTCCTCCGTTCTGGCATGAATGAATGCCAAATCTGTTTTGTGCAAACCACACCAATCCTTTATTATTATACACAAAATATTTTTTTGTGCAAGAGTAAGGGGGAAAATCTCTAAAATTCGAGAAAGAATTCTAGGACGTTCCAATAAATGTCGAAGAATGTTTTTTGTTCTATGGATCTGTCTGGATAGAGGGGGTAGGTGGCGCTTTTTGTTCCGTTTATGGTGATATCAATTGTTCCTAGTGAGACGTCTTTGCGGATTGGTGCGGTTAATCCTGTCGGGACATTGTATGTGATGACAACTTCGTCAAAAGGACTAAGCAAAAATTCGGGAATTTCTGGTTGCATCACGGAGATATAATCTGTTTTTCCGTCCGTTACTGGTATTTTATAAGAGGAGAGGTCTTTGATGGGGAGTTTTTGATAGGAAAAATATTGAAACCCATAATCCATTAGTGTCTTTGTATCGGTCCATTTGTAGGATTTGTTCGGTGGCCAACCACTGGCAAGGACACAACTGGTCAAAGTTAATGAATCTCGCTTGGCGGCGCCGACAAAGCAATACCCTGCCTTATTGGTGAAACCGGTTTTTACGCCAATGGCACCAGAATACGAGGTCAAAAAAATATCACGATTGGTTAATGAATAATGGTATTTCCCATCGGTTGTCTGGATTGTTTTTGATGGTGTGCTTATAATATGTAGAAAGGCTTCATTTTGACAAGCGTAGGCGGCGAGACGGCACATGTCTTCTGGTGTGCTTTGATGGCCGTCTGCGTCAAGACCATTGGGGGTTACAAAGGTTGTGTGTTGCATCCCGAGTTCGGATGCTTTTGCGTTCATCATGGCAGCAAAATCTTCCACGCTTCCACCGATGTGTTCCGCGATTGCTACGGCAGAATCATTGTGGGATTCTAGCATAAGAGAATGCAACAAGTCATTTAATGTAAAAGTTGCTCCTTTCGGGGCCCCCAGGTGAACTTTAGGCATGCGACAAGCTCGCTCGGAAAAGGTTACGGTGTCGGTTTGGTTGCCATTTTCCAAAGCTAGGATACAGGTCATAATTTTTGTCGTGCTAGCCATAGGGAGAGGCGTCGATGAGTCTTTTCCATAAAGGATACGTCCGCTTTTGGCATCCATAAGACATGCACCAGAGGCGTATAAACGAAGCTTTGGAGGTGGTGTCTGGGATGGGGAGACGATATCTTGGGTGGGTTGTTTTGGAACTGAATTTGTTTGAGGTAAATGTGAATGTGCAGTGGTGTAGCAGTAACACAAAAATGCAAGTAAAAAAAATAAAAAAAATGGTAAAATAACTTTCTTTTTCATTGTTTTTTTCCGTAAAATAATGTTTTTATTTTATATGCGAAAAAGTTCTTTCAAATGTCAAAAATATGTTGCTAATTTATGAAAAAAGCATTACAATTATATTGGATAAAATTTTGTTTACAGGTCATTTTTTACTGCATATAGTAGGGCAATTGCCGTGATTGACCGTAACAAAACAGAATATATAAAAAGTGGAGGACTGCACTATGAGTAATTCAGCAAAAATGTCAGCAAGACAGCGTATTGAAGCACTTGTTGACGCAAACAGTTTTGTTGAGATCGGTGGCTTGGTAACAAAGAGAAACACTGACTTCAACATGCAGGAAAAAGCAGTGCCGGCTGATGGTGTCATTACAGGATATGGTGTAATTGATTCCGGACTGGTATATGTTTACAGCCAGGACGTTACAGCAATGAATGGATCTGTCGGTGAGATGCACGCAAAAAAAATTGCCAGATTATATGAGATGGCAATGAAAGCGGGAGCACCAGTAATCGGTTTGATTGACTGTGCCGGTGTACGAGTTCAGGAAGCGGTAGATGCTTTGGCAGGATTCGGAGAAATCTACATGAGCAAAGTAAAAGCAAGCGGTGTGATTCCTCAAATCAGCGCAATTCTTGGTTCTTGTGGAGGTGGAGCAGCCGTAACATCTCTTCTTAGTGATTTTACATTTATGGATGCCACAAATGGAAAAATGTTTGTAAATTCACCAAATGCGATTGATGGAAACAATGTAGATAAGTGCGATACAGCAGCGGCAGCATTCCAGGCAGAAGCAGGAAATGTTGATTTTGTTTGCGAGGGCGAGGCAGATGTGCTTGCTCAGATTCGTGACTTGGTGCAGATTCTTCCAGCAAACTTTGAAGATATTGCAGGAAAAGATACAGATGATGATATGAATCGTGTATTGAACGGATTTGAAGGTCTTGTATCTGATCCAGCAGCAGCGTTGGCTCAGATTGCAGATAACAATGTATTCATTGAGACCAAGAAAGAACATGCCAAAGATATGGTGACTGGTTTCATGACATTGAATGGTGGAACTGTGGGAGCAGTGGCAAATGGTGGTGACGCAGTGCTTACAACAGCAGGTTGTAAGAAAGCTGAAAAATTTGTTTATTTCTGTGATGCATTCGGAATTCCAGTGATCACATTAACAAATGTAAAAACATATGCATCTTCTATGGAAGAAGAGAAAACCATTGGCCAGGCAGTGGCAGATCTTACTTGTGCCTTTGCTAGTGCTGAAGTTCCAAAGGTAAATGTAATTACTGGCGAAGCGTTCGGTAGTGCGTATGTGGCAATGAACTCCAAGCACATTGGTGCGGATCTTGTGCTTGCTCTCAATGGAGCTAAGGTTGGTGTCATGGATGCTAAGAGTGCAGTACAGGTTATGTACGATGATGCTTCAGAAGAAAAAGTAAAAGAATTTGATGAACTTCAGTGTAATGTAACTCAGGCAGCGAAGAGAGGTTACGTAGATAACGTTATCGAAGGTGCAGAGGTTCGTAAACAGTTGATTTATGCAATGCAGATGTTCGGAATGAGGTGATAAGATGGCTTTGTTAGCAGCGACAGAAGGAGTTGTTACGACGATGCCAGAGGCGTTGATTAATACAGGTTTGGGTATGGGAACTGTATTTATCGTACTGATTCTGATTTCCTTTATTATTTTTCTGTTGGGGTTTGTGCCAGCTTTGTTGGATCGCAAGTCCAAGGAAGAAGAGGCAGCACCAGTTGCGGCACCAGCACCAACGCCTGCAGCGGCACCCGTTGCAACTCAGACAACAGATGATACACAGTTGGTAGCGGTTATCATGGCGGCTATCGAGGCTTCGATGGAAGCAGAAGGGACACCAGTACCAACAGGTGGCTTGGTGATTCGTTCCATCAAAAAACGTTATTAATTTTGACTATTATCTTTAGGAGGATATAACACATGAAAAATTATACAATTACAGTAAATGGAACTGTTTATGATGTAGTAGTTGAAGAAAAAGGAGCAGGAGCACCAGCAGCAGCTCCAGTAGCGGCAGCACCTGCTGCACCAGCGCCAGCAGCACCAGCACCAGCAGCTCCAGCAGCTCCAGCAGGTGGAGCTGGTTCTGTACAGATTACTGCGCCAATGCCGGGTAAGATTCTTGCTGTAAAAGCCAATGCAGGCGCAGCTGTTAAGAAGGGGGATGTTGTTCTTCTTCTTGAGGCGATGAAGATGGAGAACGAGGTTGTTGCACCTCAGGACGGAACCATTGCAAGTATCAACGTAAATTCCGGTGATATGGTTGAATCCGGTGACGTATTGGCTACGATGGATTAATCATAAAATAAACTGGAGGTAAAAAAGATGGAAGTTTTACAAAATCTTCTCCACCAGACAGCATTTGCCAACGGAACGGTTGACTGGAAAAGTTATGTTATGATTATCGTTGCGTTCGTGTTTTTATACCTTGCGATTAAGAAAGGGTACGAGCCACTTTTGCTTGTTCCGATTGCGTTTGGTATGCTTCTGGTGAATATATATCCGCCGATTATGGAAGAGGGTGGATTGTTAGCATATTTCTTCCTGTTGGATGAATGGAGTATTCTGCCATCCTTGATTTTCCTTGGGGTAGGAGCGATGACAGACTTTGGTCCATTGATTGCGAATCCGAAGAGTTTTCTTCTGGGAGCGGCAGCGCAGTTTGGTATCTTTGCTGCGTACTTAATGGCAATTGCAATGGGATTCAACGGACAGGCTGCGGCAGCGATTTCTATTATCGGTGGTGCGGATGGTCCGACATCCATTTTCCTTGCTGGAAAACTTGGTCAGACAGATTTGATGGGACCAATTGCCGTAGCGGCATATTCTTACATGTCATTGGTGCCGATTATTCAGCCACCAATTATGAAATTGCTTACAACAGAAGAGGAACGAAAGATTAAGATGGAGCAGCTTCGTCCTGTTACCAAGCTTGAAAAAATCTTGTTCCCTGTTATCATTACAATCGTTGTATCCTTGATTCTTCC
>JAZNJZ010000098.1:0-21382 GCA_045578325.1 Eubacterium sp.
AGGATGGATTTGAAGCTGGGAGACAGGATGGATTCAAGGCAGGAAAGCAGGATGGAATGCAGCAAGGAATGCAACAAGGAATGCAACAAGGAATGCAACAAGGAATGCAACAAGGAATGCAGAAGATTGTTTCTACCATGCTTCGTAAACAGAAAACTCCAGAAAGTATTAGTGAATTGACGGACTTGCCGATACAGTATATTTATGAGATACAACAGGAAATGCAAATGTGTTTAAATGAAAGCGAAGGCGAGTATTCGGTAAATACTTTTAAGTAATAATAAAATTTTTTTGAATAGCGTGAACTTTTTGGCGTTCTAAAACGTCTTATATATGTAAGCTAGTTTACAACAGAACCAAGTGAGGGTACCAGCATGGAGAGAGAAGAATTTATTTCTCGATTAATAGAATACAAAAGAGAATTGTTTCTTCTGGCGTTGAGTATCGTGAAAAATTATGACGATGCAGAGGATGCGGTAGCAGAAACAATGTTAAGAGCGTATGAGAAGATTGATTCTTTGAAAGACCAAGAGAGATTTAAGTTTTGGCTGATGCAGATTCTTGTAAATAATGCGCGGACATTATTACGGAAGCGAAAAAGGGTCATCTGTGTGGAAGAAATTGAGTCGTATATACCAGATGGGAGAGAAGGGATCTCGGATATATGGGAAACAGTTTTAAGTCTGGAAGATGATCTTCGCACAATTGTAATCCTGCATTATTATCAAGGATTTCGAGGGGATGAGATTGCCATTATGTTGAATTTGCCAGTTGGAACGGTAAAATCTCGACTTTCAAGGGCAAGGAAGAAGCTTAGGGTTTTATTAGATTGAGTGAAACCACAGCGAAAAAGAAAGGAAAGAAAAGAGATGAATAATCAGTTTGATAGGGAGTTTGCTAAAATGTTGCAGACCAGTGAATTTGCTTTGCCGGATTCGTATGAAACACGTTTCCAGGAGACATTAAATCAGATTTCAGTGATGGCTCCGAAACGTTACTTCCTTTTGTTTCATTCGAAGATTGCAGCTGTGATTGCAATATGTTCTGTGTCGATATCGATATCTGTCGGTGTGGGGGCGGCTATTAGCATATATCAGCAGCGGTTGAGTGCATTGAGTGAAACACAGGTGGAGAAATACAATTCCGATGTGCAAAATGTGTATGTGGAGGCAGACGGTTTTTCACGGCCATTATTGCAAGAAGAGCAAAAGCGAATGGAAGAGCTTCATGATGCATATAGAGCTAGCAAACAGTTCCCAGAGGGTGAAATTGTTCAAGTGCAAAAGCTGGAAGATGTGATGCAGGGTAAACTATGTTTTTGTACGGAAAATAGCACGTTTTATTTGCCAGAGAACACTTTGACAGATGAGGACTTGCTGCAGATAATTGACTTTATGGAAAAGAGAGATTACAGTGTTCAGAAGGAAAATAAGTCGTCGGATGTAGCTATGTCTGCTACGGAAAAAGTGAGTGAAGCAGAAGCAATTGAATTGGCAAAACAAGTAATTACCAGCATGTATCAAGTAAATACGGAAGATGTAAAAATTAAAGTAGAACTGGATGATACCAAGAATTCAGTTGGTGAGAAATTGTCGAGCTACTTGATTGATATGAGCAATAAAGATTGGGCTTTTGATATTGGTGTGGAGATTGATTCTCAGAGTGGAATGATATGGGGAATTGATATCGATAGCAAAGAAAAGGAACATTGTGTGCCTGGATTCAAAGTAGACGAGTCACAATACCGAGCATATCAGTCAAAGGTTGAAAAAGCTTGTCAAGCATTGTTGGGCGATTCTGACATTGAAAAGATATGGATGAGTTATAACTATGTAGAAGACAACACCTTGAATCGTGGGAATATAAAATACGTGGTGGAATCTGGGGAAGGCAGAGGATATGCTTTTCTATACAGCATCAATACAGATATGATATATAGTATATATTATATACCAGATTGTGCTGTATTTATGAAACAAGAAAAAAGTAATGCAAAGCAGAACGAAAAGGAAGGAGTGAAGAGAAAACAAATGGTACTGAATTAGGATGATACAAGAAAACAGGAGGTTAAAGGTATGAAGTTATACGAAAGAAAGCGTATGTTATTGGTGTTGGGTGCGTTTGTTATGTGTTCTATTTTCGGAGGAGCAAACGGTGCAGAAGCGGCAAAACCTTTGAAGCCGGCAGGACCACATCCGGGTAAGCCACCAGTGGTTAGCCATGCAAAGAAAAAGCCACTAAAAGAGGCAGTTGGTCCAGAGAAAAACAAGGAAAAACCGAAAAAGGATGTAAATGGTTCAGAGAAAAATAAGCCAAAACCAGAAAAAGACGTAATTGGTTTTGGAGAGGTTCAAGTCAGCGCATTTGACATGGCTACTAGCAATTATACTCTTGCAAGAAGTTCAAATACGAATGGGAATGCTACAGGTAATGGTGTTCGATTAAGAAAATATCCAAAAGTTACGGCAAAGGTTCTCGAATTGATTTATAACAAAGAATCTGTGTGTATAAATTATACGAAAAGTGCTCGAGAATCAAACGGGAATTGGTATTATGTAAAAAGAGTAAAAACTGGTACATGGGGGTGGATTAGTTCTCAATATCTTTCGCATTGGGATTAGCATTAAGGAGGGAGTTCTATGATACGAGAGATAAAAAACATTATGACTACTGAAAGCTATAATGCAATGAGCAATACGGTGGTTAAGATGAACGAGAATGTAGAAACATTTATTTATAATGAAATGATAAACCACAAAGCAGATTATGACCCGCAAACAGGGCTTCGACGAACCGATTATCTGTCACAGAGTGGTGAGATACAATATGGGTGTGTTTCGCTTATGGGAATCAAAGAATATCGGATTGGACTTGAATATGTCAAGAAATCGGATATGCTTTCCATGCGAGAAAATCAAAGAGTTGTGTTGTATATTCATGGGGCAGCGTTTCAGAGAAGAACGCAAGATCTGAATATAAAAACAGCAGAGAGAATATGCGAAATGACTGGATATCCAGTGTACATACCAGATTACCGAATCGGAATCGATTATCGCATTGATGAAATGATTGGAGATATCATTGATAGTTATCGTTATCTGATTCAGGTAAGAGGGTATAAAGCAGAAAATATGACGTTAATCGCAGATTCTTCTGGTTGTACATCTATGATGGCAGCGCTACAAAAGTTGGATGAATACAACTTAGCTGGACCCAAAGAAGTGATTTTGATGTCACCTTTTACGGATGCAGGATTGACTAACCCGAGTATACAAGGCAACAAAAATAAAGACATCGCTTTTTTGTCCAATCGATTATTAGAAAATTCAGTAAGAGTGTTTACTCGAGAGGGAAGACGCGATACTGCGCGGGCAGAAGTGTCACCGATTGCTGGTGATTACCAAAGTCTGAAAGATACTAAGGTATTGATTCAGGTGGGAAAAGATGAGCGTTTATTGGATGACTCTGTGAAACTATATCATAAGTTAAAAAAGATATGTGCATGCACATTGGAGGTTTACGAAGATATGTTTCATAATTTTGAAACATATTATAGCATGTGTGATATGGCAAAAGTCAGTTGGGACAACTACATTAATTTCATGATGACTTAAAATCATTGTAATTTAATTGAATTGTGTTATAATAGAGCTGGAAAAGGCAGTAGCCAAAGAAGCCTTCCCGTTACGTGGAAACGTAGGGAAGGCTTTTTCTATATAAGTAAGGAGCTGAAAGTAGTGGAAATGCATATTTTAATTATCGATGATGACAAAGAATTGTCCTTTATTATTTCAGAAATGTTAGAGGGATATGGATATATTGTTATTTGTGCAGAGACAAGTGAAGAGGCATTTACGCTTCTTTCCGACAATATATATCACCTTATTCTGTTAGATATTAACCTGCCGGATTCGACAGGATTTGAACTGTGTAGAGAGCTTCGTCAAGTATCCACGGTGCCAGTTATTTTTGCAAGTGCGCGAACGAGTGAGAGTGATCGAGTTACTGGTTTTGATATCGGAGGCGATGACTATTTACCAAAACCATATTCTATGAAAGAACTGATTTCCAGGGTAAATGCGTTGATTCGTCGCACCTATGGATTTTCCGAGCAGGAAAAGAAGGTTTGTTTTGGGGATGTTATAGTAAATATTACGTCTCGGACAGTAACAAGAAATGGTGAGCAGATTTCTCTTTCTTTGCGCGAATTTGATTTGCTTTCCTATCTTTGTGAGCACAAAAACACGGCGGTACCCAAAGATAAGTTACTGTCAGAGGTGTGGGGAGCATTTTCCATGGTGGATCCTTCCACATTAACGGTTCATATTCGTTGGTTACGGGAGAAGTTGGAAAAAAATCCAGCAAAGCCCGAATACATAAAGACTGTTTTTAAAGTGGGTTATAAGCTGGAGGTGGAAGAATGAAAGGACGGATATTGACCATTATAATACTTTTTAGCATGTTATGGGTTATTGCTACATGGGTTTTTTATACCATGAGTGCTCCGGTGACAGTGCAGGATAAAAAAGGCCAGCAAATTGTTGCGCTAAACGAGATTGAAAAGCTTGCTGAGAATGGCGAACTGGATAAAATGTCAGCGAAGGTAGCACAGTTGCAAGAGGAGATTCGAACTTACCAGGTGGTTACGGATGATAGAAGTAGCCGGTTTCTTATGTGTGGAATGGGAATTCTTTTTGTGTTCGTGATTTTTTTCTATGTGTACTTTTCCATTCTTCGTCCTTTTGATCGAATGAAAGGATTTGCTAAGGACATTGCCCAGGGGAATTTTGAAGTGCCATTGGATTATGAGCGCTCCAATTATTTTGGTGCCTTCACGTGGGCCTTTGATAGTATGCGACGTGAGATTGTGAAGGCAAGAGCCTGTGAGCGTGAAGCCATTGAAAATAATAAAACGGTTATTGCAACTCTTTCCCATGACATAAAAACACCAATTGCGTCTATTCGTGCTTATGCCGAGGGACTAGAGGCCCATATGGATACTTCCATGGAAAAGCGGCAGAGATATTTGGACGTAATTATGAAAAAATGTGATGAGGTATCACGGCTTACCAATGATCTGTTTTTGCATTCTTTATCGGATTTGGAAAAGTTAAAAATCAATCTGGAAAAGGCGGAAGTTTGTGCGTTATTAAAAACGGTAATAAGTGAACTTTCTGCAGAACAAAATGATATTGAATTTGTAGATTCAGGGATTTGGCAAATGGTATGGGTAGATAAAAATCGTTTTACTCAGTTGGTAGAAAATTTGATTAACAATGCAAGAAAATATGCAAAAACAGACATTCAAGTTCGCTTGGAACGAGAAGGGGATCAAGTACATATTGGTTTTCGTGATTATGGACCGGGGATTCCGGATGAAGACATGCCTTTTATCTTGGATAAGTTTTATCGTGGAAAGAATTGCGGCGATGAGCCTGGATCTGGTCTCGGTCTATACATTGTAAGATACATAGCAGAACAGATGAAAGGAAATGTAGTACTTCATAATCATGCAGATGGTCTTGAGGTAATTGTTTCATTTCCGTTGTGTTCTTAAGGACTTCTTAATATCTTTTCTGATAAGATAAGGACATCAAAGAAGGAAAGGAATGTATTTATGAAAAATACGATTTTGTCTGCAAAAGGACTTTGCAAGAGTTTTGCTCATAATGGTGGGCAGATACATATTCTCACTCATTTGGATTTTGAGATTTATGAAGGAGATTTTACCGTTATTATGGGAGCATCAGGTTCGGGGAAATCCACGTTGCTTTATGCTCTTAGTGGAATGGACCGAGCTACCGCGGGGCAGGTGCTTTATAACGATGCAGATTTGGTTGCGATGAAAGAAAAAGAACTTGCAAAACTGCGCCATACGGATTTTGGCTTTATCTTTCAACAGATGCATCTTGTCAACAACCTGTCATTGTTGGAAAACGTTGTAGTGCCTGGATATCTGAATAAAGACAAATCAGGGGGAGAGGTGAAGCAGTATGCGGAACAGTTACTGGAACAGATGGGAATTTCGCATATTAAGACCCATCTTCCATCTCAGGTATCGGGCGGTGAGCAGCAGCGTTGTGCCATTGCAAGAGCAATCATCAATCGTCCCAAGTTGTTATTTGCCGACGAGCCGACAGGAGCTCTGAATCGAAAGAATACAATGGATGTACTGAATCTTTTGACGGAACTGAATCAGTCTGGACAGAGTATTCTGATGGTGACACATGATGTGCGAGCTGCGTTGCGGGCAACAAGGCTTCTCTATATCGAGGACGGGAAGATAATTGGTGATTTATCTTTACCTCCTTACAATTCCAGCGAGGAAAAGAGCCGCGAAACACAGGTAAATGCATGGCTTTCCTCTATGAAATGGTGAGGTGAGTGATATGGAGATTATTACGTTATTAAAATCAAATATTAAAAAGAAAAAAAGTACCTTTATTAGTATTATGGTTTTGACTGTCATTGTTGTTACATGTATGGTAACAATTTTTAGTGTTCGCGATAATTATAACACGGCGTTTGAAAGTGCACTTCAGGAAGGGGACTGTGCAGATGTTATTGGGTTCGCGGCGACAAAGAGTGTGACAAAAGAGATACGTGAAAAGCTGGAAAACCACAAGTTTGTGGAACGAGTAAAATACCAAGAATGCTTGGTGACAATGAAAGTGGCAACAGGAGATGAGGTGGAAGAGAATTCTTATTTTGCCATGGAAATGCGAGATGGAATCCCTCTGCTGAATGAAAAAGCAACAGGATATGAGAGTGAAATCCCGAAGCTGAAAAGTGGTGAAATTTACTTGCCGCATGGCTTAGCATCCAAATTTTCAATCCAAGTTGGTGACCGGATGGAAGTGGAATTTAAATGTGATGTAAAAAAGGAATTTCTTATTAAGGGATTTGTACAAGAACCATCTATGGGTTCTTCTCAAATGGGATGGAAACAGATTTTTATATCGGGTGAGGATTATTCCGCGATATATAAAGAACTTACCCAGAAGAAAACCGAGGAAGAGGAAATCGATTCGATAATGTTTTCCATATACAAGTCAAAAGACTGTGGACTTCCGATTCCGCAATTCCAGCGCAAGCTAAATTTGGATACGAAAATTGTTGATGTTTCGTATGGGGCATTAAATAAGGAGCAAACAAAAAATTATACGACGTTGATACCTAAAGTGGTGTTAGATATTGTGCTTGTGTTTATTGTGTTTTTGTTTGTGATCATTTTAATCGTTATCAGCCATAGTATTAGCACGGAAATCGAAATCGATTATGTGACACTAGGAGTTCTCAAGGCACAAGGTTTTACGAAGGATAAAATCAGAGTTATTATGTTGCTGCAGTATTTGTTTGCCCAAGGGATTGGAACTGTCATAGGAATTGGTTTGGCTATCCCTATTGAACGTGTGCTCAGTAATATATGTCAGTCCATCGTTGGTGTAGTTCCCGATCGAGGGTTGTCCATGGGAAAGAGTTTACTAGGAGTACTGATTATTTTATTTGTTTCTACCGTTGTTATTTTAGTTAAAACAAGAAAAATTGCACTTATCTCTCCTGTTCGTGCAATTGCAGGAGGACAAGAAGAAATCTTTTTTGATAGTCGCTTGCAAGCACCGATTGGAAAGAGAGCATTGTTGGTGTGCTTGTCGTTGCGACAGTTTACATCGGCAAAACGTAGATATGCGGGAGTCGTGTGCATCGCGGCGCTTCTTACCTTTTGTATGATTACAGTAAATCTTACAGGAAATATTCTTTCTTCCCAAGATGCACAGGCAGCAATGGGAATTGATGTTGCAGATATATATGTATTTTGGCATGGTTCGGAGCAAGATTCTGCATGGGAAGAGGTGGATGAAATCGTAGAACAACACAGTGAGATTTTGGAAGTTAATTCCCAGCTCAATCTATATGCATCCCTGGACGGTGAAAATTTATTGTGTCAGTTGGATGAGAATGAACAATGTTTAAAAGGGGTTTTGAAGGGAAGAGCACCGTTGTATGATAATGAGATTATCATAACAGAAATGGTTGCAGATACTTTGAATAAGGAAATTGGAGATGAGGTGACCGTTTCTTACCGTGAAAGCGAAGCGTCGTATATCATTTCCGGTCTTTTTCAAACAATATCGGATACAGGAATGACCTTTGCTATGAATTTCAAGGCAGCAGAAAGACTGAAGATCAATACGGATGCGGCATATCGTTATTATCGTGTGGAGGATAAAACTAGGATAAAAGAAATTGGTGAGGGAATTCGAAATGTATATGGAGACAACGTGGAAGTAGAGATTTACGAAGATAAGAACAATTCGGCATTTGCGCAATACAATCAGATTGTAAATGCGTTGAAGATACTGATTTATGTTTTTTCCATACTATTTGTTTTTGTGGCGGTGCAGATGGTTTGTAAGAAAATGTTTATCCAAGAACGCAGGGACATTGGAATCTATAAAGCCATGGGATTTACATCACGCAAGTTACAGCTTAGCTTTGCAATTCGATTTTTGGTGTTAGGATTTCTTGGTTCGATACTAGGTGCCCTGTTAAGTGTTATTTTTTCTGCAGAATTGTTGGGGGCGGCACTTTATATAGTTGGTCTTGCAAAGATAATTGTGAGTTACACAATGTTAACGGTGCTTGTGCCAGCGGTGGTCGTTACCGCGAGCTTTTTTCTCTTCGCATATTTTGCTTCGCGAAAGATTAGAAAAGTTGCAGTAAGAGAATTGGTTGTGGAATAAAGGATGAAATAGAGAAAGGAGATTGTCGGCGGGACAATCTTCTTTTGCTTTGTTGCAGTATAGAGTCGAATTTGGTATAATATCGAGATAAAGGAGGGGTAAACGTATGAATAAAGAAATACAGTTTAAGAGTAAAATTTCATCATTGGTTGCAGGGGTTCTATTGATTTTGATTGCTATTGTGACGGAGATAGCGTTGGTACAGGGGTTTCGTGAAGATGGAAGAGACGGTATCATTGCCATTGTCATCTTATCTATCTTTTTTACTGGAGTTATAGCAATCATGGGCATTGGATCCATTTGTTCCTATTTTGCAAATGGGAAACATCTTCGGCAAGCACTTAAAAAATATGGGAAAGAAACGATTATTACAAGCATTAAGGATCGTACGTTGCACACGTTTCGCAACCCATTGACCAATCATAAAGTGTATTTTACAGATCGTTTTGTGGTTGATCCAGGGGAAGGGATTATAGAATATAAGGACATAAAGCAGATTTACAAATATGTGCAACGCAGTCGTCGGGCAAGAATTACGTTCATTGCTTTTGAGTCACATAGTGGTGAGACGTTTTATTTGTGCAAGTTTGTGAAGGACGAGGAGATTATGCAGATTGCGCAGCTCTGCTATGAACATAATTCTCAAATCCAAGTGACCCTTGGAAATGAAACACTAGGAACGCAGGTGGATGCGCAAGGAAACCGTGTTTTGGTGACACCAAGGGAATGGACGCCAGAGGGGAGAAAAGAAGAACGCGCGAAGAGAATGGTATGGGTTGGAAGTCTCTTTCTGATTCTTGCACTTATTTTGAGCGTTGTATTTCCAGTGGGAATGGGATATGGAATTGATAAAAAGGTAAATGCAGTGACGGAAGAAGAGCGACAAGAACTTCTCGGTTCAGGGTGTTACGAATATAAAATGACGGGGCGTTATGTTGATCGTGATATCAATTATAATTTTGGAAAAACGGATCAGTTTCTACATGACGATTTGTACTTGTTTGAATTACTAGATGGTGATGCAACATGTCTGGGAGTGCTTACTCTGGAACCAGGTTGGTATGAGTTTGACGGAAGTGTATGTAAGGGGTACAGTGTCTTTACAAAAAAAGAAGGAAGACGGGAAATTGCGAAAGCATCCAGTGGAAAGGAATACGATGCCATTGTTATCGATGTGGATGATATCGTGGCGACCTATGGGATTCCATCGGAAGATGCATTGATGGAAAAAACGCTTTTACGAATCGTGTCAGTGGTACTGGCCTTCCCAATGATAATTGTTGGTTTGATTTTGCTTGTTATAGGACTGAAAAAGCCCAGAAAATAGGAAATGTTAACATGCGTTGCTTGTGGCAACGGTAGGAGGTGGCGTAAAATCAGGAATCCAGTACGAGAAAGGGGAATGATTCAATATGCCAATTTTATTTAAAGAGAA
The DNA here is from genome assembly GCA_045578325.1 of Eubacterium sp. Classification (GTDB taxonomy): domain Bacteria; phylum Bacillota; class Clostridia; order Lachnospirales; family Lachnospiraceae; genus Eubacterium_F. Next base: position 10,180 of record JAZNJZ010000098.1, read on the forward strand.
TGAGCCCTTGACAAGATATAATTTCACGATACGAGACTATTATGAGGCATTTCTTTATGGAGAGGCAATGGATATTGGTGGTGGAATAATCACAAAAGAAGAGATTGATGAGTTAGATAACTATCCTCAATTAACGAGAATTTCTGTTGCGGGATTGCATCAAGATACGTTTGATTATTTTGTCGAGAAATATGGAAAACGTTTTACGGGTATTTATTTCTTTAAGAACAAAATGGTTGCGGATTTGTCTGCTTTAGAAACACTGACAGACATAGAGGTGCTTGGTTATTTTTTAAACCAACGGGCAACTAAACTTTGGGATATGAGTAAAAACAAATCACTCTGTATGTTAAATATTGATGATTTTTCAAGATTAGATAATTTGCATGGAATTGAGAAAGCACCAGAGTTGCAATGCATTAAATTTGGAAATAAAATATGGGCGACTTCGAAAATTAATATTGTACCAGATTTGTCGCAGTCTAAGTTGGAGTATGTGAGTTTCAATGCTTCACTTCCTTATGAAGAAACATACAAGTTTTTACAAATTCCTAATTTGAAAGAATTAGACTTCCGAAGCAATTTGTATAAAACGGAGTTCCTTGCATGGGTATGTGCAAACTATCCGGAGATTGAAGGATTTTGTTTAAGACCATATCGAATATTTCAAGATAATACTGGATTTATATGTGGTAAGCGTAAACCAAGTTTTTATATGGAGGACCCAAAAGGGAAAAAGAAAGCAGAAAATGCAGAAAAGCGTTTTGAGAAGATGAAGGAAAATTATGTGGGATGGAGCTTTGATGAAATTATGAAAGAATTAGAGGAGTAGTGATAAGGTGCTAAATCCAAAACGTTAATTTTATAAATTATTTGACAAATCCTATATTTAGTAGTACAATGTGACGTAGCTGGGGGAGCCAGAGGATGTATTCCGGCGGCTGAGAGATCAGATGATCGACCCTTAGAACTTGATCCGGGTTATACCGGCGGAAGGAAGCATACACCTATTTTATGATTGTAAAAAACAGGGTCTTTGGATGTTTCCAAAGGCCCTTTTATGTTTTCGTAGTAACGATTCAGAGTCCCAGCCCCCACATTCGCATTTTCGCACTCTTTACGAGTGCTCACTCGCTTTTTCAAAGCTTAAATGCTCATTGTGGGGGCGGTAACTCTATTCGAGTCACCCAATGATGTAACGGACATATTTTTACGCATGAATGCGATAAATTTGTCTGTTACATCATTGGGACTCTGAATAGTTACTTTTAAATAAAAGTAGGGATGCGGAAAGAATGGAGGAAATAAGAATGAACGCAAGTGTAGCAATTCAAGTATTACCAAATGTAACAGAAGACGAAGAAGTAATCCGTATTGTGGACGAAGTGATTGCCTATATCAAGAGCTTTGGCTTGTCTACTTATGTGGGACCTTTTGAGACTACCATTGAAGGAGACTATGACCAGTTGATGGAAATTGTGGCGGGTTGCCAAAAAGTTGCTATTCAAGCAGGCGGATGCAACCAGATATCTACATACGTAAAGATTGTTTACAAACCAGAGGGCGAGGTATTAACCATTGAGAAAAAAGTTACAAAGCATCATTAATACGGGGATTCCGGTTATAGCCATCGGGATACTGCTTTTGGTGTGGCAAATGTTGCATGCAGGAGGGGTGTTGCCTTCCTATATGTTGCCGTCGCCTATGAAGGTTGTGCAGGCATTTGTGGATGATTTCGACTTGCTGATGCAACATATGTGGGTAACGTTGTTGGAGGCTTTTGCGGGGCTGGGAATCGGCATTGCGTTAGCTTTTGTGACGGCGGTTTTGATGGAACGTTTTCGGATCCTTTATCGGGCATTGTATCCGATACTTGTCATTACCCAGACCATACCGACAGTGGCCATTGCGCCGTTACTGGTACTTTGGATGGGATATGATATGGCACCGAAAATAACGCTAGTTGTGCTGGTGACATTTTTCCCGATTACCGTGGGACTTCTGGATGGATTTCGCGAGGCGGATCGCGATGCAATACGTCTACTGCAATCCATGGGAGCGTCCAAATGGCAGATATTTTGGCACATTAAGTTTCCAAGTAGTCTGAGTCACTTCTTTGCCGGATTGCGCATCTCTGTTTCCTATGCGGTAGTAGGAGCAGTGATTTCGGAATGGTTGGGTGGTTTTGCAGGACTTGGTGTTTATATGACCCGTGTCAAAAAATCTTTTGCCTATGACAAAATGTTTGCCGTCATCTTTTTAATTGCGGCAGTAAGTTTGCTATTGATGAAATCTGTGGATGGCATTCAACGACTTACCATGCCATGGAAAAAAGATAACAGAAAATAAAAGATAGAAATGAGGGAGAATCATGAAACGAATCGCAGCATTTTTTCTTGTTGTAACGATGATGTTTTCTATGTGTGCCTGTGGAAAGACAGGTGGAGATGATCAGAAAAAGGGGAAAGAAATTACTATGGTGTTGGATTGGACGCCAAATACCAATCACACAGGACTCTATGTGGCGCAGGAATTAGGGTATTTCCAAGAAGCAGGACTGGATGTGTCCATCATACAGCCGCCTGAAAATGGAGCAACGGATCTGGTTGCGTCAGGTGGGGCGGAATTTGGAATCGATTTTCAGGATACGTTGGCAGCAGCATTTGCCAGTGATTCACCGTTGCCGGTTACTGCAGTGGCTGCTGTATTGCAGCATAATACATCGGGATTGATTTCGCTGAAGGAGAAAGGAATTGATCAACCATCGAAATTGCAAGGACATACTTACGCTACATGGGACTGGCCAATTGAACAGGCAATGATGAAATATGTGGTGGAGCAAGATGGTGGCGATTTTAGCAAAGTAAATCTAATTTCCACATCGGTGGAGGATATTCTTGCGGCATTAAATGCTGACATAGATAGTGTATGGATTTACTATGGCTGGGATGGTGTAAAGTGTGATATGGAAGGAATCGACACCAATTATCTTTCCTTTGCGGAATTGAATCCGGTATTTGATTATTATAGCCCAGTTATTATCGGAAATAATGCTTTTTTGAAAGGGAATCCAGACATGACAAAAGCTTTCTTAGCAGCTGTGAAAAAGGGATATGAATACGCTGCTAAGAATCCGGAAGAAGCGGCGAAAATACTGCTGAAAGCGGCACCGGAATTAGACGAAAAATTAGTACAGGAAAGTCAGAAATATGTGAGTGGACAGTATATCGCAGATGCCTCTGAGTGGGGTGTTATTGATGCAAACCGTTGGAATGGTTTTTATCGATGGTTGAGTGAAAAAAACTTGGTGGAAAATCCGCTAAAAGATAATACGGGATTTTCCAATGAATATTTGAAATAATAGGAGCATAATCGATGAAGTTGGAAGTACGAGGCGTATCAAAGTCTTTTGATGAGAAACAAATATTAGATGATATTTCCATTGAATTACATGACGGTGAGTTAGTGTGTTTACTTGGTACAAGCGGTGCTGGAAAAACAACACTTTTTAACATCATTTCCGGTGTACTAGAACCAGATGCTGGTCGGGTTTTTTTGAATGGAAAAGACATTACCAATTCGCCAGGGAAAGTAAGTTATATGCTCCAAAAAGATATGTTACTGCCATACAAAACGGTTCTGGATAATGTGGCCCTGCCTTTGGTGGTTCGTGGTGTAGGAAAAAAGAAAGCTCGTGAAGAGGCAGCAACTTATTTTGAGGAATTTGGCATTGATGGCTATCAGAAAAAATATCCTAGCCAAATGTCAGGGGGCATGCGTCAACGAGCAGCATTGCTGAGAACCTATCTGTTTTCAAAAGAAGTTGCTTTGTTGGATGAGCCTTTTAGTGCATTGGATACCATGACAAAAAGTAAGATGCATGAATGGTATTTGTCCATCATGGAAGCAATTAAGTTATCGACGTTGTTTATTACCCATGATATCGATGAGGCGATTTTGTTGTCCGATCGAATTTATATTTTGGCTGGGAAGCCAGGACAGATTCAAGCAGAGATTGCAATCAATACGAAACGTCCGCGATCAAAAGAATTTTTGGTGACAGAAGAGTTCTTGCAATATAAGAAACGGATTCTTGCTGTATTACAGGAAGAACATTAATATGGATAACGATAAAGCATAAACGAAGCATGAGGCCAAGTGAAGTTTATGCTTTTGTTATGTCCGTTGATATGTTATACTTTTAATAGTGATTTTTAGAAGCGATGCTTCGGAATGGAGGATATTATGGGAGCTTGGAATTATCAGATTTTATGTGATGACACAGCATGTGATGCCATGTGTGATTTGATGGATAGTGAGGATTTTGTAGAAGATATCGGTATCTTTTTTGATGAGGCACTAGATCAGGGAGAAGATTACTTGGATTTTGACGCTGGACAATATGCGTTACTAGCGGCAGCAGTTGTAGACGCCGCCGTTCACGGGGTGGATTGGAGTCTGTTGTTGGAGGATGGAAGTGGAGAAGATGCGGAGTATTCTGACTTTTTTGCAAAGGCAGCAAGGAGAAAAGCAGACCTGGAGCCACTTTGCAAGACGGCGAAAGAAGTGGTGTCTCTTGTGCTTGGCAAAGATTCGGAGTTGCGCGAGCTTTGGGAGGAGAATAAGACGCTCTATCCGAAATGGAAGAAAAATGTGGAACGGTTAGGAAAGCGATTGGGATAAAGTTTCTTTGGAAAAGTCTAAGGCAGAAATGTTTTGTGAAAAGCATTCGTCTGTACATGTGGTTCGAACTCTATGTCAGATTATCAAAAGCAAGATTGGATGGTTAATATTGCGCTATATTGTATTAAATGAAAGAGGGGCGGAGAAACGGTTGAATCGATAAGAAAGGGATGAAAATATGGAATTATTTTTTGAAATTCTAGGTGAAGTGATCGAAGTCATTTTTGAAATTGGTTTAGAGGTGGGGATGGATAACAAGGTAAAAAAAGGAATCCGTTACCCTATATTAGTGCTTGTATTACTTGCTATGGCAGCTATCTGGCTAGTACTTTTTCTGGGAGGTATTTATGTACTGGGGAAAAATGTGGTAGTGGGAGTTGTTCTCATTTTGATTGCAGCAGGACTTCTTGGTGTCTTTCTGTATAAGATGATAAAATTGTGGGAGGCAAAACGGGATGAGGATGCAGAAAAAAGTAGCACAGATTTCAAATAAATGGAAGTCACGTAATATTCAAGTGATTTATGAAATAGAGACACGGATAATTGAAAATGACATTGACTCTTTTGAGAACATATGCTACAATTGCACCAATCAGAAATCTCTGGTTGGTGTAATTTCTATTTTGCAAATGAAAGTATTCATTTTCTGCAAATAAAAGAAAATCCCTATGATAGGCAATAAAACAGTCATACAGTTTTTAGTTAAAACAACTTTACTTTTGGCGGATGGGCATTTATAATGAAAGGAGAACAGTGTATGACGCATGGAAAAAAGAATATTGAGGAGCTAAATTTGCTAGATAATTTTCTGTTCTATGAAGTAGTATCTGGCGAACAAGGGGAATGGTTTTGTCAATTATTAATTCAGGCCATTTGTGGCAAAGAGGTAGAAGATATCCAGATTCGTCCAGAAAATATGATTCAAGGGGCAGACACGAAATGGCATGGGATTCGAATGGATCTGTATATTAAAGAGAAGAACATAAGTATGTTACGGCAATCAAACACAGGAAAGAGGTAGGTGTCCGTTATATGAAAACATGGGAATTTGAACGAATGTGGCGAGAAGAAGGACGAGAAGAAGGACGTGCAGAAGGACAAGCACAATCAATACTTCAATTGTTGGAAGAATTGGGTGAAGTGCCAGAGGTAACGAGACAAAAGATATGTGATGAAAGGGATACGAAATTATTAGGTATCTGGCTGAAAACTGCGGCAAAAGCAACAACAGTACGTGAATTCGAGGAAAAACTATATGAAAATCATCAACTTAATTGAAAATACAAAAGGAATAAATGCGTGCCTCATCGAGCATGGCTTAAGCTTTTATATTGAGACCGAAAGCCACAAGCTTCTGGTGGATACAGGTGCCAGCAATTCTTTTCTGGACAATGCGAACACTCTCGGTGTGGATTTGACGAAGGTGGACACGGTGATTCTCAGCCATGGACATTATGACCACGCAGGCGGGATTCTTGGCTTTTTGGAACAAAATGATACGGCGACCATCTGGATGCAACAGTCGGCAGGAGACAAGTATTATCATAAAAGTGTAACGGAGGAACGATATATTGGAATTGATCCGCACATTTTGGAATCCAATCAAATTCATTGTATCGAAGGCAATTATAGCATTGATAAGGAGCTGTTTATATTTTCCGGTATCAAAGAACGAAAGTTATGGCCAGCTGGCAATCGGGAACTCAAAGTAAAGCGAAAGGAAGAATTTTCCCAAGACGAATTTATGCATGAACAGTATCTTGTTGTCGAAGAAAAAGGAAAACAAGTGCTAATTTCTGGTTGTGCTCATAATGGGATATTGAATATTTTGGAAGAATATGAGAGAATATACGGTGGTGCTCCGGATGTGGTAATCAGCGGATTTCATTTACAGCAGAAATCTGGTTACTCCGAAGAGGATATCGAAGTGATTGAGAAAATTGCAAGGGAGTTAAAGGAAAGAAGTAATACACGCTTTTATACTGGACATTGCACGGGTGAGATTCCTTATCAGATTATGAGTGAGATTATGGGAGAGCAGCTGGTATATGTGCATAGTGGTGACAGGATTGAGTGCTAGTATTCAATCTGACGAGTTTGTGTTTGTGGGACACAAATATTAAGTGTAAAACGTGTGAGAAAGAGCGAGGCATATAATGAGTGAAAGTGGATTGCAGAGAAAAGTATTCTCTGGATTGATATGGAAATTTGGTGAGCGAATTGGTGCGCAGGCAGTGTCCTTTTTGGTGTCGATGATACTGGCGAGATTGCTGTTGCCGTCGGACTATGGTGTGATTGCGCTTATCACTATTTTTATTGACATTGCCAATGTGTTTGTGTCTAGTGGATTTGGCTCGGCATTGGTGCAGAAGAAAGATGCCGATGAAGTAGATTTTTCTTCGGTATTTTATTTTAGCATTGTAATGTCATGGGTGCTTTATGGAATTGTATTCTTAAGTGCGCCACTGGTGGCGAGTTTTTATAGTAAACCAATTTTGACACCGATTTTGCGAGTGATGGCATTAAAACTTCCTCTTGCTGGTGTGAATTCGGTACAGCATGCTTATGTGCAGAAAAAGATGTTATTTAAACGCTTTTTCTTTTCTACACTGATTGGAACGGTTGGTTCTGCGGTGGTGGGAATTGCTATGGCGTATATGGGATTTGGTGCATGGGCGCTGGTGGCACAGTATCTGTTTAATTCAACGACGGATACGTTGGTGCTGTGGTTTACAGTAAAATGGCGGCCTAGATTGGTCTTTTCTATAGAACGAATGAAGACGTTATTTAGTTTTGGGTGGAAGATGTTGGCTTCGGAGTTGCTTCACACATCCTATAAGCAAATCCGGGGACTTATCATTGGAAAAGTGTATACGGAAAAGGACCTTGCTTTTTATAATCAAGGTGGAAAATTACCGAGTCTTGTTGTAACCAATATCAACTCGTCCATTACGTCGGTGTTATTTCCTGCCATGACGTTAAAACAGGATGATCCAAAGAAAATGAAGGAAGTGGTTCGGCTATCCATTCGTGTAAGTTCTTATGTTATGTGGCCGTTGATGATCGGCTTGATGGTTATGACAGAACCGGCAGTGCGTCTGATTTTTACAGAGAAGTGGTTGCCTTGTGTACCATATATGCAGATTGCATGCATCCAGTTTGCTTTGGAGCCGGTGCAGACAGCAAATGTACAGGCGGTAAAGGCCATGGGAAAAGGAAGAACCTACCTGATTATGGAAATTGTAAAAAAAGCATTTGGCATCGGCATGATCGTAGCTGTCATGTATCGTGGTGTTATGGCCATTGCTGTGTCTGCTATGATTGTTACCTTTTTTGCGGCACTGGTTAACTCTACACCGAATCGCAAATTTTTGAAGTACTCGTATCAGGAGCAGTTAGCGGACCTTGTACCGTCTATTTTATTGTCGATGACCATGGGAGTTTGTGTCTATATTGTGGGCTGGATTCCGTTACCAATTCTTGCAAGCATGGTGCTTCAAGTATTGGTTGGAGTTGCGGTGTATGTTATCTTGTCCCGTATATTTAATGTCAGTCAGTTTGACTACATTTTGAAAACAATAAAAAGTTTTGGCGGAACGATACGAGGTAGAAAGTGAGTAAGGTGAATAAAATGCGATCAATTAGCATGGATGAATGCAAGCGGATTGAACTTGATATATTTCGTAAGGTAATAGAAATTTGTGAGAGGCATGAGTTACGATATATCCTTGATTATGGAAGTTTAATAGGGATTGTTCGACATGGTGGATTTATTCCGTGGGATGACGATATAGATATCTCTATGCCACGACCGGATTACGAATTGTTTAAGAAGGTATTTGTAGAGGAAATAGAACAGGATAGTCCCTATGAATTGCGTACAGGGATGAAAGAAAATATTGCTATTCCGTATGTTCAGGTGGTTCATAAAGATACTGTAACAGAGAAGAAAGGGCGAAGAGATGTTTTTGCTCAAGCTGTGTGGGTGGATGTGTTTCCGATTGATGGAGCTGGAATTACACCAGAACAGTGTCAGAAAGTTTATGAAGAATATTGGGACAGAATTACACAGTCCCGCAAAATTATCGGTAGATATAAACCATTTCTGAATCCCCTCAAACAAGTAAAACAGTTTTATTGGCATCACATAAAAAAGAGGAAGCTTGGAAAGATTATAGCAGAAGCGGAGCAAATTGCAAAAACCTATGATTACAATGAGAGCGAGAATGTTTTCTGCTATGCTACCGTTTATGGTACCAAAGAGAAGAATGCAAAACGGTATTATGAAGATAGGATAGACATGGAATTCGAAGGCATATCTTGTAAAGTACCAAGAGAGTATGATAAAAAACTCAGGGGGATTTATGGCGATTACATGACGCCTCCCCCTGAGAATGACCGAAAAGGACACGATTACAACGCTTGGTGGGTGCGATAAGAACGTTCACAACCCTAACGATTCAAAACCCTGCCCCTAACATTCGCAAATATAATACTTTTCTTCGAGACGAATCGGTTTGTAGGAAAGTTTTGCTTTTCGCAGATTTTCCTGACCGAGGTCGTCTTCCCGATTCACGTATATCGCATCTGGAAATTCGTGAATCAAAAATTGCTGGTTAATGTAATTGTAAAGTCCTTTGATGTTGCTATCCGCCTTTTCGATGTGAACAAAGGCACATTGAATGGTTTCACAATAACTTCCCACTGTATAGGCAACCAGTTTGCCGTCCATACGAACACCGCCCATGTGACAATCAATGCTTTTGCAATTACCAAGGAGACGGTAGACGCCTTCTTCTTCGTTATCAATACAGTTATATTTGTCATAGATCCGGCGTTCATCCAACCATTTTTCATGGAATTCTTTTACTTCTTCCATATTTTCACAACCCAACGTTTCATAGGAAAAGCGTCCCTCATATTCGCGGTGGAATGCATTTACCAGGTTCTTCTTTTTATGAAGTGCTCGGCCGCTTAATGTCTTCATCTTCTCTGCATCATAGATATAGTCCGCACTATCACGATCTTCATGAATCGTATAGTGGGAGAGAAGACCAGCATTTTGCCATGCATCTTTCACCAATGTATCCAAGAGATAGACATTCATCTTTGTGTTCCACACATCATGAAATTGCTGTTCCATACGTCGGAATGCTTCCGGTAGATCCTCTACGGCACACAGGGGACAAAATGCCCCCCGCTTCCCGTTTCGCTCAAAGAACAGATATAGAGCAATGTCATCGGTTGCAAATTTTGTGTTGTAGTAACTTTCCCATAAAAACAAATTCAGAAAATGTCCTTCGCTCATGAAACAAGGGCGTAAGGCTTCGTATTTTTTGAAGATGTCCTGCACAAACGGGTTTATGGGTTTGAGTTCCATGGAGTGCCTCCTTATATTAGTTGTTCTTGGAATTCCTCTTTGCGCGGTAACGCTCGGTGCCGTCCAAAATCTTTTTACGAATACGCAAGTTTTCTGGTGTGATTTCCAATAATTCATCGGTATCAATGAATTCAATTGCCTGTTCCAAGCTGAGTTCACGTTTTGGAGAGAGACGAAGGGCTTCATCGGAACCAGAAGATCTTGTATTGGTTAACTGTTTTTTCTTACATACATTTACTTCGATATCATCGGCTTTTCCATTCTGTCCAACTACCATACCACCATATACTTTTTCGCCTGGTCCTACGAAAAGTGTACCACGCTCCTGCGCATTGAAAAGACCGTAAGTGATGGTTTCACCAGATTCATAGGCAATAAGCGAACCTTGTTTACGGTAGGCAATGTCGCCTTTATAAGAACCGTAGCCGTAAAACTCGGTATTCAATACACCATTTCCTTTGGTGTCTGTCATAAATTCACCACGATATCCAATCAATCCACGGGATGGAATCAAGAATTCCAAACGAGTGGTGCCAGCATTCAATGGACTCATTCCTTGAAGTTCACCTTTTCGCTGGCTCAATTTATCGATAACAGTTCCGGTAAACTCGTCAGGAACATCAATATACGCGCGTTCCATTGGCTCCAGTTTCGCACCACTTTCATCGGTTTTATATAACACTTCGGGTTTGCTGACTGCAAATTCAAAGCCTTCACGACGCATATTTTCAATGAGAACCGATAAATGAAGTTCGCCACGACCAGATACTTTGTAAGCCTCGGTGCTGTCAGTATCCTCCACACGGAGGCTGACATCGGTATTGAGCATCTTGTAGAGACGGTCGCGCAAATGACGGGAGGTGACGTATTTTCCCTCCTGTCCGGCAAGAGGACTGTCATTTACAATGAACTCCATGGAGATGGTTGGTTCGGAGATTCGCTGGAATGGAATCGCCTGTGGATTTTCAGGGGAGCAGAGAGTATCTCCGATGTGAATATCCGAAACACCGGAAATGGCAACGATGGAGCCGATATTTGCTTCCTCTACTTCTACACGATTTAAGCCTTCGAATTCATATAATTTGCTTATTTTTACTTTATTATTTTTCTCGGGATCATGTGCATTCACAATGACAACTT
>JAZNJZ010000099.1:0-13898 GCA_045578325.1 Eubacterium sp.
TAGCCTACATAACGATAACCTTTTTCAGCATATTCATTAATTATCTTACGATGCTCTTCTATTTTTCCAATCATTATCCCTTTCATCTTAACATCTACAAACTCATACTTTTTCATAAAACACCTCCACAAATTCAAGTTTGTTTAATTCTAACACACCTCTATATATTAAACAAGAGAACTTCCTTTTCTGGTGTTATATTATTTCATTGTGTTGTCTTCTTCTCCTCATTTTGTGTGTCCTCACTTTCTTATTTAGACACACTAGATTTTTAAACCTAGGACTATTATAACAAATGTTAGAAAAAGAAAAAGTTCTAAGAACTGATCATTAGATTAATCTTTAGAACCCTTTAAAAGTGCGAAGCGGAGACCTTGAACTGGTTTCAAGGTCTCCGTCCGCATAAAAAAGAAGCATTCACGTAAATGTGAATGCTTCTTTTTTATGCGGATAACAGGACTTGAACCTGCACGGGATTCCCCACTAGAACCTAAATCTAGCGCGTCTGCCAATTCCGCCATATCCGCTGAACCTCTATTATCCTACCACTATATGATGAAATTGTCAAACATTTTCTATCTCAAGAAATTTTTTGATTCGATTGATTCGTTCTTTCGTCATACGGTACCCGTGCCAGTATGTTGATTCCAGTTTCTGCACATTGCTCTCAAAACTATTCAAAGGATAGTTCGGACGAATGATCATGACCTTTCCTTCTTTTTCCAGCTCCTCGCATCGCATTACCGTTTCGTTGTAGCGATTTGGGCGAGATAAAATAGTATCTCGAATGGCTGGATATTTCTTTGCCAGAAGATTTGCTCCCATTTTGTCATATTTACTCAAGCGTTTCACATAGCCTTTCGGTTGAGTGAGGATGACAAGGAGTTTGTCGCAACCGTCCTCCAATGCTTTGTTGATAGGGATTGGACCAGATAGGCCACCGTCGTAATAATGATTGTCATCGATTCGGATTGCCGGAAAGAAAAGTGGCATCGCGCAAGTGGCGCGCAACATATTGCACTGAGGATCCATTTTCTTTCCATCCATGTACTCGGCTTCTCCAGTGGAAGCGTTTGTGACTCCTACAAGGCAGGTTCCTTCATAATTCTGAAATGTTTCCCAGTCAAAAGGAATCCGTTCGTTTGGAATCTCATCAAAGATGAAATCAAGTCCAAATAAACTACGACATTTGGCAAAATTACGTTTGCTCATGTATCGTTTGTCGTTACGATATCGACGAACAATCTCAAGATTACGTCCTTTTTGTTTGGAAACGTAAGAAACGCCATCTGCAATACCGGCAGAAACACCGATACAATACGGCAACATAATATCCTCGGACAACAATGCGTCCATTACTCCTGAACTAAAGATGGGGCGCATGGTCCCGCCTTCTAGTACTAATCCCTTCATAAGTGAATAAATCCTTTCCTAGCAATAAGAATTAAAAAGCATTCCGGTGTATATTGAGGAAGCGTATGCGTTTCCCAGATCGCTCTGATGAAGATGTGCATAGCTATAAACTTTCTTCTCAACATACTCCATTGGGTTCATGCTCATGGTTTCGCATTTTTCTGCCAATGCTTGCATGAAGTCCGTAGGAACCTTAAATGCTTCGTCTGAGGAAATGCTGAGATAGCTTTCCGGGTCAATGGAAAATCCAGCAGCTTCCAACTCATTTTTGTGAGCCGATACAAGTGCGCGAAGTTCGCCACCAGGGCGGGAAGGCTTGTTTTTGGCAAGTCCATACTCGTCGCTACGAGCTAAGAGCTTGTTAAACAATGTAACCGTATCTTCGGCATTTTTTCTTGTATCCTCTGGTTTGCTATCCAGTGTGTTTTGAGCGGCTTCGCCCATTTCCATTGACATTTCCTTTACGTCCAATGCGTACATTTGGGTGTCCGGAGATAACCGGATCATGGCCAAAGGATGGGCATTGTTCAAGGAAACGATGTTTTTGTACTTGTTTTTCAGTTCTTTGCGATTATGTACGTTTGTTTTTGGTTGCACTTTCGGGATGTAACCACCAACAAAATAGTTATATGCTTCGACCATGAAATCACCACCTTTTAATAAGAAACGATACTTATACAACTTTATTATAACCCATAAATAATCGTCGTGCAAGAGAGTTGTAAAAAAATGTGTATTCTTACGTTAAAAAAAAATTCGATAAATCTGTACGCTTGGTGTTGATTTTTTTTACAATATCGATTAAAATGGATGTATTGATTTGATTAAAATTTCACAAAATAAATGAAAGGATGGTTTTAGTAACATGAACAACATGCCAGAAATGAAAATCGGAATTGTTGCAGTAAGCCGTGACTGTTTCCCAGAGTCACTTTCTGTAAACAGAAGAAAAGCTTTAGTAGAGGCGTATGCAAAGAAATACGACGCAGCAGACATTTATGAGTGCCCAGTATGTATCGTTGAAAGCGAGATCCACATGGTTCAGGCTTTGGAGGATATTAAGAAAGCTGGATGTAACGCACTTTGTGTATATCTTGGAAACTTTGGTCCAGAAATCTCTGAGACACTTCTTGCTAAGCACTTTGACGGACCTAAGATGTTCGTTGCAGCTGCTGAGGAGTCTGGAGACAGCTTGATGGACGGTCGTGGAGATGCTTACTGTGGTATGCTTAATGCAAGCTACAACTTGAAGCTTCGTAACGTAAAAGCATATATTCCTGAGTATCCAGTAGGAACTGCTGAGGATTGTGCAGATATGATCCATGAGTTCCTTCCAATCGCTCGTGCTGTATATGCATTGGAAAACCTTAAGATCATCAGCTTTGGACCACGTCCATTGAACTTCCTTGCTTGTAATGCTCCTATCAAACAGCTTTACAACCTTAACGTTGAGATCGAGGAGAACTCTGAGCTTGACTTGTTCGAAGCATTCAACAAACATGCAGACGATCCACGTATCCCTGAAGTTGTTGCAGATATGGAGAAAGAGCTTGGTGAAGGTAATAAGAAACCTGAGATCCTCGCTAAACTTGCTCAGTATGAGTTGACTCTTCTTGACTGGGTTGAGGAGCACAAAGGATACAGAAAATACGTTGCTATCGCTGGTAAATGCTGGCCTGCATTCCAGACACAGTTCGGTTTCGTACCTTGCTACGTAAACAGCCGTTTGACAGCAAAAGGTATTCCAGTATCTTGTGAGGTTGATATCTATGGTGCACTTTCCGAGTTCAACGGTACAGTAGTAAGCCAGGATACAGTAACACTTCTCGACATCAACAACTCCGTACCACAGGATTTGTACGACGAGGATATCAAAGGAAAACATGGAAATTATACATTGAAAGATACATTCATGGGATTCCACTGCGGAAACACAGCTTCCAGCAAGCTTTCTTTCTGCGAGATGAAATACCAGAAGATCATGGCTCGTTCTCTTCCAATCGAGGTTACAAACGGAACACTCGAGGGAGATATCGTTCCTGGAGATATCACATTCTTCCGTCTTCAGAGTACAGCAGATGCTAAGCTTCGTGCTTACATCGCTCACGGTGAAGTTCTTCCAGTTGCTACAAGAAGCTTTGGAGCAATCGGTATCTTTGCTATTCCAGAGATGGGACGTTTCTACCGTCACGTATTGATCGAGGGTAACTATCCTCACCACGGTGCGGTTGCATTTGGTCACTATGGAAAAACTTTGTACGAAGTATTCAAATACCTCGGTGTTGATGTAAACGAAATCGGATACAATCAGCCAGCAGGTGTTCGTTACCCAACAGAGAACCCATTTGCATAATAAAATAGCAATATAAACATTTGTTACTAGCGACCCGTTCACGAGTCGCTAGTACGTTTTATACATTATATATTTAGGAGGCAAATCCTCTCCTTGCATGGGAGCTCGGTTGATGGCTCGCGCAGAGAGACATTTGCTTCGCAAAAACAAGGAGGATTAATTATGTATTACATAGGTGTAGACCTTGGTACATCTGCCGTAAAGCTTCTTCTTATGGAGGCAGATGGTTCCATTAAAAACATTGTTTCAAAAGAGTATCCATTGTCATTCCCAAATCCAGGCTGGTCTGAGCAGAGCCCAGAAGACTGGTGGAATGCAGTTGTAATAGGTATCAAAGAGTTGACAGACGGTTTTGAAAAAGACAAAGTTGCTGGTATCAGTTTTGGTGGTCAGATGCACGGTCTTGTTATCCTTGATGCAGAGGATAATGTAATCCGTCCTGCTATCCTTTGGAACGATGGACGTACAACAAAAGAGACCAATTATCTCAATGATGTAATCGGAAAAGATAAGCTCTCTGAGTACACAGCGAACATCGCATTTGCTGGATTTACAGCACCAAAGATTCTTTGGGTAAAAGAAAATGAGCCAGAGAATTTTGAGAAGATCGCTAAGATCATGCTTCCAAAAGACTACATCGCATACAAAATGACAGGTGTTCACAGCTGTGATTACTCTGACGCTTCCGGTATGCTTTTGATGGACGTTAAGAATAAATGTTGGTCCAAAGAAATGATGGAAATCTGCTTTGTAAAAGAAGAGCAGCTTCCAAAACTTTTCGAGAGTTATGAGATTACAGGTTCTTTGACTGAGGCAGCAGCAGCTGAGCTTGGTTTGACAACTGCTTGTAAAATCGCGGCAGGTGCTGGAGACAATGCAGCAGCAGCTGTTGGTACAGGTACAGTAGGCGACGGTGGATGTAACGTATCCCTTGGAACTTCCGGTACTGTATTTATCTCTAGCAAAGAGTTTGGCGTAGACAAGTTCAACGCACTTCATTCTTTTGCACATGCAGATGGAAACTACCACTTGATGGGATGCATGCTTAGTGCAGCTTCTTGTAACAAATGGTGGATGGATGAAATTATTAGTACAAAAGATTATCCAGCAGAGCAGGCGCCTATCACAGACGATAAACTTGGTGAGAACAACGTATATTATCTCCCATACTTGATGGGTGAGCGTTCTCCTCACAACAACCCAGATGCTCGTGCATTGTTCATCGGTATGTCCATGGATACAACAAGAGCAGATATGACTCAGGCAATGCTTGAAGGTGTTGCATTTGCAATCCGTGATTCTTTCGAAATCGCGAAAGACCTTGGCATCAATATCACAGAGACAAACATCTGTGGTGGTGGAGCAAAGAGCCCACTTTGGAAGAAAATCATTGCTAACGTACTTGGTATCAAGTTGAACATCATTGAGAGTGAGGAAGGTCCTGGTCTTGGTGGAGCGATGTTGGCAGCGGTTGCATGTGGCGAGTATGCTTCTGTAGAAGAGGCAGCAGCTAAGATCGTTAAGATTGTAGATTGCGTAGAGCCAGATGCAGAACTTACTGCAAAATACGATGCAAAATATGCAAAATTCAAAGAGATTTATCCTACAGTAAAAGCATTGTATGATACTTTGAAAGCATAATAAAATACAATGAATTAAAAAAGTTCTCTGCATGCCAGAATAGGCAGGTAGAGAACTTTTTTGTGTTAATTATCGGATAGATTCCATAGGATTGCTAATGTGCCGCGCCCTACGCTGATAACTCCCTTTTTCCCATTTGCTTCATTGCTAACGCCAAGGGGAAATGAATTGGTCAACGTAGCCCCTTCGATTTCGTACTTCAATCCTTTGATGGTTACGTTTTCACTGCGGTCGCTCAAAGAAAAAACAGAAACGTAACCAGATGTATCTTTTGGTAACGTAAAACTGCTATTTTTAATGGCTGTTACCGCGTAATCTTTATGGTAAAGAGTGGCTTGTGCGCCTTCGGCAGCTACAAAGGATAGGGCTTGCAGGTTGGCGATGGTATGATCCAATCGTCCGCCGAGTCCCCCGTATATCGCAAAGGTTTCGTAGCCTTTGGAAAGCCCAAGTTTAATGGCGAGCATCATGTCAGTGTCATCTTTCTCCGGGGGATAGGTAAATTTTTCGCAAATATTATCTTCCCATATTTCATAAGATGTAACAGAGTCGAAGTCGCCTAAGGCGATGTCGGCGCGAAGTCCCATGCCGATCAAATGATCATAGCCACCGTCAGCAGCAATGACCAAATCTTGTTCCATCAGGGTGATTTCGCAAGGAGTGAATTCGCCGGCGCCAAAGATATAGCACACGGGCGTGTCAGAAGTGTTTCGGTCCATGTTTATTCTCCGTCCTGCACCGCGCTTTCGATGATCTTCACCGCATCATCCATGTAATCAAATTCCAAATCTTCAATCTTACCAGCATCCACTGCTGCAGTAAGAGCGGGATTGATTGGAAGCTGGCTAAGCACAAGAAGATCGTACTGTGCAGCGATTTCTTTTACGTGGCTTTCGCCAAATACAGAAAGTTTCTTTCCGCAGTCTGGGCATTCCACATAACTCATATTTTCCACAATTCCAAGAACAGGAACGTTCATCATCTCAGCCATTTTTACTGCCTTTCCTACGATCATGGAAACCAGATCCTGAGGGGTGGTAACTACAACGATTCCGTCCAATGGAAGGGACTGGAAAACAGTTAATGGCACATCGCCGGTTCCTGGTGGCATATCAACAAAGAGATAGTCCACATCTTCCCAAAGAACATCGGTCCAGAACTGTTTTACTGTGCCGGCGATAACCGGACCACGCCAGATGACAGGATCAGTTTCATTTTCCAACAAAAGATTAATGGACATGATATCGATGTTTGTTTTTGATTTTACTGGGAAGATGGTAGTTGCATTTCCTGTGGCTTTTTCGGTGATGCCAAACGCTTTTGGAATAGAAGGGCCGGTAATGTCGGCGTCCATAATACCACAGTGATACCCCTTACGGCTAAAGGCCACGGTAAGAAGGTCTGTGACCATGGATTTTCCTACGCCGCCCTTTCCGCTGACAACTCCGATTACTTTCTTTATATTACTATCCGGATGTGGATTTTCGATAAATGATTTTGGGTCTCTGTCGCTACAATTGCTACTGCAGCTGGAACAATCGTGATTGCATTCGCTCATGTTGTTCGTCCTCGCTTTCTTCATAATAATAATGTATGCTTTAGGCTAGCAAACATCTATTATCAACTTTAGTACGAAACCTTGATTTTGTCAATGAATTATGGCAAGATAGTTAGTGATTGGGAGAAAAAAACATGCGTAGAAGAGATGCATAGAAATGAGGAAGAACATGGAATCAAGAAAAGAAAAAGCAATGGAACTATTTTCGCAGGGGTACAACTGTTCGCAATCCGTGGTGTTGGCGTATGCCGATGTGTTGGGGCTGGATTGGGAGCAAGCAGCAAAATTATCCGCTTCTTTTGGTGGCGGGTTGGGCCGGTTGCGTCATGTGTGCGGCTCGGTGTCGGGAATGGCAATGGTGGCAGGGATGCTAACAGCCACAGCGGATCCAAAGGACAAGGAACAGAAGAAGGAAAATTACGAGACAGTGCAGCAATTGGCGAATGAATTTGAAAAACGCAATGGAAGTATCATTTGTCGGGAACTTCTGGGACTGGATGATGAGAAAAAGAATACGGTGGGGAGTGAATATCAGACAGGTGCGACACCAGAACCAAGGACAAAAGAATATTATCAGAAACGTCCGTGTAAAGAATTGGTGGGAGAAGCATGTGAGATTTTGGAAAATACCTTGCTTAAAGGTTGAAAATGTGCTATTATATAGGGTAAATTGGCATTTTTATTGACGATTTTTATCAAAATAACAGGCAGGAGGCATTTTTATGTTCAAAATTGTAGAGAAAACGTCCCTGAATCCTACGGTAAGCAAAATGGTAGTAGAGGCTCCATTGATTGCAAAGAAGGCTGAGCCGGGACAGTTTATTATCTTTCGTGCAAAGGAAGATAGCGAGAGAATTCCGTTGACAATTTCTGATTTCGACAGAGAAGCAGGAACCGTTACCATCATTTATCAGATTGTTGGTGGATCCACAATGGAACTCGATACGATGGAAGCAGGCGAGTACCTTCACGACTTCGTAGGACCTCTGGGAGTGCCTACACATACAGAAGGCTTGAAGAAAGTTGCTGTTGTTGGTGGTGGTGTAGGTTGTGCCATCGCATATCCAGTAGCAAAGAAACTTCACGATATGGGTGCAGAAGTTCACTCAATCGTTGGATTCCGTAATCAGGATCTCGTTATCCTTGAGGACGAGTTCAAAGCAGCAAGCGATAAGCTTGTAATGATGACAGACGATGGAAGCTATGGAGAGAAAGGTCTTGTAACAGACGCTCTTGAGAAGCTTATCAACGAAGGAAATGAATACGATGAGGTTATTGCTATCGGACCATTGATCATGATGAAATTCGTATGTCTTACAACAAAGAAATACGGTATTAAAACAATGGTCAGCATGAACCCAATTATGATAGACGGTACCGGTATGTGCGGTGGATGTCGTTTGACGGTAGGCGGCGAGACAAAGTTTGCTTGTGTAGACGGTCCAGACTTCGACGGACATTTGGTAGACTTTGACGAGGCTATGCACCGTGGTACTATGTACAAAGAGTTCGAGGCTCATGCTCGCGAAGCATCTTGTAACTTGCTGAAGAAAGGGGAGCAGTAATCATGGCAGAACGTAATATGGATATGAACAAATGTCCGATGCCTGTACAGGATCCGGATGTTAGAAATAAAAACTTTGATGAGGTAGCTCTTGGTTATACTTATGAAATGGCAGTAAACGAGGCAAGAAGATGTCTCAACTGTCCAAAGAAACCTTGTGTAAGCGCT
Source organism: Eubacterium sp. (assembly GCA_045578325.1). Classification (GTDB taxonomy): domain Bacteria; phylum Bacillota; class Clostridia; order Lachnospirales; family Lachnospiraceae; genus Eubacterium_F. The sequence goes on from JAZNJZ010000099.1 coordinate 8,698, forward strand.
TGTCCAGTACAGATTGACATTCCTGCATTTATTGAGAGAGTGGCAAATGAAGACATGGAAGGTGCATTTGAGGTTCTTTCCAAATCTACTTCCCTTCCAGCGGTTTGTGGACGTGTATGTCCTCAGGAAAACCAGTGTGAAGGAAAATGTGTACGTGGTATCAAAGGTGAGGCAGTTGGTATCGGACGTTTGGAGCGTTTCGTAGCAGACTATCATAGAGAGAACTGCAAAGAAAAACCAGTTATGCCAGAGCAGAACGGACACAAAGTAGCAGTTATCGGAGCAGGCCCAAGTGGTCTTACGGTAGCTGGTGACCTTGCTAAAATGGGTTACAAAGTTACAATTTATGAAGCACTTCATCTTGCTGGTGGAGTACTTGTATATGGTATTCCTGAATTCCGTCTTCCAAAAGCAATCGTTCAGAAAGAGATCGATAACTTGAAGGCAATCGGTGTAGATGTTGAGACAAACATGGTAATTGGTAAGGTTCTTACTATCGATGAACTCTTCGAGATGGGTAATGAGGCAGTATTCGTAGGTTCTGGTGCAGGACTTCCACGTTTCATGAACATTCCAGGCGAGAGCTTGAAGGGTGTATTCTCTGCAAATGAGTTCTTGACACGTATTAACCTGATGAAAGCATACAAAGAAGATTCTAAGACACCAATCCAGCACGCAAAGAAAGTTGCTGTCGTTGGTGGTGGAAACGTAGCAATGGATGCTGCAAGATGTGCAAAACGTCTTGGTGCTGAGGAAGTTTATATCGTATACCGTCGTGGTATGGAAGAGCTTCCAGCAAGAAAAGAAGAGGTTGAGCATGCAGAGGAAGAGGGAATCATCTTCAAGACTCTCCACAATCCAATCGAGATTTTGGGAGACGAGGATGGAATGGTTTCCGGTATGAAATGTGTTCAGATGGAGCTTGGTGAGCCAGATGAGAGTGGACGTCGTCGCCCAATGGTAAAAGAGGGCAGCGAGTTTGTATTGGATGTAGATTCCGTAATCATGTCCATCGGTACAAGTCCTAACCCATTGATCCGTTCTACAACTCCAGGTTTGGATGCAAACAACCACGGATGCCTTATTACAAAGGATGAGAAGGGCGAGACAACCCGTGAGGGTGTTTACGCTGGTGGAGATGCCGTAACAGGTGCCGCTACCGTTATCCTTGCAATGGGTGCTGGTAAATCTGCTGCTAAGGCGATTGATGAGTATATTCAGAGTAAATAATTTCAAGGACGAACCGGAAACGGTCACTTGGAGTTCTGTGTGAGTGATTTCTGTGTCTGAATTCAAAACAACGCGGACAGTTATCGAACTCGCAACATAAAAAGAAGGCTGGTAACTTATATGAGCAAGCTCATAAGTTGTCAGCCTTCTTTCTATATTGCTCAAACATCGATAATGTCCGTGTAGAATTCAGCCGACAGAAAGCTACTCACACGACGAATCCAAGTGAAACGTTTCCTCTCGTCTTTGGAATTATTTTGTTGAGAGGCGAGGGGAGTTCTCTAAAAAACTTGATGAATGGTGCCGATTGTGGCATACTATTTTTAAAGGGTTTTATAGGAGGATGAAACAATGCGTAGAAAAGTGATTGCGGTATTTATGATGTGCGTGGTTATGTGTACAGGGTGTGGTGATAAGACAGAGTTAGAACAAGTAAAAAAAGCAGTACCGGCAACAGAGGAGAAAACGGCAGAAGTGTCGATTTCGGTATTTGACGATGAGAATAAGAAGCATGTGATTGTGGAGGCGGATTATTTTCATGATTGTTCTTCCTACGAGGCAATGGAAAAAGAAGCTATATTGATCGTGCAAGGGACAAAGAGAGATGAGAAAATGGAAGAACCGGATTTCGAGGGAGATACCTATAATCTGTTATCCGATTTTGAGATTGAAAAGGTTGTAAAGGATTCGCAAGAAAAGTATAAAGTAGGGGATGCGATTACGATTCGAGAGGATATTCATTATGATGCAGAAGAAGATATGGTTGTTCATGATAATGGTTATGTAAAGATGCAAAAAGGAAACCAATATACCCTTATGTTGGGAGAAGGGAATGCGGCAGATGAGTATTATATTATAGGTGGTGTTTTGGGGAAAATTCCTTCGGATGAGTCGGAAGTGAATCTTTATTCCGACGAAGAGAATGAAAAAACAGAATCCTAAAAAAGCAATGCTTCTGTTGAAATCGCCCCTCAAAATATAGTATAATAAAAAAAGAATTTGCAGTGAACGGAGTAAAAATGGGAAAAGGGAGAAACCAAGTTCTTCGCAAAATGAAAGAATTGAAAATGAAAATGTAATGTGTTATTATAAAAAACAGAGTTGAGAGGAGAAGGTGCCTATGAAACGAGTAGCATTTTTGACAAGCGGAGGCGATTGCCAGGCATTGAACGCCACCATGCGGGGTGTGGCAAAGACATTGTATGCATCTGGTGAGGATGTTGAGATTCTTGGTATTCTGGAGGGATACAAGGGGCTCATGTATGAGAACTATGTGAAAATGAAGCCGTCGGATTTTTCTGGCATTTTGACTCAGGGAGGTACCATTCTGGGATCCTCGAGACAGCCGTTTAAGCATATGAGAAAGCCGGATGCCAATGGAATGGACAAGGTTCTGGCAATGAAAAACACCTATGAGAAATTAAAGCTGGATTGTCTTGTGATTCTTGGGGGAAATGGGACACAGAAGACCGCCAATCTTCTGAGAGAAGAAGGGTTAAATGTAATCGGGCTTCCGAAAACCATCGATAACGATATTTGGGGAACGGATATGACCTTTGGTTTCCAGAGCGCGGTGGATATTGCCACCGATTGTATTGATTGCATTCATACAACAGCGTATTCCCATGGACGTGTATTTATCGTTGAAGTTATGGGACACAAAGTGGGGTGGCTGACGCTGCATGCGGGTATCGCTGGTGGAGCGGATGTAATCTTGCTTCCTGAGATTCCATATGACATTGATTCGGTTATTGCAGCGCTGGAGAAACGAAATGAAGAAGGGAAGAGATTTTCTATTCTTGCAGTTGCTGAGGGGGCTATTTCCAAGGAAGATGCAGCACTTAGTAAGAAAGAATACAAAGAGAAAATGAAAAATAGTCCGTACCCAAGTGTGTCTTATCGCATTGGTGCGGAGATTGAGGAGAGAACGGGCCAGGAGATTCGTATTACGGTTCCGGGACATACACAGCGTGGTGGAAGTCCATGCGCATATGACCGCGTCATATCGACTCGTTTGGGAGCTGCGGCAGCAGACTTGATCTTGCAAGAGAAGTATGGCTATATGGTGGGATTCAAGGGAGATGAAATCATTCCTGTGCCATTGGATGAGGTGGCAGGAAAACTGAAAATGGTAGATCCGGAGTCGTCTATTATCAAAGAGGCGAAGAAACTCGGTATCTGCTTTGGAGATTAGGAGGAAATAAAGCATGTCTTATCAAGCGTTATACCGCAAATTTAGACCAGATCATTTTGAAGATGTAAAGGGGCAGGAACACATTGTAACCACTCTGAAAAACCAGATTCAATCCGATCATGTGGGACATGCTTATTTGTTTTGTGGCACAAGAGGTACGGGAAAAACCACCATCGCGAAGATTTTTGCTAAGGCAGTAAACTGCGAGAATCCAGGTGAGAAAGGTCCATGTGGCGAATGTGCCATGTGCCAGAGCATTGCATCGGGAAACTCCATGAATGTGGTGGAAATGGATGCGGCGTCCAATAACAAAGTGGATGATATTCGCCAGGTAATTGAAGAGGTACAATATTCACCACCACAAGGAAAGTACAAAGTATACATCATCGACGAGGTGCATATGCTGACCACCAGTGCCTTCAATGCGTTATTGAAAACGTTGGAGGAGCCACCATCGTATTTGATATTTATCTTAGCTACCACAGAGGTGCATAAAATTCCGTTAACGATATTGTCGCGATGTCAGAGATACGATTTTAAGCGAATCACAGTGGAGACCATTGCGGCGCGATTGCGGGAGCTTTTGGATAAAGAAGGGGTGGAGGCAGAAGAACGGGCGCTGACTTACATTGCGAAGCTGGCGGACGGCGCGCTCCGTGATGGACTGAGCTTGCTGGAGCAGTGCATTTCCTTTTATTTTGGCGAGACCCTTACCTATGAGAAGGTACTAAAAGTCCTTGGTGCGGTGGATCATGAAGTGTATGCCACCTTTACAAAGGTTCTTGCCAGCGGAGACGTGGCAGGGCTGATGCAGATCATCGATACGATCGTGTCAGAGGGAAAAGATTTGACGCGGTTTTGCGATGAATTTATCTGGTATTTGCGTAATATACTGCTGGTAAAGAGTACGGAACATCCCGAAAATTTGATTGATATGTCCGAGGAAAATCTCAATACGTTGATTGAGACGGGACAAAGTCTGGAAGTGGAAATGGTATTTCGCTACATTCGGGTGCTTTCCGAAGTGGAAAACCAGATGAAGTATGCCACAGAAAAGCGAGTGCTTTTCGAAGTTGCGTTAATTAAGCTTTGTAAACCGGAGATGGAGAGAGATTATGACTCTTTGATCAATCGTGTGCACAACTTGGAAGAACAGCTGAAAAACGGAGTGGCTGTTGCGCCCAGTACCGCGGCGATGATTCCTGAGCAGGCGGCGGTTGTGGAACCGGTGAAACCAAAGATTTTGGAAAGCGCTGTGCCACAAGAGGTAAAAGCGCTTGTGGGAAACTGGCAGCAGGTGTTAAATCAGCTGGATCCGGTTTCTAAGAGTATGTTAAACCATGTAACATTGACGGTAGACGATAAGGGAAGTCTTGTAATTGCATTCTCCCAGGATACCAGTTATACGTATTATGCGGGAAGTGAGGAGCAAAAAGCGCAGTTGGCGGACATTGCTTCTGGTGTAATTGGAAAGAATGTGACCATTGAATACAAGTATGTCGCCGACCAGCGAGAGTATGACGCTTTGCCGGAACTTCGGGGGCTATTTGGAGAAAGCGATATCGTTATTGAGTCAATGGAATAAAGGAATACTAGCGCGGAATATTCCGCAGTATTGTATATAGTCAAAAAACAAAAAAGAAAGGTATGGTAGTAAATTATGGCTAGACGTGGAGGATTTCAGGGCGGAATGCCAGGAAGCATGAACAATCTTATGAAACAGGCGCAGAAAATGCAGCGTCAGATGGAAGAACAGCAGCGCGAGATGGAAGAAAAA
>JAZNJZ010000100.1:0-18924 GCA_045578325.1 Eubacterium sp.
CGTGGAATGCGGAAGCGAAACTGCGAGATTTCCCGTATTGTGGAAGGCTGTGTAGGGGTTCGCAGAACCACAGGGCAGCATCCGGGAGGAATTATTGTACTTCCATTGGGATGGGAAATCTATACGTTTACGCCGGTGCAACACCCGGCAAATGATCAAGAAACGTCGATTATTACGACACATTTTGATTATCATTCCATTGATCATAACTTGCTGAAGCTTGATATACTGGGACACGACGATCCGACGATGATACGAATGTTGGAGGATTTGACTGGGGTGGATGCAAAGACCATTTCCCTAGATAATCGGGAAGTATTGTCGTTGTTTGAGAATACTTCGGCGTTGAAGGTAGAGCCAGAAGACTTGATGGGATGTGATTTGGGAAGTCTAGGTATTCCAGAGTTTGGTACGGAGTTCGTAATGCAGATGCTTCGAGATACGAAGCCAAAGAACTTTTCAGATCTCGTGCGAATTTCTGGACTTTCCCATGGTACAGATGTATGGCTGAACAACGCCCAGTATTTTATCAAAGAGGGAAATTGTACACTGTCTACGGCAATTTGTACGCGAGATGACATTATGACGTATCTGATTCATACAGGCGTGGAAAATGGACTTGCCTTTAATATCATGGAAAGTGTACGTAAGGGAAAAGGTCTGAAACCTGAAATGGAAACAGCCATGCTGGAGGCAGGCGTGGAAGAGTGGTATATTGAATCCTGTAAGAGAATCAAGTACATGTTCCCGAAAGCCCATGCGGTGGCGTATGTCATGATGGCATTTCGTATTGCGTATTTTAAGGTGTTTTATCCTTTGGCATATTATGCGGCGTTTTTTAGTATTCGAGCCAAGGCTTTTGACTACGAGTTGATGTGCTTGGGAAGAGCGAAGTTGGAGGCACACATTCGTGATTATAAAAAGCGTTCCAATGAACTGACCCAGAAAGAGCAGGCATCCTTGGGAGATATGAAAATTGTGCAGGAAATGTACGCAAGAGGTTTTGAGTTTATGCCCATTGATATTTTCCGTGCCAAGGCAAATCATTTCCAGATCATCGATGGAAAGTTAATGCCGGCGCTAAGTACCATTGACGGAATGGGTGGAAAAGCGGCGGAAGGCGTGGTGGAAGCTGCGAAAGACGGACCATTTTCTTCTCGAGAAAACTTCAAAGTGAGAAGTAAGATATCGGGAACAGTAGTGGAGAAGATGGGAGACCTAGGACTTCTTGGCGATTTGCCAGAAACCGATCAGATGTCTATCTTAGATTTCTTTGGGTAATAGATAATGGTATGAGGATACTTTTACATAGGTATCCTCATTATTTTTGAAATTATATAAAAAAAGGATTGACAATTGTCGAAAAGCATTGTACAATAACAAATGTTGATTGAGAAAATCATCAAAATGGTCCGTTGGTCAAGCGGCTAAGACGCTGCCCTCTCACGGCAGAAACAGGGGTTCGATTCCCCTACGGACTACTAAGGAAGAACACTTCGGTTGAAGTGTTCTTTTTCCATTTGTAAGGTGATAGATTGGAGATGAAAAGACGTGGAAGAAAAAAAATATTTTAAATGGAACGAGTTTTTGAGTTATTATAAACCCTTTAAGGGGATATTTGCGGCGGATATGTTTTTTGCCTTTCTGGGAGCGGCTACTACGCTTGTGATTCCATTGATTGTGCGTTACATAACGGGCACGGTTGTGTATCTACCAAAGGATCAGATACTGAATAAGATTTTGTTGCTTGGTGGTGCTATGACGATATTGGTGATGGTCCAGTGTTTTAGTAATTATTTTATCGGCAACTTTGGTCATGTTATGGGAGCAAAGATTGAGTTCAACATGCGTAAGCAGATTTTTGATCATTATCAGAAGCTATCCTTTTCTTTCTATGATAATCAGAAGGTGGGGCAGCTTATGTCTCGAATCACCAATGACTTGTTTGAGATTACTGAGCTTTTGCATCATGGACCAGAAGATGTGGTGATTTCTTTTATTAAGTTTGTTGGTACGTTGGGGATTCTTGTTTGGCTGAATTGGCGCCTTGCCATTGCGGCATTTGTGTTGATTCCGATTATGTTTGTATTTGCCTATATTCTGAATCGTAAGATGAAACGTGCATTTCGTCGAAATCGTGAAAAAGTGGCGGATATCAATGCACGGATAGAAGACAATCTGTCTGGAATTCGTGTGGTGAAATCTTTTGCCAACGAAGATGTTGAGCAGGATAAGTTTGCTATCGGGAATCAGGCATTTTTAGATAGCAAGAAAAACAGCTATTTCTATATGGGACAATATCATGCAGGAATGACTGCTTTTATCACAATGATTACCGTTGTTGTAATTGTGGTGGGGGCTGTACTTTTGACCAATGGTGCTCTTAGTGCACCGGATCTCATTACATTTCTTCTATATATAAATAATTTTACGGAACCGGTGCAAAAGCTTATTAACTTTACGGAACAATTTCAAAATGGTATATCCGGATATGAGAGATTTCGTGAAATTCTTTCTGTGGAGCCGGAAATCAAAGATCCGGAGCGTCCGATTGAGGCAGGGGTTCTGAAAGGAAATGTGTGTTTCGATGATGTTGGATTCCGTTATGAGGAAGATCAGGAAAAAGTGCTGAGTCATGTGAGCCTTGATGTAAAGGCAGGAGAGTATGTGGCACTGGTGGGAACATCCGGAGCTGGAAAAACTACTCTTTGCAGTTTGATTCCGCGATTTTATGAAGTGACCTTTGGTAAGATTTATATTGATAATGTAGATATTCGCCAGTATTCGTTAAAGAGTTTGCGACAGAATATCGGTGTGGTTCAGCAGGATGTGTATCTTTTTGCTGGAACGGTGATTGATAATATAAGATACGGAAAACCGGATGCTACAAAAGAAGAAATTATCGAGGCGGCTAAGAATGCCAATGCTCACGAATTCATTATGAATTTGCCAGAGGGCTATGAGACCAATATTGGTCAACGTGGTGTGAAATTGTCTGGTGGTCAGAAACAACGTTTGTCCATTGCGAGAGTGTTTTTGAAGAATCCACCGATTCTTATTTTTGACGAGGCGACATCGGCGTTGGATAATGAAAGTGAGCGTGTGGTGCAGGAATCTTTGGAAAAGCTTGCGAAGAATCGAACCACGTTTGTTATTGCGCATCGATTGTCTACGATACGGAATGCGGAGCGAATTCTTGTGCTGACGGAAGAGGGAATCGAGGAAGAAGGAACTCATGAGGAGTTGATGGAACAGCAAGGTGTGTATTATGGAATGTATACGGTGGCAGGAAAGTAGAGAAAGTAGAAGTTAACAGCCGTGCGAATTCGTATGCTAGCGCATACTCATCGCATGCGAACTACGTTCGCTATGCTGCGCCCTATACTTCCAGGAAAGAAAACACATTTACGAGCAAGCTCGAATGTGTCCTCTTTCCTAGAAGTGCACGGCTGTTAGCCTTCGCGAAAGTTTTGCTTGCATTTACTGGAAACTTGTGATAAACTTAAAATGTTGTTATAGGATAGAATGAGTGGACGCGAGTCCACTCATTGTTTTTAGTAAAAAGAAATGAGGGTTGTTTTGAGTAAACATCAGGCATATGAGCAACGAACAGAAACGTTGATTGCTCCGATTCTTGAAGAGAATCAATTTGAACTTGTAGACGTTGAATTTGTGAAAGAGGCGGGAAGCTGGCATTTGCGAGCATATATCGACAAAGAGGGAGGCATTACCATTGATGATCTGACTCTTGTCAATCACGCGCTCAGTGAACTTATGGATAAGGAGGATTTCATCGAGGAATCCTACATTTTAGAGGTGAGCTCGCCAGGACTTTTGCGTGCATTTAAAAAGCCAAGAGATTACATAAGAAATCTGGGAAATGATGTAGAAGTTAAGTTGTTTGCTCCTGTATCATGGGAACAGAATGGAAAAACCTATACCGATAAAGAGTTTGTAGGAATTTTAAAAGAGTACAATGCACCAGCAGAGGATAGTGTTTCTGGTGGAAAGATTGTTCTTGGATTTGATGGCGACGATGGTATGGAAATTGAAATAAAAAACATTGCGTTGATACGCAGATCCATCGATTTTTAACAAAGATATAGATATTAGATCAGAGAGCGCCGAAACGGTTCGGCAGAATGGAGGAAAAGGAAAAAATGAAGGCGAAAAACAGTAAGGTGACAAATGGTAATCCAGAATTGATTGAAGCTTTGGAGGCAATTGAAAAGGAAAAAGACATCAGCAAAGAAATTTTGATTGATGCGATTCAGAATTCTCTTCTTGCTGCTTGCAAGGATCAGTTCGGGAAATCTGACAACATTCGTGTGACCTTAGATGAGACAACAGGTGAGTTCCACGTATATCAGGATAAAGAAGTGGTTGAAGAGGTAGAGGATACCACTCTTCAGATGAGTATTGTGGAGGCAGAGGCAAAGTATAATGTGACAGATCTTGGCGCTACTGTTAGTGTTGAGGTGACACCTAAGAACTTTGGACGTATTTCTGCACAGAAAGCAAAGCAAGTTGTTGTTCAGAAGATTCGTGAAGAGGAGAGAAAAGTTCTCTTTGATCAGTATTATACAAAAGAAAGAGATATTATTACTGGTACTGTACAGAGATATTCCGGCGGGAATTATAACGTAAATATCGGTAAAATTGATACGGTTTTAACAGAGGCAGAGCAGGTGAAAACCGAGCGTTTCAAGTCTCATGAAAAAATCAAAGTATATGTAACAGAAGTAAAAGATACAACAAGAGGACCAAGAATTACCATCAGTCGTACACACCCAGAGTTGGTAAAACGCTTGTTTGAGTCGGAGGTTGCAGAGATTCAGAGTGGTGTTGTGGAGATTAAAAATGTATCCCGTGAGGCTGGTTCACGTTCTAAGATTGCGGTATATAGCGCAAATCCAGATGTAGATCCAGTAGGTGCATGTGTTGGTGTGAATGGTATCCGTGTAAACACTGTTGTGGAGGAGCTTCGTGGCGAAAAGATTGATATTGTAGAGTGGAATGAGAATCCAGCAATTTTTATCGAGCATGCGTTGAGTCCTTCCCGTGTATTGTCTGTTACGGTTGATACGGAAGAGAAGACAGCAATGGTTGTGGTACCAGATTACCAGTTGTCTCTTGCAATCGGAAAAGAAGGTCAGAATGCAAGATTGGCTGCGAAGTTAACAGGATATAAAATTGATATAAAGAGCGAGACTCAGAGCCTCGAGGGTTAGGAGTGGTTTTTTGAAAGGGAAGAAAATTCCGATGAGACAGTGTGTAGGCTGTCGTGAAAGCAAAGAGAAGAAACAGTTGATTCGTGTGGTGAAGACAGAAGAGGAAATTCTGTTGATTGACCGTACGGGAAAGCAAAATGGAAGAGGAGCTTATCTTTGCGATAGCATTGAATGTCTGAAAAAGGCGCGAAAATCAAATGGTCTAAGTAGGGCGTTCAAAATGAATGTAGCAGACGAAATATATGATGATTTAGAAAGGCAGTTAAGTGAATGATTCAAAAAAACAAAGTGTTTGGAACATTGGGACTGGCGATGAAATCCGGTAATGTTGCCAGCGGAGAATTCATGACGGAGCAGGCAATTCGTTCCGGTGAGGCGAAGCTGGTGATTGTGGCGGAGGATGCCTCAGAAAATACCAAGAAGAAGTTTCGGAATTCTTGTCATTTTTACCAGGTGCCATTGGCAATTATTGGTGACAAGGATATGCTGGGGAATGCAATAGGAAAAGAGTTTCGTGCATCGCTTGCCGTTCTGGATCAGGGCTTTGCATCATCCATTAGTAAAAATTTAGATTTGGAGGAAATGTAGTATGGCAAAAATGAAAATATTTGAAATAGCAAGAAGTTTACAATCAAAAAATAAAGAAATCAAAAGCGGTGATTTGGTTCAGTTGTTGAACGATAACGGCTTTGATGTAAAAGGTGCCAACAGCAATATCGAAGATGATGCGATTGCATTTTTGCTGAAGACATTTAATAATCCAAATGCACAGCCAGTTAAAAAAGCAGAGCCGGCAGTGGAAGAGAAGAAGGAAGTAGCGGTAGAAGCGAAACCAGAAATTAAAGAGGAGCCAGCGAAGAAAGTAGAAGAAAAGACTGCGCCAGTGCAGAAGGAAGAAAAGAAAGAAGAGCCAAAAGTAGAGAAAAAGGCTGAAAAGAAGCCTGAGAAGAAGGAAGAAGTATCTGGTGAAATCGATCGTAAACCACAGAACAAAAACGATCGTCCACAGAATGGAAACAAAGGCTCTAACGGAAATGATCGTGGTGACAGAAAAAATAACAACGATCGTGGGGACCGTCGACCACAGAACGGAAATGATCGTGGCGATAGAAGAAATAACAACGATCGCGGGGACCGTCGTTCACAGAATGGAAACAAGGGTTCTAACGGAAATGACCGTGGCGATAGAAGAAATAACAATGATCGCAAAAACAACCAGAGTGGTAATAACCGCAACAATGGAGATCGTGTTTTTGAACGTTTTGAAAAAGCGCAGAGCGGTTTTGATGGAATCAAGCAGGAACAGAAGAATTCCAGAAAGAGAAAAGATAAGAAGGTTCAGGAAAAGGGAACATATAAGAAGGCAAGTAAAGAAGAAATGACACGGATTCGTAATAAAAAGGATCCAAATCGTAAGGGTGCTTTCATTAAGCCAGAACCAGTTGTAAAAGAGCCAGAAGAAACAATCAAGCAGATTACAATTCCGGAGAGTCTTACCATTCGTGAATTGGCAGATAAGATGAAGATGCCTGCGGCAGCACTTGTTAAGAAGTTGTTTATGCAGGGCCAGATTGTATCCTTAAATCAGGACATTACCTTTGAGGAAGCAGAGGAAATCGCACTTGAGTTTGATATTATCGCAGAAATGGAAGAAAAAGTGGATATGGTTGCTGAACTTTTAAAAGAGGAAGAGGAACCAGAAGAGAAAATGGAAAAACGTCCACCAGTTGTCTGCGTTATGGGTCACGTAGACCATGGTAAAACTTCTCTTCTTGATGCGATTCGCCAGGGCAATACAACATCCGGCGAGGCGGGTGGAATTACCCAGCATATCGGTGCTTACGTAGTAGAAAGTAAGGGCGAGAAAATCACATTCTTGGATACACCAGGACATGAAGCATTTACATCCATGCGTATGCGTGGTGCTCAGTCTACGGACATTGCAATTCTTGTTGTAGCAGCAGACGATGGTGTTATGCCACAGACCGTAGAGGCGATTAACCATGCAAAAGCAGCAGGTGTGGAAATTATCGTAGCAATCAATAAGATTGATAAAGCGGGAGCTAACATCGAGCGAGTAAAACAGGAGCTTGCTGAGTATGAATTGATCCCAGAAGATTGGGGCGGAAGTACAATCTTTGTACCGGTTTCTGCGCATACCAAAGAAGGTATCGATCAGTTGCTTGAAATGATTGTTCTGACAGCAGAAGTGCTTGAGTTGAAAGCAAACCCAGATCGTAAGGCAAGAGGTATCGTAATTGAGGCACGATTGGATAAAGGACGTGGTCCAGTTGCTACCGTATTGGTACAGAAAGGTGTTCTTCGTATCAGTGATCATTTGGCAGTTGGTTCTGCTCATGGTAAAGTACGTGCCATGTTAGATGATCATGGTGAGCGTGTGAAAGTGGCAGGTCCTTCTACTCCTGTAGAAATTCTTGGATTGAATGGCGCTCCTGCAGCGGGAGAGATTTTTGTTGCTACCGAAAGTGATAAGGAAGCAAAACAGATTTCCCAAGCATACATTGATCAGAGTAAGGATAAACTATTGGAAGAGACAAAAGCGAAGAAACTTTCCTTGGATGGTCTCTTTAACCAGATTCAGGCGGGTAATGTAAAAGATCTTAACCTCATTATCAAAGCCGATGTTCAGGGTTCGGTAGAGGCAGTAAAACAGAGTCTCTTGAAACTCAGCAACGAAGAAGTTGCAGTACGTGTGATCCACGGTGGTGTTGGTGCTATTACCGAGTCTGACGTGTCTTTGGCAAGTGCATCCAATGCGATTATCATCGGATTTAATATTCGTCCGGATAACACAGCAAAAGAAATTGCAGATCGTGAAAATGTAGATTTGCGTCTGTACCGTGTTATTTATGATGCCATTGAGGATATTGAGCGTGCGATGAAAGGTATGCTTGAGCCAATTTATGAAGAAAAAGTTATCGCTCATGTGGAAGTGCGCCAGACATTTAAAGCTTCTGGTGTGGGAACAATTGCTGGTTCTTATGTCCTTGACGGAAAAGTTCAGAGAGGTTGTAAGTGCCGTATCACTCGTGATGATGAGCAGATCTTTGAAGGTGATCTGGCATCCCTTAAGAGATTCAAGGATGATGTAAAAGAAGTTGCAGCAGGATACGAGTGTGGTCTTGTATTTAACGGCTTCAACGACATCCGCGAAGAAGATAAGGTAGAGTGTTACATTATGGTAGAGGTTCCTCGCTAAGAATTGTATAAGTATGGAGACCAGCTATGAAAAGTCAAGACTAAATTAGCTGGAAATTAAAAATCGTTATCTATGGCAAAAAAGGGTAACTTTAACAAAGCTCCTGAAAAGCCCATTTTCAAAATCTACTATTGATATGATGTACAGACCTCTTATTCGAGGTTAAATTCTATATTGTCAGTAAGTATCTTCCAGATGACTCTGACAAGCTTATCGGAACAATGACCAAGTGCATTGTAGTGAGACCGGCCTTCAGCCCTCTTGGCGTCATAATAAGCCTTGAAGGTTGTGTTGTTTCGTACAACGTTCCATGCAGCATTTACGAGAGCGTATCGTAATACGCGAGAGCCTCGTTTGGACATACGTGTTGATTTAGCCTGAAAGTTACCAGACTGATACACAGAAGGATCCAAACCAGCAAATGCTAGCAGCTTATTAGGATTGGAGAAACGGTGAATATCACCTATTTCACCAAGAATCATTCCACCATTGATATATCCGATACCAGGAATGGTCATGATAACAGAATCGTTGAATTTCATTATTTCTGTCATCTCAGCTTCAATCTTTTTTAATTGGCTATCAAGTAACTCGATTTGTTGGATGGTCTGAGTTATTTGAATAGATATAGCGCTGTCGTTAGCACCGACAGACTTCTGTGCCAGAACTCTTAATTCTTTGGCCTGCTCTTTGGTAAAGTGTCCGTGTGAGTTCACTTTTAGCAGATTCGCCAGATGAGTCATATGCATGGAAGCAACTTCTTTAGGAGATGGTGCCTCTTTTAAAAGAGCATAGACAGCTTTCTGATGCAGACCGGATTTGAAGAAATACTGTATTTCCGGAAAAACTTGATCAACATAGGTTGTCAGTTGGATTTTCAAGCGGGTTCTGTGCTTTATGGTTTTCTGCCTAAAGCGTCCCAAAGCCCTAAGATCCATCATATCTAAATCAAAGAAACTGACGAATCGTAGGTGATCTTGCATCATAAGAGTTTTAGCAATCACATATGTGTCGACCTTATCTGTCTTGGTTTTACGAATGTTATTCTTTCGTAACTGACAGGTTTTGATGGGGTTCAACACACACACTTGGTAAAGCTCAGTAACAAGGTATCGAACAAGGTTGTCACCGTAGTGTGCCGTCGACTCAAGACCGATGATGATGCTGTTCTTGTCGAATGATTCGAGTTTAGAGATCAGCGTATGGAAGCCATCAGCGTCATTTGTGAATTTGAACGGCTCAATCAATATTTCACCGTCCGAAGAAATCGCAGCGGCGAAATGGTTAAGTTTGGCGATATCAATGCCTACAAAAATTTTCATGAGGTTGTACCTCCCTTTCATAAAGTCTGATACCATGATGTCCACCATCGATTATCATCGTAGACTTGATAGAAATAAGTACTCTGAGTGAAAGAACACTCCGGCAACATCCAGCTGATAAACAATTCAGATAAAGGTAGCGGCAATACACTCCAGTTGAGTAGTCAAGCTACAGGAAAAAATCAAAAGTCCATAGTATCTGAATTGTATTAAACCATAGATATAGAAAAAAGAAAGGAAAGTGTGATAATTAACTTCCTAATTATCATACAAGGAAATATGAAAAAGAATAGTGTGAAAAACATTCGTGTAAACAGTGAGGTTCAGCGTGAAATGAGCCAGATTATACGAGAGGAAATAAAAGATCCACGTGTTCACCCATTGACTTCTGTAATGGAAGTCGAGGTGACACCGGACTTGAAATTTGCCAAAATTTATGTCAGTGTATTTGGAACAGAGGAAGAGAAACAGAAGACCATGGAAGGATTGCGAAAAAGTGCTTCTTTTGCAAGAGGACAGCTTGCAAGAAGAATGAATCTGCGCAATACACCAGAGCTTACTTTTGTTCTTGATAATTCCATCGAGTATGGTGTGAATATGTCCAAGAAGATTGATGAGGTAAATTCAAAATGAGTATGTTAGTTGAAGAAATAAAAAAAGCAAACACAATCGCCATCGGAGGCCATGTACGCCCGGATGGTGATTGTGTTGGCTCATGTATGGGCTTGTATTCGTATATAAAGGAACAATTTAAAGAAAAAGAAGTAACGGTATATCTCGAGGAATTACCAGCTTCGTTTGAGTATCTTAATGTACCAGAAGCCTTTGAGAAAAAGGCAGAGAATTATGAGTTGTTTATCTCTTTGGATTGTGGTTCTTCAGATCGTCTTGGTGAGGCGGAAGAAATCATGAAGCAGGCAAAAAAAGTGGTAAATATCGATCATCATATTAGTAATACCATGTTTGGTGATGAGAACCATGTGGAGGCGAAGGCAAGCTCCACTAGTGAGGTCCTTTGTGGCCTTTTGGATATGGAGAAGATTGGCTTCTTTGCTGCTCAGGCATTTTATACAGGCATTATTCATGATACAGGAGTCTTTAAGCATTCCAATACAAGTGCAAGAACCATGGAATTTGCTGGCCAGTTGATGGAAAAAGGCATTCCATATGGAACGATTATTGACGAAAGCTTTTATCAGAAGACATATAAGCAGTTGCAGATTATGGGACGATGTCTCTTAGAGAGCGTTCGTGTTATGGATGGTAAATGTATCTTTTCTGTTGTACCACAGCGTACTCTTGATTTTTACGATGCCAAGCCATCGGATTTGGACGGTGTTATTGACGAGCTTCGTACCACCGAAGGTGTGGAAGTAGCAATTCTTTTAACACAAAAAGATACAGAGGAATACAAAGTAAGTATGCGTTCCAACCAGATTGTAGATGTAAGCAGGATTGCTACATTCTTTGGAGGTGGCGGGCACATTCGTGCAGCGGGATGTTCCGTAAAAGGATCTGCTTATGATGTCATAAATAATATTACAGAACATATTGAAAAGCAGTTGAATGACAACAAGTAAGAGGAGTCCGAGTATGGATGGAATCATAAATATAAAAAAAGAAAAAGGCTTTACTTCCCATGACGTGGTAGCAAAACTTCGTGGGATATTGCGTCAGAAGAAAATTGGTCATACAGGGACGTTGGATCCAGATGCCACGGGAGTTCTTCCAGTATGTCTAGGACGAGCTACAAAAGTATGTGAGCTTCTTACCGATAAAAAGAAAACCTACATAGCTGGTGTGAAGTTAGGTGTGATTACCGATACCCAGGACATGACAGGAGAAATCTTAGAAGAGCGAGAAGTGTCTGTAACCAAAGATCAACTTCAGCGTGCCATAGATCGTTTTACTGGCGAGATTTGGCAGACACCACCGATGTATTCTGCCATTAAGGTAAATGGAAAACGCTTGTATGAACTTGCGCGCAAAGGTGAAGTTGTAGAGAGAAAACAGCGTCAGATTACGATTTATCACAATCATTTGTTGTCGTATGATGAGGAGAAACAGGAGTTCCAGATGGAAGTAGAATGTTCCAAGGGCACTTATATTCGTACGTTGTGTCAAGATATCGGAGAGGAACTTGGTTGCGGTGCAGCGATGGCGTCCTTGGTACGTACTCGTGTGGATCGTTTTATTCTGGAAGAAGCCTATACCTTGGATCAAGTTGAGGAAATGGCAAAGAATGGGATGGTGGAAGATAGTCTTGTGCCGTTGGATGCGATTTTTGAGTCTTATCCAAAAGTTGTAGTAAAAAGTCGTGCCATGCGATATTTGTTAAATGGAAATGTGATAAATACCAATGCATGTCAAGTGTCTGAAACATTATCGGATGGTGCGTTGGTAAGAATGGTAGATGAAGAAGAAAACTTTTATGCTGTATATAAATATCATGAGGCAGACCGCACATTTACCAATCATAAAATGTTTTACAATGAATTGCGGACAAATTAGCGGAGAGTGGAACCTATGATGATTTTGGAAAAGGGACCGTATCAACTTTCGGATACTGCGGTGTGTATTGGAAAGTTTGACGGCCTTCACAGTGGACATCAATTGTTGGTGGAAGCAGTAAAAAATTCAACATGCAAAACAAAGGTGTTGTTTACGTTTTCTTTTGAAACACCAGAACACATTTACAGCACAGAAGAAAAGAAATATCTGGCCCAGCAAATGGGAATTGACGTTTATATTGCATGTCCCTTTGATAATACATTGACTCATATGTCTCCCTTGGAATTTCTTGAGCGCATTTTGATTCAACAATGTGGCGCCAAAGAAATCTGTGTAGGAGAGGATTTTCGATTTGGCTTTGAACGAAAAGGTGATGTGGCATTTCTTGCGAAACATCAAGAGACGTATGGCTACAAACTTCGTGTATTTGAAAAGAAGAAGTTGGCAGGAGAATGCATCAGCAGTACACGGATTCGTAAGGTATTGAAAGAAGGAAGCATAGATGAAGTGAATTCGCTTTTGGGAAGACCTTATATGATATATGGAACGGTTCATCATGGGAATCAGATCGGGCGGACGTTGAACATGCCTACGGCAAATCAGATTCCTTCTGAGGGCAAGGTGTTACCTGCTTTTGGTGTCTATGCGTCTCGTGTGCATATTGGAGAGCGCAGTTATATCGGTGTTACGAATCTAGGAATCAAACCAACGATTCCCGGTGAAAACAAAATCGGTGTGGAAACGTATATCATGGATTTTGACGAAGATATCTATGGACAGGAAATTGGTGTGGAACTTCATACGTTTATACGTGGTGAGAAGAAGTTCTCTGATCTAGAAGCGCTGAAGGCTCAAATGGAGCTGGATAAAAGGCAGGCGAGTCAGTTTTTTGCGTAATGTGAATTCGTGAACCACGGGCAGGTCGCTCGTGGTTTTTGTCATAAAGGAGAGAGGGTTATGTTTTGGATCATTGTTAAAGTTGCAATTGTATTATTTGTTCTTTTGCTTATATATGGATTTGTATCCAATTCCTTTTTGACCAAAGAAAATTATACGGTAGTATATGGAGAAGCGTCGGAACAGGAGTCGCCAGTTCGGATTGTTATGTTAGCGGATCTTCATGGAAGTAGGTTTGGGAAAGACAATGAACGTCTCATACAAAAGATTCGTCAACAGTCTCCGGATATCATCTGTATGGCGGGAGACATGACCGTTAAGAATGGAAAAGGGACGAAAGAATGTCTGGCATTGTGTCAGGAACTTATGAAAATATGTCCGGTATTTTATGCACCGGGAAATCATGAAATACGCATGCCAGAATGGGAGCAATATGGAGAGCAGGTTCGTAAAATCGGAGTAAATTGGTTGGACAACCAACAGAAACAAGTGGTAGTTCGAGGAAAACGGTTAACGATATGCGGATTGAATCAGCCCGAAGAATGGTACCATAAATTCTGGCAAAAGAGAGAGTTTCAAGTGGAAGATATGGATGCGTTAATTGGTGCGACACCGAATCAAAGTCATACCGTATTGCTTGCTCATAATCCAGAGTATTTTGATACCTATGCAAAATGGGGAGCAGATCTGGTGTGCTCTGGTCATGTTCATGGAGGAATTGCCAGGCTTCCCATCTTAGGTGGGGTCATTGAACCATCGTTACGTTTGTTTCCGAAGTATGATGCCGGTCGTTTTGAACAGGGTTCATCCGTAATGATATTAACAAGAGGCCTAGGGACACATCATATTCGTTTGCGATTTTTTAATGTGCCAGAAATTTCTGTTATTGATTTGCATTTATCATGAGAAATCATTCTTGCCTGAATGGGAAAAATGAGATATAATAAGTTTTGTTCGTGTGGATTTGGGACATGGATGCTGAGAAAAGAAAGGAAGTGAGGACGTGGGAATACCTGTAAAATTAGAGGTCTTTGAGGGACCACTGGATTTGTTATTACATTTGATTGAAAAGAACAAAGTAGATATCTATGATATTCCGATTGTTCTCATTACGGAGCAGTATTTGGATTATGTCCGTCAAATGGATACGAAAGATATGGATGTCATGAGTGAGTTTCTCGTGATGGCTGCGACGCTTGTGCGAATTAAGTCGAAAATGCTTCTTCCTGTGGAGGAAGAGGAGGATGAAGAATACGAAGATCCACGTCAGGAGTTGGTGGAGCGTATTCTGGAATATAAAATGTATAAGTATGCGTCCTTTGAGTTGAAAGATCGACAGCTGGATGCAGGACGAATGATATTTAAGGAACCTTCGATTCCGGACGAAATCAAAGATTTTAAAGAAGATGTACCGATTGAGGATTTATTAAGTGATGTAACCCTCGCAAAACTCCAGGGTATTTTTAACTCTGTTATGAAAAAACAGGTGGATAAGATTGACCCGATCCGAAGTAAGTTTGGAGAGATCGAGAAAGAAGAAATCAGTCTGGAGGATCATATTGTATTTTTGGAAGAGTATGCAAGGGAGAAAAAGACATTTAGCTTCCGAACTCTTTTGGAGAATGGAACAGGAAAAACATATGTTATTGTAACGTTCCTGGGAATCCTGGAAATGATGAAGATGGGAAAATTGTGTATTGTACAGGAAAATATTTTTGATGATATTTTAATTACATACAATGAACCGGAGAAGAAAAGTGGTACACAGCCGGAAGGAGAGAATGAACAGTGAATATAAAGGAATTAGAAGCCGTTATTGAGGCGATATTATTTACCATGGGTGAGGCTGTGGAAGTGGAGCGAATCGCTGCTGCCGTAGAGCACGACGAGGATACGGTAAGACGATTGATTCGTAATATGATGACCAATTATGAAGAGGCAGACCGAGGGATTCGAATCATCGAGTTGGATGGCTCCTTCCAGCTTTGTACGAAGCCGGAAATGTATGAATATTTGATCAAGGTAGCACATGTGCCAAAGAAGCATGTGTTGACAGATGTAATGTTGGAAACGCTTTCAATCATTGCCTATAAACAGCCGATTACTCGTCTGGAGATTGAGAAAATCCGTGGTGTAAAATGTGACCATGCGGTAAATAAATTGATTGAGTATAATCTGATCTGCGAAGCAGGACGTTTGGATGCACCAGGACGCCCAATTCTTTTTGCAACGACAGAAGAATTTCTTCGCTATTTTGGAATCGAGTCTCTGGAAGAACTTCCAATTCTCAATCAGGAAACCATTGATAACTTCAAGGAAGAAGCGGAGCGAGAAGTGATGCGTGAGTTGATGGAAATGGGCGAAGCAGAAGGCGAAGCGGAAGCACAAGTTCAGGGTGATACAGAGGAATAAGGGTGAACGTGTATGGTATATTTGTCTCAGTTTGTTTTTCCTTCCATTGAGGAAGAGGAACAATTTTTGAACGGAATAAGGGAAACCTTTTATACAACAGTGTATCCGTTTCAAGTATTACCAGAACACAATGTACATACATTAAATTTTGATGATGCCATAACGATTTTATATGGTGGAAATGGTTCGGGAAAAACCACAGCTCTCAATGTTATGGCAGAAAAACTTCAATTACAGAGAGAGACACTATATAATCGCACGAATTTTTTTGGCGATTTTGTGTCGTTTTGTGATGGGTATTTGGAACGTGAAATACCTACCAACAGTCGCATTATCACTAGTGATGATGTGTTTGATTTTATGTTAAATGTCCGAAGTCTCAATGAAGGAATTGATCATCGCAGAGAGGCTTTGGCAGAGGATTATTTCAATGCAAAATATTCTGATTTTCAAATGAAATCTTTGGATGACTACGATCAATTAATGAAAGTAAATCGAGCCAGAAGAAAAACAAAATCCAAGTATATCAGCGAACAAAGTAAAGAAAATGTGAGAGAGCGCTCCAACGGTGAGAGTGCTTATTTATATTTCACGAATAAAATTGAGGAAAATGGCTTGTATCTTTTGGACGAGCCGGAAAATAGTTTATCACCAGAACGCCAGCAAGAGCTGGTAACCTTTATTGAAGAATCGGCGCGTTTCTTTGGCTGTCAGTTTATCATTGCGACCCATTCTCCGTTTTTATTATCTATGAAGCATGCTAAGATTTACAATCTGGATGCAGAACCTATGAAGGTGTGCAAGTGGACGGAGTTGCCAAATGTAAGGGCGTATTATGAGTTTTTTAAGAAGCATGAGGGGGAGTTTTAAAAGAACAAGTTGCAACGTTCCTATGAAAAATGCAAATTTGCGATTTGATATTCAGTATGTTATGATATATTAGGTGGGTGGGGTGGTATCACCAATGAAAAATATTATTAGTAGGGAGAGAAAAAACATGAAAGAAAACAAAGTTACAGGTTTTGATTATTTGTGGTGTGCGTTATACGCGTGTGCAGGAGTTGGTCTTGAATTGTTGATCGTTGCCATGGAAGGAATGATAGGCATTGATACAAACAATTATACGTTATCTCAGAATATTATTCACCTAATGCTTACCTTTACTGTATGGGTGTTGGCGGGCTTTCTGGTAATCTATATCGGAAAGAGAACAACAGGATTTGATATATGGGAACATCGCGAAAAGATTAAAAGCTGGCAATATATTGCGATTGTGATTTGTTTTGCTGTAAATATTTTTGCTAAGTACCTGGATTGGGATGGGTTTAAGGTACTCCGGGAATGGAACTCCAGAGGGCCAGTATTGTTTGTATTTCAGTACATATATTATCTGGCAGAAGGCTTCTTAATTTCATTGATTGTTGTATTTGGGCAGAAGGCCTGTGAGAAGTGGTTTCATAACGAAAAGATTCCGTATGGTGGGATTGTTTTGGGATTGACGTGGGGATTCGCACATATATTCTCAAAAGGCAGTTTGTGGATTGGGTTATTATCTGCGTTTGGTGGATTTTTATTTGGTACGGTATATATGTTTGTAAATCGAGATTTTAGAAAAGCATTACCGATCATTACATTGATGTTCATGGTGTAGGAGGACAAAACTTAATTTAGGGAGGAAATCATGAAAAAAAGTTATTTACCTTATTTGTTGCCGTTTCGTTGCATTATTTTCTTTTTGATTTTTATCGTTGTAGCATTCGTTACAGGCAAAAAAATGTATGAAATAAGTAATTGGTGGTCGATTATTGCAAGTATCGTTAATATAGTTACAATATTTCTTTTGCTTTTTATTACAAAAAAGGCAAGGAAGTAACTATTGGGAATTAATTCATTATGAAAAAGGTAAAACCACAGGAAAACAAATAATAAGTATGTCCATTGTTATCGTGTCTGTAGGAATGACAGGAATGTTTTTGGCTGGATACATTTGCTACGGTATTATTCCATATGCAGCCCCAATGCTGATTGCTCCTATACCATTGTGGTTGGCCATAATGAATATTATTTTGTTGCCAATATCAACGGCATTTGCGGAAGAAGGATTGTATTTAGGATGTGGCGTAAATCGCATAAAAAATAAATATATGGCGATTATTATTCCAGCATTGTTCTTTGCATTGCAACATAGTTTTATCCCTACTTTATTGGATTTCCAATATGTTACATATCGTTTTTTGTCATTTTTACCATTAACAATAATTTTGTGCTGGCATTACCATAAAAAGAGAAATCCGTTACCGATCATGGTGGGACATACAATTATTGATGTGGCTACTGTTATGCAGATTTTTGCAACATCCGTAGTTCCAGGATTGTATGAAACAATGTGTGCTATGTAGGTGAGATAAGAGACTATTTTTCATCTTTTGGAGAGGAGATAAACAGAAGGATGTTGAATGTGGAAGCTGAGAAGAAACCAAGCATCAAAAAGGAAATACATATGTCTTCACCAGTAATACCACAATACACTACAACGGAGCTTAAAGAAAAGACGAAGATTCATACTTGGCGCCCGAAAGTAGCATTGGCAACTTGCATAGGTGGCTTGATTCCCCTGCTTATATGGGGAATCAATTCAAGTGAAAATTACGTATATTGGTATGTAGTGGAAAGAGAACGCTGTATCGGAATATGGTTTATTTTGCTTTTGCTGGAACTATATCTTATTGCTTTGTTTTGTTGGTTGGACAAAGGATGCTTTTATGACATTATTTCAAAGAAAATCTGTGTAACGGAAGCGATTCCAATTACGGATATTTATGGTGAAAAAATTTTACTGTCTGATATGGAGGGAATGATTAAAAGAAGGATAAGAGGGATTAGGCTTAAAGTAACCGATGGTATACATAAGAAAAAGAAATTTCTGTTATATGAGAATATTTCAGAGTATTGGAATTGTTTTCCTTTGTGTTTACGCACGCCGATACCTAGACATCAGCATGATCTTAAATATAGACCCGGAGAACATAAACTAGAAGCGGTAAGAATCTATTATTTGAAGCATTCTGGAATAGTTGTAAAATTAGAGGTAAAACATGCACGACAATGGAAGCCAAAATAAAGGAGAAATATAAATGAATATATTTGGTTATATAATACTTGGAATCATTGGTCTTATAGTGTTCTTAATATATCTATTGTTTTTAGTAGCTTATCTTGGTGCTTCCAAATCTTATAGAAAAGCAATAAGGGTAAATGCTACAGTTCAAGAACAATTAGGTGATATGAAATTAGCGACAGGAAGACAACGACGTCGAACATTTTATAAGTA
>JAZNJZ010000101.1:0-30574 GCA_045578325.1 Eubacterium sp.
CAAATAGGAATCGACTAAACAATACAGAACCAAATCAGGGGAATATCCGTCCGGATACTCCCCTAATTTATTCCAAATGATACTTTTTTCATCTCATTGACATTCACATATTTTCAAGCACTCTTCTAAGATTGACTCCGAAAACACTTTACCCTCTCGCATTTCCATGATATCCGCCGTCACACCGTATTGTTCGCAAAAACCATTTGGAACCATACCTCTATCTGCCTCTATTACCATAGAAATATCGAATTCGCTATCTCCTGCAGCAATCACACCCTCAGGATTTAACATCTGCCTGAATCGTTGTATCGCTTCGCCCTTATTCAGGGCACAAGGCACCACATATACCTTTTCTCCATTGTTAAATACATCAACAAGAGCTGTGTCCAGCTGCTTTTTCAACTCCTCAACCACACACTCTGGATCATTGCACTTTGTAAATATAAAAAGATCTTCTATATGGCGAAGTTCAAATTTTCTGCGCGCTTCTTTCTCCAAGATGGATAACGCTTTTGTAATTTCCGGTTCAGAGCAAGCAATCCTTCTAAGAGATTCCTCATACCATTCTGTGTCCCTTTCCCCATCAACCAACAAAATTCCACCATTACAAACAAGTGCATACTTAAAATCTCCAATGCCCAAATCAATTCTTTCGTATTGCTCAATTGTTCTCGTTGATGTTGGTACGATAAGCATCTTTTCCCTTACCTTTTGCAATAGTTCAAAAGTCTTTTGTGTAATGTAAGAGATTTCCCTCCCCTGGTATATTTCCACGTTTCGTTTATCCGGACCAATATCATGCTTATACGAATAGATTATTGTATTATCCAAGTCTGTATTAAAAATATACATTATCATTCTCTCCTTCAGCCACACCAGCAACTTAGTAATTTACACAAATAAGTGTGATACAGATTAACTGTATCACACATTAAATGTAGTTTGCAATTGCAAATTATTTTGAAACGATAGCTTTACGAACCATGTCAACCGGAATAATCAGTATTGCCATAGCAGTAGCTAGTAACAATGCCTTAACATCCAACATTGTAGTATTAAATACATGACCACCAATTTGAATAATCACTGTCTGGAACACATAAATCAAACTCATTACCACAGCAAATTTCTTATTCTCGCTAATATGCTCAAACAAATTGAATTTCTCTGATCGTGTATTCAAACTGTTGAAAATAATGGAATAGATGAAAAAGGCGAACATAAATGTCTTCTTGTACAATTCAGGATCCGCGCATCCAGCCGGTGTAACAAAATCGGTTATACCCGCAACGTTCTCTAATATAAGTATGGAACCCAATGTAATAAACACAGCACTTGTTCCAATTGCACTTTTGATATAAGACGTCAAAATATTGTCCGTTCTAAGCGCAGGCTTATCTTTCATGTATCGATCAAGAATCGGCTCTCCACCAAACGCCATCGCAGCCAGTGTGTCCATAATGAGGTTAATCCACAGAATCTGAACAATCGAAAACGGTTCGGTCCATCCTAAAATCGGAGCAATAATATTCATCAACAAAGTACTGATATTTACCGTCAACTGGAAAATCAAAAACTTACCAACTGACTTAGCCATTGTTCTACTATTAAGAACGCAGTCCTTAATGGATGTCAAACTGTTATTCAGAATAACGACATCTCCTGCTTCCTGGGCAACTGCGGTACCGTCTCCCATAGCAAATCCAATATCTGCTTGCTTCAATGCTGGCGCGTCATTTACACCATCACCTGTCATACCACAAACATTATCCAGCTCCTGAGAAATCGAAACCAGTCTCTTTTTATCAAGTGGTTTTGCTCTACTAACCACTTTCAGATAAGGAAGCTTCTTCTTAAGTTCTTCATCCGACATCTGCTCTAATTCTTCATGTGTCAGTACTACATCCTTCTTTTCATCTTTGAGAATTCCTGCCTCTTTTGCAATCGCCACTGCTGTTTCTTCCGCATCACCAGTAACCATTACCACCTGGATTCCTGCGCGATTAAGAATCTCAACCGTCTCAACCGCATCCGTTCTAACATCATCTCGCAAGCAAAGAACAGCCAGCAAAACCGTCTTGCCATCCATAATTTTTGCAACTGAAAGGAGCTTCATTGTTCGCTTCGCTTCTTCGATCATCTGCTCTTCTACTTTCTTCTTATCAGCTGCTGTAAATTCTTTTTCTTCACCATCTGGAAGCATATAATGAGTAACCTCATCAATGATATTTTCCGTAGCACCCTTCCAGTATACCAAACCATTCTTCAATGTGACTATAGCACATTTCTTTTCTGAATCAAAACCACTGATATCTTCTACCTTATCAAGGTCATTGGTGGATTCGTCATATCCGTTATTTAAAGCATAAGTTAACAAGGCGCGGTCCATGTTGTTACTTCCAATCGCCTTCCCTTCTGATACTTTCGCAAGGTTATTTAACGTAATTGCCTCCATAAACTCTTTGCTTTGGATACTGTCAACAACCCTTCCATCACCAACGATAAATTCTACAAGAGATAAATTACCTTGCGTAATTGTTCCTGTTTTATCACTGAACAACACATTCATGTACGCCGAATCAGAAAATGCCGCCTTATGGCTTACCAATATATTTTTCTTATACATCGACTCTGTATTCATTGACTGTACTAAACTATTCATCATTGGAAGTCCTTCTGGAACCGCCATAATAACGATGGAAGCCATCAACATTACTGCTTCTGCAATTAATAACAGAACAGAAACAACCGTAATTGCCTCGTTTGCTCGAATCAGAACAAGTGCTACATGTAAAACACCCGCAATGGCAGCCGCTGATACACCTAACTTTCCAATTCCAGCAGCTACGACCTCAAGTTTCAAACTTGAAGTATCTTTTCTCTCGTCTTCTTCATCATCCGTTAATGCTTTATTGATTTTTCCAAGTTCGGATTCATCACCAATTACAGTAGCTACCATATATCCTTCCCCTGATGTAACTACGGAACCCATAAAAATCTTACTTGCTGACGCATAGTCTGTAGATTCTGCTTCGTCCATATTATCTGCGGCAGTCTTTGTCTCATCCCTTGATTCACCATTTAAAGCCGCTTGAGACACTTTAATGTGCCCCTCAAAGAGGACACCATCAACTGGGACTTTATCTCCCGCCTGAACCAATATTGTATCGCCTTTTACAATTTCGCTTGTAAGAATATTAATAAGCTTTCCATTTCTCATTACTTTTGCATAAGTCTTACTATATTCTTCTTGTAACGCTTCACTTCTTGAACTGTTTCGGTACTCAGACAATGTGCTAAATCCAGTAGCCAACCCAATCGCTATAACAATACTAATAATTTCTACTACATCATTTTCACCCGTTAAAGCTGGAACAAAAACCCCAAGAATTGCCAAAAATACTTTCAGCATTAATGCTCCACATAACACTTTAATCCAAATGTCATTAAACGCGCCAATAAACATGGACCAAAGTGACTCCGCTTCTTTCTTCGCAAGCTGATTGGTACCATACTTCGACTTGCTCTCGTTGACTTGAGAATCTGACAATCCCTTCATCAACACATCTTTCTTCATTTCACTCATACTTTTCGCATGACCTCCTTATAATATTTATGACAAAAAGAGGAACTAGTCGGTTAGCCCCTCTCTTTACCAATATCACTTCTCACTTGCTAGACGTATCTCTTACAAAGATCTCCCACACTAGCATCGGATGTTCCCTGACCCATGGCAGTGAATTTCCACTCGCCATTGTGTCTATATACTTCACCAAAAATCATTGCTGTCATACCAGAATAATTTTCTGTCAAGTTATACTTATACATCTCATTATTATTTCTTGCATCCACCAAACGGATAAACGCATTTTGAATCATTCCGAAATGCTGTTTTCTCTGTGCTGCAGCATAGATATTTACTACAATAACAATCTTATCATATTCTGCAGGAACTCTTGACAAATCAATGATAATCTGTTCGTCATCTCCATCTCCAGCACCCGTAAGGTTGTCACCCTGATGAACTACGGTTCCGGATTTGTGTTTTAGGTTTCCAAAAAACACCAAATCTGCTTTATCCACGAAATGTCCACTTTTCAACATAATCGCAGACGCATCGCAGTCGATATCCTGTTTTGAACTAAACAAAGAACCAAGAAATCCACCTGAAGACTGCTGAACTTCATCCCATCCAAGTCCAACCACAATTCGATCCAATCCGGCATTATCCTTGGACAAACTTACCTTCTGTCCTTTTTGCAAACTTATTGACATGATTTATCCTCCTATTCTACCTCAACTCCATAGTTATTGCACAACGCAGCTAATCCACCCTGGTATCCGCTTCCAATCGCGTTGAATTTCCATTCACCTGCATTTTTGTAAAGTTCTCCAAATACAGCCGCTGTTTCAATGGAGAAATCCTCTCCCAAGTCATATCGTAAGAGTTCCTCCCCATTGGCTTCGTTGAATATACGAACAAATGCATTGGATACCTGGCCAAAATTCTGATGACGAGCCTCTGCCTCATAGATTGTTACCGTAAATGCAATTTTGGTAATATTGTCCGGAATTTTGGATAAGTCAATCTTTATCTGCTCATCATCCCCATCGCCAACTCCAGTGAGGTTATCTCCCAGATGCTGTACTCCTCCGGAAACATGCATTAAGTTTCCAAAGAACACAAAATCCTTCTGATCTGAAACTTTACCCGCATCTGTTAAAAGAAATGCGGCCGCATCAAGATCAAAATCCCCTCCGGTATCAAAGGAATTTACGTCCCATCCAATACCTACTACAACATTTGTCAAACCTGGATTTCCTTTTGTCAGACTAACCTTCTGACCTTTCTGCAAACTAACTGGCATTCTCCTACACCTCCTACGCTACATCGATACCGTAGTGGCCACAAAGAGCTGCAAGTCCACCTTGGAATCCACTACCAATTGCATTAAACTTCCATTCTCCATTGTTGCGATAAAGCTCACCAACCACGACTGCTGTTTCGATGGAGAAATCTTCTCCCAGATCATAACGGATCAACTCTGCTCCATTTGATTCATCTACTAAACGAATGAAAGAATTTGAAACCTGTCCAAAATTCTGATTTCTTGTTTCTGCATCATAAATAGTAACGGTAAATGCAATTTTCTCAATATCCGCAGGAACTTTTGACAAGTCAATCTGTATCTGCTCATCATCTCCATCACCTTCCCCAGTAAGGTTGTCTCCCATATGAGTAACCGCACCACTTGCGTGAGATAAATTTCCGTAAAACACGAATTCTTTATCCGTTGGGCACTTTCCATCTGCCCCAAGCAAAAATGCCGCTGCATCAAGGTCAAAATCAGCCCCTGAATCAAATGCATTTACATCCCAACCAAGTCCAACCATAATATTCTTAAGACCTGGATTCCCTTTTGTTAAATCTACTTTCTGTCCCTTTGATAAATTAATTGACATAGTGTTACCCTCCTTAGATAATTTTTTATATAGTTATTGAACATAACTTACTTCTTTGGTGCTGGCATATGATACTGTCTGTTGAAGTCTTCCTTGATTGCTTCCAATCTAACCTGATCCTCAACACGTTTCTTCCTTGCTTCTTCTTGGATTCTCTTTGTTTCTTCGATTCCGTTTGTAATCGTTCTCCAAGTAGTTTCCAGCGTTTCAATCTGTATCGAACTTCCCGATGCAAGTCTTGCCGTCGCTTTCGATACATCAACTGAATTCTGAGCATTTTTAATAAGCATTTCATTGGTTTTCTTATCCAGCTCAGACATTGCCTCTGCTTGAATTTTTTGTCTCTTTAACAAGATTGCCTGCGCAAGTGCTTGCTTAAATACTGGAAGCGTTACAATAAATGCGGAATTAATCTTTCTAACCAGATTGTAATTGCTAAATTCCATTGTTTTAATCATTGGAATCGACTGCATCGCAACATTTTCCGCTGTTCTCAAATCCTGCGTACGCTGCTCCATCATCATCAACGCTTGGTTCAGACTCGTTAACTCAAACTGAATTGATTGGTCCCCCGTCATCTCCATTTCTTGCTGTCTTTGAGCTATGTATGCTTCAATCTCTCTACAAGCCTGCTCTCCGGCCAAAATGTATTTCACAAGTTCGTGATAGAAATTTACGTTTGCGTCAAACATAGTATTCAGTTTACGATTTGACTGCTTAATCTCTGACTCATATCCCTTAAGCTGCACATAAATCTTGTCAATTTCTTCACCCATTGTGTGATATTTTGCGAGGATTTTATCCAGCTGCTTCTTGAGATTTCCAAACAGCTTTCCAAATAAACTTGGATTCTCTTTAATTTCCTCGATATCAAACTGATTCATAATCTTTGCAAGTGTTTTGAGCATCTCACTTGTATCATCTAGCTGAGACATACTCATACTATTCAACACAACATCCGATGCTTTCGAAATCTCTTCTGCAACTTCTGCACCAAAAGATACAATCGTCTCAAGATTGTGCACTTCAATGGTGCTAACAATGCGATCTACTTCCTCAGAGTTAACGAGTTCAGCATTGAGTTGCTCCCTATCTGCAACAATGTCATACTGCTCTACAACTGCAATCTCGTTCTTTGTTTCAGGCATACCTACCACTGTTGATGTTGGTGTCCCTGTTGTCGTTGGTTTACTAAAATCAAGTCCCATATTTAATTACCTCTCTTAAAAAATTTATCACGCCAAGAAGGACGTGCTTGATTTAACGAAATCCGATCCAAATCAGGCACTTCCATGTCATACACATATTCCCCGATCTGGTGGTCTTCCATTAAGTTCTTGTTAAAATACGTTTCAACACTTTGATATCCCGTCGGCACAAAAAATACGATATCAAATCCAATCAAATTGAGATAAGCAACCAAAATAGAATCTTCAAGAGATATTATATTCTCCGTTGTGTTGATATATATCAATTTCGGATTCTTCTTTGTAAAGTCAAATTTTTGTATCAGCCTCACAATATCTTTTGGTAGATTTAATACCTGCGCAATGACGGTATACTCCATTCCATTTTCCCCGATTCCTTTGATCCGCTTCTGTTGGATCAGCATCTCAAGTTTATCAAGCATGAAGTCTTGTATATCTTCTCGTAAAATGCCATACGGATACTCGGAATGACTCTTTATCTTGGAGCGTTGAAGTCTTCCGTTTTTGAAAAATTCAACAGAATGAGACTTCATTGGGTTCGGAGTATTAGACGCTATATACGGCACCTGTTTCACAACAATTGTGTCATTGGTCATCAACTCTCTTATCGATACCCAGTATGGATTCGTCGCTCCCTCCTTTACACCAGAAACCTTAGCAAACACTACAGGAATGGTTACCACCCCATCCGCTGTGCTAAAACTTGGTCTGTATTTCAGTTCCTGATCCCAAAGGATTTTTATTTCTTCATACATTGTCTGCAGACTAATAACATTTGCCTTGGAATACTGTTGGTTTCTATATATTCCCGTGTCTTGATACATTAAATTGTCAAGATCCCGCTCTGCATGATATGCAACGGTTCCAATCTTCACCTGCGAATTTTCTTCTGGATACCTGTGAAGCACTATGCTCTCTTGATAATTCATCTCATATAGCAACGGGTCTGCCAGACAACAACTTTCATTTAAATTCGGACACAGGATTAGTACATCCAATGGCAATCTTGCAAAACAGCGAAGCAGCATGGCCTCATTTTGATTTTTGCAACCTCCCATATATATGAAACATCCAATCTCCGGCATCTTCCAGTTTGAAAACACCAATGGCATATATCTCTTTAACCAGCACAACAAATATACTGCTTTATTGGTAAGCCGATTCAGATTATCTCCATCTTTTTTTGCCTCTGCCAGCACCACATCAACAAATGCTTTGTGCATGACTCTTTGCAACTCAAGGTTCGCTGTATATTTTATATTGCTCGCCAAATCAAGAATCATCTGATCTTGTTTCGCGTAGTTGCCCCTCCGTATACCCGCAATTTCCTCGGGTGTCGGTTTTGGAATCTCCTCATTTACAATCACAAGCTTTCGTTTTGAATTGCGCAATTCTTTCTGTAATTGATACAATTCATTTTCGTATGTGAGTTTGTCCTCCGCCCCATTTATTCTACAAAAGCAATTATAGAAGAATCGGGAATCGTTTCCTCTAAGCGCAATGCTTGTTCGAATATCTTCCAGACCCTTTCCTTTTATCCACGCATTTGTGCAATTCTCAACCGTTGGCTTCACCCCATACAGTCGCTCTGTAAACATATCATTTTGGATCTCATCTCTAACGTTCTTTATGCTAAACTCTTCTGGAAAAGCTTGCATGCCAGCCACTTTCAAACAATCTGACAACAAAGAATCCGGATCTAGTTTCAAATAATTATGATCACCATGATATTGTAAAAGAACGACATCACAACCAGAATTTGAGAGAATGGAAATCAGCATCAATTCATAGTTGCTTACATCTCCTTCGTACAATATCTTGGGAACATTGTTTTCTCCTAACTGATTTGCAATTCGTTCAAACTTATAATACAACCAGCACATAAACTTAATGTATGCGTTTTTCAACATATGATCCGTCTTCCCACTCTTCCTCATAGAGTCAAGAGAAGCAAATATGGAAGTAGCAAGATTTTGCCGTGGCGCATCATTCATGCGTGGTAACCATTTTTTTAAACTTGCAACAATAAACGCAATGTCTAATTGAAAATCCATCCCCATTATCTCGCCATAAAAAGCAAGATTTTTTTCATCCGGATTCGGTATTTTGCCCTCAATCACAACGCCCGTACGCCTTGCAATATCATAATACTTTTTTATAAATCCGCCGATTTCTTCTGAATATCCATTAATTCGATAGAAATACACCTCTTTACTTTGCCGTGAATTCAAATCGACAAAATAATCATCTAGGTTCCGAATCTTTTTATGTTCTAACATAGAGCATTTTCACCTTCAATATCTATTCATCTTGTTCTTGTGCATTACATAACCAAGCCCTGAGCCAACGATTCCTCCTACGATATGAGTGAGATTTGACACATTATCTTGGTAAAACACGCCATTGTACACTTGTTGTCCAATATAAATCACTGCTACAAGAATAAATGTGAGTGGTATCTTTCCTTCCTGTAAACTTGTGAAGGACGAAAGCAAAATAAATGCAAATACAACGCCACTTGCTCCTAGCAACTGAACATGTGGAAAAAACATAAAATTAATAAGTCCTGTCACAAGTGCCGTCGCCAATATTACAAATAGCAGATTCGAAGAACCATATTTCTCTTCAAGCAACGGCCCTACCACCAACAACATCATAATATTGCCAAAAAAATGATCCCATCCTGCATGTCCAACTACATGACCAAAAAATCGAACATATGTCAGTGGGTTCAATATCGACGACCGATATACACTAAATAATGTATTCGTTGTCATGCCAGCTGTCACTTTATCAAGAATAAGCACAACAAAACAAACAATTGCAAACCCAAGTACAATTGGTGAATTAAATGACAATTGCAACCTCTTTTTTTGAATACTCATTATCCTATCCCCTTACCTAGAAAATTTACACTGAAATTATAACACAACAGTACTTTGATTTCAATACACACAACTACAAATTTAACATTTTCGCAGAGCCTTTCGGCATTCTTTCTCTCACCTATCAACTCATAAAATTGCCAGCAAACATTAAGATGCTTTCATAACCAATTGCCAAATTAATATTTTGCCCACTATCTATGCCAGCTGTACTGATTCCGATCACTTCACCTTGCATATTTAGCACCGCACCACCTGAACTTCCATGGGATATCGGGGCGGTAAATTGGATCATATCCACATCATTAATGTTGCGAAAACCAGATATAATACCATCCGACACCGAATTAAACAACCCCAGTGGACTTCCGATCGCCACTACTTTTTGTCCTCTTACTAGCTTTTTATTGCCTCGATATATCGGAAGCGGCACTAGCTGTCGACGAATTCGTATTATAGCAAGGTCTGTGGTTGAATTGTATTTTATCACCTCATCTGTGGCATAAACTTCTTCATCATCTTCAATTCGAACGGTGTAAAATTTCCCCCCACACGCCACATGATTGTTCGTAAGGATATAACCATCTCTACCAATCATAATCCCCGAACCTGTACCGATCACTTCTCCGTTTGCGTCATGGATTGCAATCAAAACAATGGAGGATGCCAGTTGCGCAAGCTCCTCAAATGTTTTTTCCGCATTAGCAACGGAAGTATGTCGCTCTGGTCGTTTCGGAATTGTCACTTTTACGGACTGACTTGTACTTCCACCAGCCTCTTGCACAGCGCTACTTGAAGCCTGCTTAACCTCATCTTTTTGTGGAATATATGGTGTATACTTTTTCAGTGTTGCACCTCCGAATTCACCCAACTTCAACTCATGTGAATATTGTTTTAATTCTTCTGTAAGTTCAATATCGCTTCTATTTTCGATAAGCAACACGTCGCACCCCATCCGCGTAAGAAACAGATAAAACAAATACTCCTGGTCTTTCACCACATTGTCGGCAATTACTTTGATACAAGATCTTTCATTCCATGTAGAAAACATATCCCCTACTGCATTATCGAACCAAAATAATAACTTCGTAGCAAAATTTCGAAGCATGGAATCCGAAGCATTCTTTTTGAATGCCACATACTTTTCAATCACCCATCTGCACGAATCCTTTACTACTTCACCAAATCCCCCCTGAATCCTCACATTACGCAGTTGTATCCCTTCCCCATTTATCCACTTATCATATGTAGCAGAATAAAACTCCGAATCTTCTACGCTTCTTAATTGGGGCAAGGAATCAATTCGAACATATTGCAGACGGTTCTTTGACATTTCTATCCCCATTCTTTTGTCAACATCATCGATTATATCCACTAAATTGCTCGGCTCCCCAACCCCGCGTACAAAATACACATCTCGCAATGAATTGTTAAAACCACCCCTTATATTGAGAAAAGCATCGATAGAATCAACCGACATCACGTTATGTCTATAAGTAATTTTTGCCCCCATTCGAGCCGCACCTCCTTCAATATCCTACAACACTCTTATTTTACCACATTTTGACTCTTTTTGTCATATCGAATCTATCTTTTTTTTCCCAAATATGTTATAATCGATAATTGACATCCTTTTGATGATTATTTACTCATAGGAGTGTAGCAAAGAATGAAAAATAATATTTTACATTATAGCGTAGGTGCACTACTTTATTGTCCTGCCAACCAAAAAAACATTGCAGATTCTGTGATAAACGAAAAATTCGGCACAAAATTTTCACTTGCTTTGTGTCTGGAAGACACCATTAACGACAATTTTGTAGCAGAAGCAGAACAAATACTGACTTCTTCGATAAAACAGATATACCGTGCTTATCAAGAGCACTCATTTTACCTTCCAAAAATATTTATACGTGTACGAAATGCAGAACAAATCTTACAATTGACCAAAGCCTTTGACAACGCCATTGAAATCATTACAGGCTTTATCACCCCAAAGTTTTCACCTAACAACGCATCAACGTATATACAAGAACTCATTAAAGCCAATGAATATACATCAAAAAAGCTATATATGATGCCGATTTACGAAAACGCCTCCATCATCGATATGCGTAACCGAATTGACATTCTATATTCCTTAAAAGAAACCCTTACCCAAATCGATGACCTTGTACTAAACATTCGTGTCGGTGGCAATGATTTGTGCCATATGTTTGGTTTTCGCAGACATGCTACCGAATCCATTCATCGTATAACTCCTATTGCAAATATTTTTTCTGATATAGCTACTGTTTATGGAATGGATTATGTCATATCTGGTCCTGTATGGGAATACTACTCTGGGGAAAATTGGGAAACCGGGTTGATTCAAGAAATTCAGGATGATAAACTCTGTGGATTTACCGGAAAAACAGTAATTCATCCGAATCAAATCCCAGTAATCAACGAAGCGTATAAGGTTTCAAGACCGGATTATAACGATGCGCAATCCATCCTAAACTGGAACCACAACTCAAATTCCCTTGTGTCTGGAAGTCAAGCAAAAGAGCGTATGAATGAATACAAGACTCATACGAACTGGGCTCAAAAGATCATGTATCTTGCAGAAGCCTATGGCGTAAAAGATTGATAAATAAAGCAGGAGCCCTTATGAACTCCTGCTTTTTATTATTCTAATATTTGTTGTGTTTTTTCTGCATGCTCCTCCAAGGATATAATCCCCATCTGAAGCTGCAAATCAATCTTCCTTAATTGTTCATAGTGATCCCATTTTTTCTGCGCAATGGCAAGCTTCTCATGGTACTCATCTGGAGAAATAATATCCAGCGAAAGCGCCTTATCTAACTTTGCCTTTTCTGCTTCAAAAGCATCCTGCGCTTTCTTTTGTCTACGGGCTTCCTCCTCATTTCGAGCTAGCATCTCTTTTTCTTCCAGCGCCTCGATGATTTCTGCTAGTTTGTCCAAATCCGGTTGCATCGCCTCCAGAATATCCGAAACATCAAATGCACTTTGTGCATCGGCCTCGTTCATGTATTCCACATATCTCTTGCCAATGGCGGCATAGGATTCCTGAAGTCTTTTCTCAACGAGAGATTTCTGCACCTTCATTCCCGCAAGCTCGCTTTGCTCTTTGGATGTGCTATAAATGGTTGTCCCCCAATTTTTCGCGGAATCAATCACATTGCCCCCTACTTCCTTAACCGCTTTTGTTGCTTTTTCAAACATATCCATAGTTTCATACCTCCTAATCCATTTTCTAGGCATCTGCCAGTTTTTTAATCATTCCACAACATTTATAATGCTTAAGTGGATAGTACTCCACAGGCACTTCTTTTTCCTCTGCCAATCGAATAAGATGCCCCAGCTGCGGGTCATTCTTATGGTTTTCGTCAATCAATACTTTCCACGGAACTCTACGGAGCAAAACTCGAGTAGCTTCTCCAATCCCCGGCTTGATCAAATTAATATCATCAATCCCAAAGGTTCGCGCAATCTCCCGTACTTCATCGATTCCTTCTCCCTCAACGAAATCTTCCTCCATTGTAGACTCCATCTCAAATTCATTTTCAATGGCCGCGATAAACTCATAAGACAAATCCGACTCCTTTAGCTCGCCATAATACACCGCCCCATGAAAGTCGTCCTTTCCAATAATGTCATCTCGTAAGAAAGTTCTACTTACCAACCCGGAGACAGTGCTGTTTAAACATGAGCTAGGAATGAGTATGTCATCATGCGTTCCACACAAATCGGTAACATTAGCAGGATCTGCCACCACTGCAATATCGGCAGAAACCCCCTCGTATGCCGCGATATCTTTTCTTAATTCATTTAAAATAGCGCCTTTTCCTATCCAGCCATCCACAAACAACAATTGCTCTGGTTCATATTTACTCAACAAAAACTTCATAGCATTGTCATCGATTCCTCTGCCTCGAATGATTGATATTGAGTAATGAGGAACATTGCACTTATATTTCTTTAAAATATATCGTTTCACTAAGATTCCAATGGGTATTCCCGCTCGAGCCAAGGATACCAAGACAATCTCTTTTCCTTTTTGGGCAACAATCTTATCCGCTAATTTCCCTACTGCTAATGCAACGGGTTTCGCATAATTCACAAGTGCTTCGCGGTACACCTCCATGTACTTTTCACTTGGAACATACTCAATCGGCAACATCTCACTATAGTGTTTTCCAGCTTGAATTAGTTTTTCTCGTTCTTCCGTCGGCTGTGGCTCCACCAATCCCGTTATATCTTTTAACAAAAGTACGACATCATCTTCATTATATGAACTTCTCAACTCAACACCACCTAACAATATCAATTCTATTATTTTTTCTTCGAATTGCATTTACAAGAGTTTGCAAACCTTCTCTATCCTTCAAGTCCGAATCCGTTATGACCACGACACGATCATAAGCTTCCAAATCATAGATAAATGTTTTGCGCTTTGAATCATAAAGACTACATAATTCATATCGACAGTGTAATGGATCATTTTCTTCTTTACTTACGGCAATTGGACTTCGCGTCGTGGAATGACACCGTACCACATTCCCTTTTTCTTCTATCTTTTTCCCTACATACAAAGCTGGGAACATAAATTCCTCCGTGCCAATAACCAACACCGTTTCGTCCACTTGAATACCCAACTCACACATAACCGCCTCTGCAAGTTTCTCACAGGCGTCTTCATACTCCAATGAATGCACCAATCTTCTCGCATTCATATAACCATCGATTTCCATAACAGAAACATCGCCATGGCAGTTTGTGTCCGCTTCAAAGTACTCTCCATTTTCTTCCAAAGCCTCTGCAATCACACCATAATTTGAATGGTCTGTCTTTACCAAGTAATGCAAATCAATCCCTTCTGATTTGTAGACCTCCAAATACTCTTCGCCCATTCCGTTTAATAACGATGCAACTGCAAATCCAACCTCTTCCGAATATTCTTTTCGAATGACATTTATAATATTCCGAATTGTGTTTCCTGTTGTAACTTCATCTTCAACAAATACAATTCGATCTATCTCATGGATCACCGCATCGATATCATCTTTTACAAGTTTTTGCTCCGTTGCATGGCTATGAGCCTCCGAAAAGAAAAGATACTCAACCCCTCCTGGAATCACCTCGCGAGTTGTCTGAATATACATCATTCCTTGAGCAATTGCCACGTGTGCACCTATGGCTGTCGCCGTCTCGGCAAAGCCAATAAACAGCAATTTTTCACCTTCATATTTTCCTTTTAACTGCTTTGCAAGATCTTCAAATAGCCTCAACGCCCTCGAAGGGGATGTAGGCACGTGTTTTCCTTGTAAAGGATCCACCACCAAATAACTTCTTTTTTTATTCCCCTCGCGCTTTGCTATTCGAACCAAATCTTTTTCACAATAATCCAATCCCTTTACCTCCACTCATTCACATATGTATTTCTCTAATTTAACGCTTTCTTTCTCCACTTTCCACGCATATAGAAAATGGTCGTGATAATCGCTCCCAATAACCAAGAACACAAGAGGGAAATAAACACACACTCCTGACGACCATTTGGAAGTTCCGGACTTCTAGTCAGATACGCAATCCCATATGCCACTGGAACACGAACTAACACCGTTGTAAATAAGGAAATCCACATTGGCGTCATGGTATCACCTGCACCTCGCATAACACCAGACAAGCTCTGTGTCACCGCCATTGCAATGTATCCTACTGCGATAATTCCCATCATTCGTCGGCTTAATTCCACCAATTCTACCGTATCCGTAAAAATACCCATCAAGTATTTTCCAAAGAGCAAAATAATTGCCGTAATTGTTGTTGTCGTCAAAACAGCGATAAACGTACCTTGCTTAGCCCCTTTCAGCACGCGATCTTCTCGCCTTGCTCCTACGTTTTGTCCCGCATAAGTCGTCATTGCCGTTCCA
Organism: Eubacterium sp.; assembly: GCA_045578325.1. GTDB lineage: Bacteria > Bacillota > Clostridia > Lachnospirales > Lachnospiraceae > Eubacterium_F. The sequence continues at coordinate 15,499 of JAZNJZ010000101.1, forward strand.
AAGGAGAAGTTCGGAAGCATAGCAAACCCATCCACTCGCATAACAATTACATTGGCCGCGATAAACATTTCTCCAAAGCTATTGGTCAGTGACTGCACGATAATCATTGCCATGGAAAAGATTGCCTGAGTCAATCCAGACGGAAGTCCCAGACGAATCATATGCATCGCATACTTTTTATTGGGCTTCATATAAGTAAGCTTCATATCAAATAGTTCGGTCATCTTTGCCAAGCGAATAAAGCACAAAACAGCCGACACAGCCTGCGCAATAATCGTAGCCCACGCAACTCCGCTGACACCCATTCCCAACTTAGCAACAAAAAGCAAATCCAATGCGATATTAATTACCGTGGACACCAGCAAATACATAAGGGCCGAAAAAGCATCTCCTAATCCACGTAATACACCACTTAGAATGTTGTAATACGCAGTTCCAAAGACACCGATAAACATAATAATCAGATAATCGGCACACCACTCAATGATTGTCTCCGGCGTCTTCAGTAACACCAGAAGAGGTCGCACAAATATCAGTGCCAACACCATAATAATAGCGGATGCAATGGCAGTCAACACGATACAGTTTCCTACCGTGTAAGAAAGATCTTCTCGCTGCTTTGCACCAAAATACTGAGCCACCATGATACTGGCTCCCATACTAATTCCCACAAAGAGTACCAATAATAAGTTCATAATTGGCCCGGCACTTCCTACTGCCGCCAACGCATTGTCGCCCACATATTTTCCCACTACAATACTATCCACAGTATTGTAAAGCTGCTGGGCAATATTGCCCAGCAGCATCGGAATCGTAAAAGCAACAATTTTTTTCCATGGTGTTCCCACAGTCATATCCGTTGCCTGAAATAACTTTTTAATTTTTTGTATCATTTGTTTATTTCCTCTTTTCCAATTCCAAAATCACAAATTTCTTATAACAAGGATGCTCGCAACTCTTCACCACTTAACGGACTGAGATACGCAGGAGCCACATCAAATACCGTTTTACATCCTGTCATACCATCTTTTTTCATCGCAAATACCGCACGGGCATATGCAACAATAACAGAAGAAGTAAACTCTGGATTGGAATCCAATTTCAAGGAGTACTCGATTACATGAGAATTTTCACCATTCCAACCAGTTTTTCCTGTACGGATCACGAAACCACCATGAGGAATACCACTATGATTTTTCTGTAACTCTTCCTCTGTGATGAAGTTTACTGTGGTATCATAATCTGCAAAATAGTTTGGCATGTTTTTAATTGTCTCTGCAATTTTCTCTTTATCTGCACCTTCTTCGGCTACTACATAACACTCTCTTGTGTGTTTCTCTCTTGTTGAAAGCTCTGGATTTGCACCACTTCTTACTTTCTCCAACGCAGCCTCAACAGGAACGGTATACTGCTTTCCATTGGCAACACCCTCCACACGACGAATCGCATCGGAGTGTCCCTGGCTCACACCTTTGCCCCAGAATGTATAATCTTTTCCCTCTGGCAAAACAGCGTTTCCGTACAAACGATTCAAAGAAAACATTCCCGGATCCCAACCGGCCGAAATCAATGCGATATTACCATTTGCTTTTGCTGCTTCATCTACATTTGCAAAATGTTCTGGAATCTTTGCATGTGTATCAAAACTATCTACTACATTAAAATACTTTGCGTATTCTTTTGTCTGCTCTGGAAGATCTGTGGCACTTCCACCACAAAGAATCAACACATCAATGTCATCTTTCATGGAGATTGCGTCATCTACAGAATACACTTTTACACCTTCGGTCAAAATACTTACTGTCGCCGGATCACGACGTGTAAATACTGCCACTAATTCCATGTCGTCATTCTGTTTAATGGCACATTCAATTCCTCGACCAAGGTTACCATATCCCATAATTCCTACTCTCATGCTATCATTCCTCTCTGTCTGTTTTTGTTTTCCCTTCATCTACGGAGCTACTTATCCCCGCAAACTTAACTACGGAAAATATTGTACCACCATATAAAAATGACGTCAATGGAATTTTTTCACTGTAAAATGAAAAGAATTCATTAAAACGAACCATAAAAATGTTCATTTTAATGAATTCTTCTACAATAGCTCAAATTCGGTTTCGATGCATGCACCGCCTCCGATAAAAACCTCTCACGATTTTTGTTCAGTAATCTTACTATACACAAAGCAATCGCAAATGTCAATACTTTTTCACAGAAAATTGACATGTTTGGGATTATTATTTTGATTTGTAATATAGTCCACTATATTTACAATGAATCTGTAATTTTCTTTAATTGTATCATTTTTTTCAAAATAATCCCTATGTTCTAAACACCTTCCATTTTCGTCACACAAAAAGTCCCTTAACTTTTCCATTCCTATATCTCGTACTTTTCTTGTTGCAGACATTTTCAACAAATCATTGTAAACGAACAATAGTGCAACAAAATCATGAAGAATCGGATTTTCCATCTTTTTTGTTCTTGCAGATGAAGTTAATGTCTTCACCTTAGTCAATGCATTGGTTAACTGTTTTGTTTTCCTAAACTTTTTCGTTCCGTTTGGTATTCTTAGCGAACTCAGTAAACAATTATTATGCGCTGCAGCATTTCTCAGAAACTTTATGGAGCCCAAATAGGAAGAATAATTATATGAATCATATTCCTGATAATACAAGGTATACAACTCAACAAATCTTCCAAAGGACATAACTTCTACAATGTTCCACAACGCGAAATCCTTTTTTTCTTTATGTTTTTCCACTAAATCAGCACATACAGAATAACTATCCGCTTTTTTACAAATTTCACGGACAATCGTATAATCACTCTCAATATACTTCCTAACAATATTGTATCCATCTTCCTTTTCATTATTACATAAATCACATAATAGCCTAGTTTTTAGAAAATGTTCAATATCCAAGGCCATTTCTAAAATAAGTTTTCTTAGATACATATCTATTTTTGACAGTTCAACCAAATATGCAAATTCCAAATTAATATATTGATTAGTCCTTGGATTCATTGCATATATTTTCGCATATGCCTTCAATTTAAAGTAATAATTATTGTATTTTAAAAACTTAACTGCATCTTGTTTAGAACATAAATCAAACAAAACTCCTTTACTCTCAAGATCAGCGACTTGTTCCTCTGCCGTCAATTTTTTCTTCATATTATCCCCCTTCTAAAACAACCTATTAATGTAATTATCCTCACTAGTATTTCTTCTATTGTAACAGATAGGAGAAATATGTCAAAAAAAAATTCAAATTGGAGCTAACCATAACAGGAAAGCTCCAATTTGATTTAATCATTCTTTTTCTCAAAAAAACATTCATTAGTGCCTTGATTTTTTCATCATCCCACTCATCTAATTCATCGTCCATATTTCTATCCGTTCACAAGTGGTTTCCCCTCATATATCACATTTCCATCAAAATCCCACAAAACTTGACGTTCTTCTTCTCCTGTTCCATAGGTTTTTCCGATGTATTGTCCATTTTCGTCAATTACCCATGTGTCAAGTCCCCCTTCGCCAGTTCCCGTTTTCCATAATGCTTCTTCATCTTTTTGATATTCATACACAAACTCTGGAACCTCGTTCTTTCCATTTTCATCCTCACTCCACACAGCTTCCCCGTTATAGAAAAGTGCAGTACATCCTTCCGGTGCTTCCATTGTTTGATGATTCATTTCCCGAAATTCCAGAGATGCTTTCGGGCGAAGGATATTTTCTCTCCCTTCCACAACCCAAGTTGCCTTGTCGCCATCTACTACCATATCCGTATTGTATCCCGTGCCACTTCCATAATACGCTCTTACCTGGTAGATCATAAAGAATTTACTTCCCTCATCCGTATCGTATTTGTACACACACTGAATCTTGTAATCCTCTGGCGGTATCTTCTTCAACGTTGCATCATATAGCAAATATTTCGCAAAATAACACATCAGACACGTCAATATCACCAACACAATCGACACACGAACCCGTTTCCTTTTCAACACTTTCATCATCGCATCAAAACGTTTTTTTGTCGTCTTATCGTCTCCCCCCTCCTTGGGAAATTCAGTACACAAAACGTCGTATTCGCCTTGACATTCTTTACACTCTCCCATATGCTCCTTTACCATATCCGTTGTCACTTTATTGGTCACTCCATCCACATAAAGAGGAAGTAAATCTTGCACAACTTCGCAAGGAATTTTATTCTCTATTTTCTTTGATTCGCTCATCCTAACAAACCTTCTTTCTCCAATATTTCAACTATTTCTTTCTTGCCTCGATAAAATGTAACGCGCGCCCAGCTTTCTGTTTTTGAAAAAAGCTCCGCGATGTCCGCAAAAGGAAGTTCCCCAAAAACTCTCAAGGAAAATACTTCCTTATAAGGCTCGTCCATGGTATGTAAAATCTGATGAATGCGTTTTGCAATTTCCTTGTCCACCACCAATCGTTCAATTGGTTTTTCCTTAGAAACCGCTTCCCCGCTCCATTCATCTTCTGCCACTTCTCGGTTGCTTTTTTTACATTTATTCAGCCATAGATTTTTGGCAATGGTACAAAGCCATGTCAGCAAACTGCTATTTCCTCGAAATCCTTTCACCGACTGCATCGCCTTCAAAAACGTTTCCTGGGTTATATCCTGCGCTTCTGTTTCATTATGGCAAATGGTTAATGCGTAATGATATACGGATTCATATTCTGCCAAAAGAACACTTTGACTGATCTCCGCTCCCGATTCTCTTTTACGCATATTTCTTCACCACCAATCTTTTGTTTATTCATTAGGAAACGTAAAACCATGATTTTTTGTTCGTTCACTTATTAGACAAACGAATCTTGAAAACGTTACAAAGTTTTTTATTCACGCACCCTACATTCTATCAAAATAAAACATTTAATACAATGCAAAATTGGCATATCTAAACCAGACATGCCAATTTACATTTCTATGATTCTCACTGCGCCAACTTCAACGGAATTACACTTCGATAAACCCGCTCCCTATGCTGGTATTCGTTCACATGAACATGCACGCCAAATACCCTTCGCATATTTTCCTCGTTGATGACCTCCTGGGCCTTTCCATAAAAACTGCTTCCATCTCGATTCATCATCAAAGCTTTGTCGGAAAGTTGCAGCGCATGGGCCGGATAATGGGTATTTACAATGGCGGAGATATTTCTTTCCTGGGAAAGTTTCTTGATGGTATCCAAGATAATTAATTGGTTTTTGAAATCCAGATTGCTTTCCGGCTCATCCAGCACAAGCATTTCCGGAAAGGCAGTAAGCGCTCTTGCAATGAGTACCATCTGCAACTCCCCACCACTCATCTTCGTACACATTTTATCTTTTAGATGAAGAATCCCTATCTCCTCCATGGCACCAAGGGCGATGTCCATATCCTCTTTTTTCGGCTGTCGAAATGTGCCGATGTGGGCACTTCGCCCCAGCACCACCATATCAAGTGCGGTGTAAGAAAATGCTGCCCCCTTTGCCTGAGGAACATACGCAATCCGTTTCCAAAGGTCTTTGCTACGGATTTCACCAAGAGGTATTCCATCCACAAAACTCTGGCCTTGATCCCATTTCAAAAATCCCATCATACATTTTAATAGCGTGGTTTTTCCAACTCCATTGGAACCTAAAACACTCATAACTTCGCCGGTTTTCACACGAAAGTTTATGTCATTTAATATGGTTCGTTTGTCGTAACCAAAGCTTCCATTTTTCACTTCAAATATCATGACCATGCCCCTCCTGTTTTTCGCAATAGAAGTATAAAAAACGGTGCGCCGATAATGGCAGTGAGGATAGAAAGCGGAAGTTCTGCCGCCGTCATACTACGCGCCACCGTATCCATAATCAGCATAAATACCGCTCCCAGACTGATACTAATGGGCACCACTGTTTTATTATTTCCACCCATGAGCATCCGCGCCACATGAGGAATCAAAAGCCCAACCCAGCCCACCTGTCCACACATGGATACACAAGACGAGGTAATAAGAGATGCCGCCAAGATTACAAGAAGTCGCATGAGCTTAATATTCATTCCCATTGACTTCACTTCATCTTCATTTAAGGAAAGAATATTTAACCGCCACCGAAGAGCAAATATAATGATTACTCCCACCAAGATAAATGGTGCCCCAAGGAGCAAGGTCTGGTAGGACGCCGAGGACATGCTTCCCATCAACCAATAGGTGATGGACGGCAATTTGTCCTGGGGATCCGCCACGTATTTTGCCAGCGACACAAATGCCTGAAACATGGCAGAAACAACCATACCTGCAAGGACAATCATCACCACGGAACTAGCCCCTTTTATCTTGCTAATATAATAGGTCACAAGACAGGCAAGAAGCCCAAACACCAACGCCATTAATTGCACCACAATCAAGTTCGCATCACACATCAGAGCAAGCACCGCTCCAAAGGATGCTCCACTGGCAACCCCCAACGTATCCGGAGTTGCCAAGGGATTGGTGAATAGTCCCTGAAAGGCAGCACCGGCACAAGCAAGTCCGGCGCCCACCAACATTGCTAACACAATCCTCGGCAAACGAACATTGAAAATAACGGTGTATGCCATATCTTGTTCCGCCACGGATTTCACTCCACCGAAAAGAGTTTCCAATGTTTCCGAAATCGGAATGGAATATCGCCCCAATCCGATGCAAATCAATGCCGTCATAATAGGAAGCGCAATTAGAATAATCACAATCCAACGGTTGATTCCCTTTGTTTTACTCATCTTCATCTTCCTTTATTTTTTTATTCCACCAGCAGCTTCTCGTACGGGATTTACAATCCTTTCGATATCCTCATCGGAAAGCTCTAGGTTATAGAATTTCTCATAAAATTCTTTCATGGTTTTATTGAAGTCAATGTCTTCAAAACGCTCTGGATGATGCTGTTTTGCCATCCACAAAAGCATCAGCGGAGAGTCGGAAGAAGTTACGTACCAACGATACATACCAAGAGGAATTTTGTTCACATCTTTCTTTTGTACCGCTGTCAATTTGCTCCAATCACTGGAACAAAGTTTGTTGGTATAAATGTCCTCTGGCAACGCATCATTGAAATTTGTAATGAAAATTTTATCTGGATCCCAGTCGTAAACCTGCTCCATGCCAACCTCTTTTGTCCCCTCTATTTCCGATGCCACATTCACACCGCCAGACGCCGTAATCCAGTAGTCCGCCCATGTTTCTGTACCTGGGACACTTACTGTATTTTCTGCATATTTATGAATGATCATGGAAGAAGGTTTTTCCTCTTCTTTTACATCTTTTAGACGCTCTGCCACCATGTCCTGAATTTCTTTTCCGTAGTCCACATATTCTTTGCTGCTAAGGTCTTCGCCCATGACTTCTTCCAACTGCTGGATCCAACTATTGATGGTCTCTACTGCATTGTAATCTTTGATCGCCAAGTCAAATCCCACGGCTGGGATTCCCGCTTGTTTTGCCACCTCATAATCTTCCGGCACCCCAGATGCATACAAAACAACATCCGGATCCAATTGAATCAATTCTTCCGCGTTCATGTAACCGCCTTGACTAAATCCACTTTCAATCTTAGCAATATCCGGAGCAATCTTAATTAGCATAGAATTCTCTGCCGCACTAATAATAGCAGGGTCCAATCCTACCAATTTATCCGTCCCCATGGTCTGCACATACACCGATGCCAGTGGCCATACCGATGCGATAACCACTCGTTCAATCTTCTCAGGCAAAACCACTTCATTTCCTACCTGATCCACAATGGTTCTCGTTCCTTCTGCTGTATTTTCACCTTCCCTTAAATCTGTTCCAGAACACCCTGTTACACCTACTATCATCATACACATGCATAATAGCATTGCTGTCAGTCGTTTTACTTTCATTTCCTTACCCTCCTAATTTCTATGATTTGCGCGGAGCAAGTTTCTCCGTCGCCCCTTTTCCTCCTACTCAATCTGGTTCAACCAGTCTTCTGTTTCTTTACTTACAAATCTCTTATACTCATCCCAATGCACTTTACTGGATACCGCCACATGAGGAAGAGAATAAAAGCGAATGCCCTGTTCCGGCATCAATTTTTTCAACATTGGGTCGCCTATTATAGTCGCAAAATCCCCCGATTTTATAAGCTTTCTCAGCTGTGACTCATTTCGTATTATCAAGTCACCTTCCGCCTGTATTTCACGGGTGGTATCAAATAAACTGGCGACACAGATTGCTGCGGCACCATATTTTTTTTGCAGATTTTCTCGGATTGAATTTCCGATAACCTGCTCGCCTACTATAAGAATCTTGGCTTGTTTACTTGCTGGAACAAACGCTTCCTCCATTCCTTCCAGGACATGCTTTACTTTGGTCAGTGCAATTTCGCCGTCTCCAAATGGCGTGGTCACCACATAAGGAATGTCGTATTTGCGTTTCATATATTTTGCAATCTGCACTCCTGCCTGGGACACTGCCACATTTAACTGGGCTGCCACCGACTTCTGCATGTCCTCGATGCTCATGCCCATGCTATAAGACGCCAATACTGGGATGCCATTTTCTTCATATAATTTGCGAAAATCTTCGGCATTGGAATTGGTAAAAAAGTCAAGTGGTGTAATTCCAAGAAGATTAATTGTCCCAGCAATTATATCCTTCTTCTTTGCAAATTTCTTTAACATCTCAATGGTCGCTTCTGCAATTCCCGTTCCATAATACCCCAGACCTCTCGTGGCAAGACCTATGGATGGAATGCCGGTTGCGAACTCAATCTCGCTGGCAATGCCTTTAAAATCCGTTCCAATTACCATAGGCACCGGACTTCCCACCACCGCGATAAATCTTGGATTCAATTCCTTCGCAGCTTCCACTACTTTATGAATCAACTTCTCATCATTTCCCAGCACCGCATCCATGTGACGCAATCCCGAACAAAACACAGCGGTGTTGGCATCGTACCAACGCGGTTCATCATAACCGGTGTAATTTCCTGTACAACCGGACGCGTCGTGAACTACAATCATGCCACCCATATCAAACAACGCCGAGGCTGCTCCCGAATAATCTGGTGCAAATGGCGGAAGTGAAATACACAATTTACTCATATAATCAAATGCGCCTCCTCTATCATTTCTTTTACATCTCTTCCCTGCTGGTACGCTTGAATCATCTTCTCCATCAACTGCTCCACGCCATAGTAGCCAAACAAGAATTCATCCAACATTAAGTTGATTACTTTGCTTGAACCCGTGGCATATCCACAGTCAATTCCGATGCACAAATAGTCCTTATTATTTCTGTATTTATTCTTCACAAGCCCTGGATGTACGGCGTTTACAATGGTTATATCTTGGTAATTCTCCTGAATAAATTCATAGGCGGATTTTTCTATTTCCTTGACGTTATCCGTCATAATGAACTTCACTTGAAATCCATATTCCAGAAGAGCTTTTGCCAATGTAAATGGTTTTTTCACCGCCTGATAATCCAGAGCAATGGGGTAATCGCCGATTATTTCACGAGCTATTTGAATTTTATCTTTTGCTCTTTTTTCGAATTCCGCAATGTCAATTTCCACTTGTAATCTCTCTTCCAAACGCTGATAAAACTCTCTAATTTCTTTCAGATCATAGGTGTTATACGCCAGCAAAGACTCAATTCCCAACCGTTTTTTCATCTGCTCCGATGCGTATTTTGCCACCGGAGAAAGCACAAGATTCAACCGACTTTTCGCCATTTCCTGATAATCGCCAAAGGTTTCAAAATCCGTAATATGATGAACATCAAAGCCATTCCTTTCCATAATTTCAAAGAGTTCACATTGCCCATCCACAGGAGAATGGTTCCCAATAAAATTCACGGCATTTGTCTTTCTCTCCGCTGGCTCCAGCAAAGAATAAAGATTATTTTGCATGGAAATTCCCGGCGGGAATTTCATATTTTCACTGATTGGATTCATGTGACAAGACATAAAGCGGACCTCCGGATAACGCTTGGAAAGTCGTTTATTTAACTGCACATGATCCGTTCCCAATAAGTCATCCAGACAGGTTACAAAGATTATTATTACCTTCGGTTTCCTCTCTAGATTCTCCAATAATTCCCCCACCGCATCTGGTATTAAATCCTCGTAACCACCGGAAACAATGTCACTCTCGTCGATATAGAGATAGGAAATACGATCCTTAATTCCATTTAATTCGCCCCCCAGTGCCCCGTGCCTTCCACAGGCAAAAGGTGCCACAAATAACTGATGACTCTCTGGAATCAATGCCGCAATTCGAACCAGTCCCCAACCACCGTGTGCCGGTGACACATAGTGAAGGGTATCGCCAAAATTACAATTACAACTCACCCTCGTCACCCCCACAACATTTTTCTGCCATCTTTCTTGCAATCTCCACATAACATGCCGTCATATCACTATTCGGGAATGCTTCCACCACCGTTTTCCCTTGATTTTCCGCCTGCTGAACCAATGGATTTCTCGGCACTACCTGCACAATCTCACCACCGATTTCCTCCAATGCCTTTTCCACAATCGCCACTTCATTTTCCACATTTCGGGAGTTCAAAATCACACCAGCGACCTTTGCATATCCTCTAGAACCAAAGTTCTTCACCGCTTGCGCAATATTGGACGCCGCATACAACGCCATCATCTCACCTGATGTTACGATAAACACGTCATCGGCATATCCCTGGCGAATCGGCATGGCAAATCCACCACACACCACGTCACCAAGCACATCATACAATACGATATCTGGTTGATAGATTTCATACGCGTCCAGTTCTTCCAGTTTCTCAAAGGCTGTAATAATGCCTCGCCCCGCACATCCGATCCCAGGTGTCGGACCACCGGCCTCCACGCATAACACACCACCAAACCCTTCAAACACAATATCCTCTAATTGGATTTCTTCCTCACTTCTCATCCGATCCAATACTGTGGGAATCTTCGTCCCACCCATGAGATTCTTTACCGAATCCGCCTTCGGGTCACATCCAATCTGCATCACTTTGTATCCTAATGTGGATAACGCAGCTGCAATATTGGACGTCGTCGTGGATTTTCCAATTCCACCTTTCCCGTATATTGCAATTTTCTTCATTGTCAGCCTCCATGTAAGTTGTTTTCGTGTTAGTTGTAACTAACCTCTTCACAAAAGAGGAAGTTAGCCTCAACTAACTTTTCTATGTGAGTATATTCGACAGGAAGACTTTTGTCAATACAAAAAACACATCCGTTAAATATTTCCAACGAATGTGTTTTGGGTTCTGAATGTTTTTAATAACTTTTCTCAATTATCCTTGTAAATACTGACCAAGCTCTGTAAAATCATTTACCACCGTTCCCTCATACTCTTCTCCATCTCGATTAAATAATACCGTCTGCATTCCCACTTCCTCTGCCACTAACAGATTTTTCACACTATTATCCACAAAAATACAATCCTCTGGTCGGCAGTTCAATCGCTCTATCGTAAGCAAAAATATGTCCTTATCCGGCTTTTTCATGCCCACATCTCCACTCACTATCTTATCACAAAAATAGGAATTTATCTGATGATATTCTGTTAGAAATTCACTCCATTCCGACACATCATTGGACAACAAATAAAAGTCATATTTTTCACTGTATCGCTCCGCAAAAGGGACAAACTGCTCATCTAATGTAAGATAATTTTTTAAGTAATCTTGCATGCTTTCTTCTGTATTCTCATAGCCTAACATACTGAGAAATTCATCACTTGTTATCTGTCCTAACTGAGCCTTGGTAAAGCATTTATCCTGTCGAAATACCTTTGTTATTTTGTCATATTCTGACTCTGGAAAATGCTCATAGGTATACGGGATAAAATACCCCTTACTTTCCTTTATAATAACTCCATACATATCCAGGAGCAATATTTTATTTTTTTCCATAAGACACCATACTTCCTTTCACAAATGTATATCCTGCATCTGGATGCGCCTCAAAATAGTCCGCAATTTCCACATTTCGATTACAATACATCGTTGCTTCCTTTCGAGACATTCCGTGGTTCATTAGAAACTGAATGACTTCTTCTTTTTTCTCGTCACTAAGCCCCGCATTCCAATCGTTGTATTCCACAAAATCTCTTTTGGCCTGTTCATAGTCGTCACGCTGTGGCGTAACAAAATCCACACGGTCATTCATCCGCACATCCACGTCTCGAAGTCCTAACTTTTGCATCATATGCGCTGTGCGAATCGCCACCGCATAATCTCTCCCCTGTTGTTCCAATTCCGTTCGCCAATGTTTCTCCATCCCATCGTGCTGACACAACTTAAAATAGTCCATGCCATTCACATAAAGACCATCACATTCAAACTCACGGTTGGCATCCATACAGATAATGTATCCATCCTTTTTGGCAAATTCGATCATTTTCCCTAAAAAGCGTTCTGGTGTATCCAAGTGTCGAAGTACTCCTTGGCAAATAACCATATCGTATTTTCCTGTCACTTGATAGTCATAGACATCTTTATCGATCAAACAAACATCATACTCTACATCAGCAAATAATTGCCTCCCTTGCTCAAGTAATTTCCCTGCCAAATCCACTCCAGTATAGGTGCTCCCCTTTGGTAAAAACGGCATAATTAACAACCCTAGAAACCCATATCCACAGCCACAATCCAGCACTTGAACTGGTGTATTTATCCGCCACACTTGTTCCACTAAAAACTTTACATAGTCTCGATTCCACGAACGCTCCCTCGTCCGCAACAAATATTCTAGTTTATTCTCCCAAAACTGTCCTGTCCCCGTCTCTTCCGCTATATATTCTTCTCCCTTCAAAGGAACGATTCCCATCAGCTGATCCACTGACACACCAAAATACTCCGCCAACACTGGAAGATATGTGATATCTGGCATATTGGTTCCCTTTTCCCATTTACTTATGGTCTGAAACGTTACCCCCACCACCTGAGCTAGCTCCTGCTGGGTGACCTTCTTCTTACGTCTCAATTCAGCAATTCTCAGATTCACCGTAGTCATATTTTGCTCCTCCTTTTGGCATTATTATATCACGCGAAAAAAAGCTTGTCCCACTAAAGATTTGCGAATAAATTCAACCCAGACGCGAATTTTTGCATGCCAAAATGACTAATGTTTAAGGGGCAAAATCAGTATTTACCGATTGCCCCTTCTCCATCACTTTATAAACTTCCTTATCCCCAGCATCCATACTTTCATAACCACACGTTGTGGCCAATGCTTCGCCGCCACATGTTGCATTTTGATTCCACTGGAACACACGGACATATCCTTGCCTCTCGCCACATCTTTCAAAGCCTTTTTTACCACTTGTTCTGGCGTCACAATACCTGGATATTTTACCTTTTTTCCATTTAATTCTTTTGGCAAAAGCTCTGTATCCACCCAGCCCGGGCACACTGCTGTCACAGTAATTCCTGTCTGTTTTAACTCCACGTTCAGGGACCTGGAATAGCTTCGTACAAATGCCTTTGTGGCCGCGTACAGATTAATATACGGAACGGGCTGAAAAGAAGATGCCGAGGAAATATTGATAATCTTACTCCCTTTTTTCATATACGGAAGGCAAATATTACATAACTTCACCACCGCCTTACAGTTTAGATTAATCGTGGTATCAATTTCTTCCATCGAAAAGTCATTGCTGGCACCCATGCGGGCAATCCCTGCATTATTCACTAGATACATTACCTGTACTGTTTCTTTTGCCAACGCATCCTCGATAGTTTGAATCCCTTGTGGCTTGGACAAGTCGGCAGAAATCGCCACAATCTTGCTTCCAAATTCCTTCTGCAACTGTCCAAGCTTTTCTTGGTTTCGGCCCACTGCCCATATCTCATCCGCATCATAGTGGTACATCTGCTTTACAAATTCTTTTCCGATTCCTCCTGTGGCTCCTGTTATAACTGCTATTTTCTTCATGCTTAATCCTCCCCTATCCATAACCAAAACGAAAATATAACACATATAATTCCCATAGTCGCCGCCACCAAAAGAAGCAGTGGCGTCCAAATCGAAGTATGATATCTCATCGGCGCCTTACGAAACGTAAAGATATCAAAGTATACAATATCCATACTCTTCTCATCCTTTGGATCATATATGAGTTCAATGGTCTCTCCTACCTTTAATTTCTTTTTATAGTCATCTGAGTCAAAGAACTCTTCTTCTCCCTGCTCATTTGTGTAGGCAATGGTTCCCTCGTATAATGTATACCAATTGCCAAGTACTTTTCCACGACTTCCTTCGTGGTAGGATTGTGATCGCACCACCCGTACTTCACCGTCGATGACGTGACTGCTTTCACTGAATTCTATAATGTTCTGAGTTCGTATTATGAATCCTTTTGTCCCTTTTACTGTCAAGACAATCATAAATACCCCTATCCCAAAAAACAGCCCCCAGATACCAATTGCCAGCAACAAATCCAGTGGATTTTTTATCCATTTGGTCAATTCTCTGTCTCCCCTCTAGCACTCATAATTAGCACTCGTAATCCAAACACGCTCTGGACTTCGTATAAGGTCTAACCTTTGTATCCGCCACTTCCACATGAGCTGGATGCACCGCATATGCCTTCAACGCCTCTTCATCTGTAAAGGTGGAATCCAGCATAACATCCACATTGGAACTTGCCAATCCTTCTGTATTTACCTGAATCTCTGTTAACCCAGGAATCTGCCCCAACAAACCTTCTAAGCCTTCCTTGATTCCTGCCTTTACTTGAATCTTTTCTTCGACTGACAATTCATCCTTTAACTGCCACAAAATCACATGTTTTACCATTATAAACACCTTTCCTTTCTTCCTGATTCCCATCATTTACATCAATAGTTATAGTTTATCTGATTTTCACTTAAATTACAATAGAAAAAAGCGCCCACTTCACGTACGACGCCAGATTGTAGTCCAAGAGTTAGCGTAAAGAAACTTTCGGAAAAATAAATATTGCAAAGGGCAGCTCTTTTGTATAAAGTTTTAAGTGACCAAACAAAAAACAACAAAGGAGAACTGCCCTATGTATAACAGTATAATACAATT
>JAZNJZ010000102.1:0-15531 GCA_045578325.1 Eubacterium sp.
CGTAATTACTTCGAATCTTGTAAAGACAGCGGTGTATGGAAGTGATGCAAACTGCGGAAGATTTATTTGTGCGCTTGGTTACTCTGGAGTGGAATTTGATCCCGACAAAGTGGATTTGACATTGTCTGCTGAGATTGATGGTAAAGAAGCGCAGGTTGTTACGGTGAAAGATGGTGTAGCAACGCAGTTTGACGAGGATTTTGCAACACAGATTTTGAGTCAGGAAAAAGTAACCGTTATCTGTGATATGAAACAGGGAACGGCGAACGCAACGGCATGGGGTTGTGATTTGACTTATGATTATGTGAAGATTAATGCAGACTATCGTTCCTAAACACGGTTTTTAAGCAAAAAGATCGACAAAACATAGAGAAAGAATTGAGGTTATAATAATGGATGAATATTTGAATAACGTATTAATTAAAGCGGAAACATTGATCGAGGCTTTGCCATATATTCGTGATTTTAGCGACAAGAAAGTAATTGTAAAATACGGCGGAAGTGCCATGTTGGATGAAAAGTTACAGCAGAGCGTCATCAAGGATGTTGCCCTTTTGAAACTGGTTGGTATGAAACCAATTATCGTTCATGGTGGTGGAAAAGAAATCAGTAAATGGGTACAGCTTATGGGCAAGGAGCCAGAGTTCGTGGAAGGTCTTCGAGTAACCGATGACGATACCATGGAAGTGGCTGAGATGGTATTGAATAAAGTAAATAAACATCTTGTTCAGATGATGGAGAAACTTGGCGTGAAAGCGGCTGGTATCAGTGGAAAAGATGGCGGTACAATCATCTGTGATAAGAAGTTGGTGAATGGCAAGGATATCGGATATGTAGGAGATGTTCGTGAAGTAAATCCAGATCTGATTGACACTCTTTTGGAAAATGATTTTGTGCCAATCATCGCACCAATTGGTCTTGGTGATGATTTTAAATCTTACAATATTAATGCTGATGACGCGGCTTGTGCCATTGCGAAAGCGTTGAAGGCAGAAAAGTTGGCATTTATGACAGATATCGAAGGAGTTTGTAAAGATCCAGAAGATCCTTCCACTTTGTTGTCCGTTCTTACGCTGGATGAAGCAAACCAGTTGATTGAAGACGGTTATATTGGTGGAGGAATGTTGCCAAAAATCAGAAACTGCATCGATGCAGTAGAAGGTGGCGTAAGTCGAGTACATATCTTAGATGGACGAAAAGAGCATTGTCTTCTTCTTGAGTTTTATACCAAGAAGGGTATTGGAACAGCTATTATTGGTAATGAAGAAACTCTCTACCATCACGAGACAGAGTAGAAAGGAATGACAGATATGATGGAACAAAGCATTCAGGAAGCAGAAAATTACCTGATTCATTCATATAATCGGTACCCGGTAGTGCTTGACCGGGGAGAAGGTGTGTATCTGTACGATACAGATGGAAATAAATATTTGGATTTTGGTGCGGGAATTGCAGTATGTGCGCTGGGCTATAGCGACGAGGAATTTAAGCAAGCGCTGAAAGACCAGATTGACAAGGGACTTCACTTTTCCAATTATTTTTATTCCCAGCCATTGATGGAGGCAGCCAAAGGGCTTGCAAAAGCTACTGGTATGGCGAAAGTGTTTATGGCAAACAGTGGAACGGAAGCCAATGAAGGGGCATTGAAACTGGCAAGAAAATATGCCATCACGAAAGGACATCCAGAACGTTCGGAGATTATCTCTATGAACAAAGCATTCCATGGAAGAAGTATGGGAGCGCTTTCTGTAACTGGAACAAAAAAATATCGTGAGCCATTTGAACCTTTGATTTCCGGTGTTAGTTTTGCGGATTACAATGATTTGAAGAGCGTGGAAGAAAAGATTACAGACAAAACCTATGCTATCATTTTGGAAGCGGTTCAGGGTGAAGGTGGCATTTATCCTGCGACACAGGAATTTATCCAGGGTGTTCGGGAGCTTTGTACAAAACATGATATTATGATGATTTGTGACGAGGTTCAATGCGGTATGGGTAGAACTGGAAAAATGTTCGGATACGAGAACTTTGGACTGAAACCGGACATTGTGACCATGGCAAAAGGAATTGGAAATGGTACGGTTGTAGGTGCCATTGCAACCACAGAAGAAATCGGAAAAGCATTGGTTCCAGGTGATCATGGTACTACCTTTGGAGGAAATCCGCTTGCTTGTGTAGCTGTTACAAAATCATTGGAAATCTTTGAGAAGAAAGATATATTGAAACATGTAAATGAAGTGGGCGCATATCTTGAAGAGAAGCTTGGTGAGTTGGTTGCATCTTGCAAAGTGGCAAAAGAAGTGCGGGGACTCGGTTTGATGCGGGGACTTGAATGTGATGCACCAGTGGGTGAGATTTGCAGTAAAGCATTGGCAAAAGGACTGATTGTTATGAGTGCAGGAACCAATGTTGTACGTTTTGTGCCACCACTTGTAATCGAAAAGGCGCATGTGGATGAGATGGTTGAGATTCTTGGTGGTATACTGGGAGAGTACGAATAACGAAAAATCTTTATAAAACATCTTTACATCCGATACGTTTTGTGTTAAGATAATCGAGTTAGAAGAACCAATGCTCAGAATTAGGACGACTCCGACCGATTCTTAGTAATTGGCAATTAAAAAATTATGGAGGTACATCGATATGATGACAACAGAAAGAAAAGCAGAAATCATTAAAGAGTATGGTAGAACACCTAACGACACAGGTTCACCAGAGGTACAGGTTGCTCTTTTGACAGAGAGAATCAATACTCTTACTGAGCACTTGAAGGAGAACAAAAAAGACCATCATTCTCGTAGAGGTCTTTTGAAAATGGTAGGTAAAAGACGTGGACTTCTTGACTATTTGAAGAAAACAGATCTTGAAGGATATCGTACTTTGATTGCCCGCCTTGGTTTGAGAAAATAATCACCGTGCTCGCTACGAGCAACGCTGAAAGCGGAAAGCCACCATATATGTGCTTGCACAAATATATGGTGGCTTTGTGGTTTCAATGTGGCGACAGCAAAGAACTGTCTGCAAGCAGCCAGTTCTTCTAAAGTTGCTTGCGCAACTTTGAAAAAGTAGTTCCGAAGCGTTGCTTGTAGCATAAATGTACGGACTATGTGCAATTAAATGTAGTATTGATACGTGAGAAAACGATATAAATATTGGGTAAAAGAGGTGAATTATGAAACGAGATAGAAGTCAGGCGATGGTCATTCGGGGAGATCGATTTCTTTTGGTAGAACATGAGCTTTTTGGTCGCGATTTTTTCAATCTGCCAGGAGGTGGCATTGACGATGGGGAGACGCCAGAGGAGGCGGCAATTCGTGAACTTGCAGAAGAGTGCAATGTACAGGGGACGGTGGTTCGTCCATTGGCCATTGAGTACAAACCGGATTTGGAGAGTCGGGTGTATACGTTTTTGGTGGAGATTCCGGAGGATGCAGAACCGACAAAAGGAATGGATCCTGAAGTGTCGGAGGACGAGCAATCCATCGTTGCCGTGAAATGGTTGCGTCTGGATGAGATTGCAGAGAGAGATCGTGCGTATCTGTTTGGAGCAGGTCTCATGAGAATCCCCAAATTTCACGATGAGGTGCTTATGTGGGACGGAGAGGATATTAGTTATCCAGAAAAAAACAGTTCCCTAAATGAATAATTTATGTTATAATAAGAGTGTATGTTTAAAAAGTAATGTAGAGACTTGTCCGAGACTTCTGAAAAGGATATTATTTCGAAGGAGAAATAGTGTGTTTTTCAGATGTTTCGGAGTCTCTATAATCAAGATTTAAAGGAGAAAAAAATATGTACAAGACATTTTCAATGGAGCTTGCAGGACGTACTCTTTCCGTAGATATTGGACGAGTAGCAGCTCAGGCAAATGGTGCAGCTTTTATGCATTATGGAGACACCGTTGTACTGTCCACAGCGACAGCATCCGAGAAGCCAAGAGAAGGAATTGATTTCTTTCCACTTAGTGTAGAATACAACGAAAAAATGTATTCTGTAGGAAAGATTCCAGGTGGTTTCACAAGAAGAGAAGGAAAACCATCCGACAATGCGATTTTGACATGTCGTGTAATCGACCGTCCAATGAGACCATTGTTCCCAAAAGATTACAGAAATGATGTAACTCTAGAGAACCTTGTTATGTGTGTGGATCAGGATTGTAGCCCAGAGTTGACAGCAATGCTTGGTTCTGCATTGGCAACATGCATTTCTGACATTCCATTCGATGGCCCTACAGCGGCAACACAGATTGGTTTGGTGGATGGTGAATTGGTTGTAAACCCAACAGCAGAGCAGAGATTGGTATCGGATCTTGCCCTTACTGTTGCATCTACAAGAGACAAAGTTATCATGATTGAGGCAGGTGCCAATGAAGTATCTGAAGATCTCATGATTGAGGCAATTTATAAAGCTCATGAAGTAAATGGTCAGATTATCGAATTCTTTGATAAGATCGTTGCTGAGTGTGGAAAAGAAAAACATGAGTATGAGCATTTTGAAATTCCACAGGATATGTATAGCGATATGGTATCTTTCGTTACTCCAGAGGCAATGGAAGAGGCTGTATTTACAGACGTGAAACAGGTAAGAGAAGAAAATATCAGAAAGATCAAAGATCAGTTGGAAGAGCGTTATGCAGAAGAGCATCCAGAGTGGTTGGAGTTGCTTGATGAGGCGGTATACACATTCCAGAAGAAGACGGTTCGTAAGATGATTTTGAAAGATCACAAACGTCCAGACGGTCGTGAAGTAACACAGATTCGTCCATTGGCTTCTGAGGTAGACGTACTTCCTACCGTACATGGTTCTGGTTTGTTCTCCAGAGGACAGACACAGGTGCTTACTGTAACTACATTGGCACCACTTTCTGAAAAACAGAAGTTAGACGGTTTGGATGAGCAGGCAACATCTAAGAGATATATCCACCACTACAATTTCCCATCCTACTCTGTAGGAGAGACAAGACCAAGTCGTGGACCAGGACGTCGTGAGATTGGACATGGTGCTTTGGCTGAGCGTGCCCTTGTGCCAGTAATTCCTTCTGAAGAGGAGTTCCCATACACCATTCGTACTGTATCTGAGATTATGGAATCCAATGGTTCTACTTCTCAGGGAAGTATCTGTGCTTCCACATTGTCATTGATGGCTGCTGGAGTACCAATCAAAGCACCAGTTGCTGGTATTTCTGTAGGTCTTGTAACGGGTGAGACAGACGACGATTATCTGATTCTTACTGACATCCAGGGATTGGAGGACTTCTTTGGTGATATGGACTTTAAGGTGGCTGGAACTCATAAGGGTATTACAGCAATCCAGATGGATATTAAGATCCATGGTTTGACACGTGAAATCGTAGAAGGTGCAATCCGCAGAACAAAAGAAGCAAGAACTTACATCTTGGATGAAGTTATGTTGAAAGCAATCGCTGAGCCACGTAAAGAAGTAAATGCTTACGCACCAAAGATTAAGCAGATTATGATTGACCCTGCGAAGATTGGTGAGGTAGTAGGACAGCGTGGTAAGACAATCAATGCATTGATTGAGCGTACTGGCGTTAAGATTGATATTACGGACGACGGAGCAGTATCCGTATGTGGTACAGATAAAGCAATGATGGATGAGGCGCTTCGCTTGATTGAAATCATTGTAACAGACTTTGAAAAAGGTCAGATTTTAGAGGGAACTGTAGTGAGCATCAAAGACTTTGGTGCATTCATCGAGTTTGCTCCAGGTAAAGAAGGTATGGTTCACATCTCTAACATCTGTAAGAGAAGAATCAATCATGTGGAGGACGAGCTTACTCTTGGTGACAAGGTTAAAGTTATTTGCCTTGGTAAAGACAAGATGGGAAGAATTTCTTTCAGCATGAAAGACCTCGAAGGAAATGAGTAAATATTTTTAAAAACAAGAAAAATGATAAAGCGGGCTTCAAACTGGGGCTCGCCTTATCCATTTTGCGTATAATGTGCGGGAAATGTGTCACACTAAAAAGAAAAAAGGTGTGTGACGACAATGAATGCAAATGCGATTAATGAATATGGAAAATGTCAGCTGGGAGAAATCCAGTTGTTATCAATTATTGGAGAAATCGAGGGGCATGAGTGTGTCTCGGAAAATACAAAATCTACGAAATATGAGCATCTTCTTCCGCTGTTAGTAGGAGTTGAGGAAGATGAAGAGGTAAAAGGAATTCTATTTCTGATCAATACCATAGGTGGTGATGTGTCCTGTGGTCTTGCCCTTGCAGAAATGATTGCAGGTTTGAACAAGCCTACGGTGTCATTGATCATCGGGGATAGTCATTCCATTGGTGTTCCATTAGCTACCGCAACGGATTATTCTTTTATCGTGCCAAGTGCAACCATGATTATTCATCCGGTGCGAATGAGCGGAATGGTGATTGGAGCGCCACAGACTTATGGCCAGTTTCAGCAGATTCAGGATCGAATCATTGATTTTATTGCGCGAAACTGTGAGGCGAAAAAGGAACGTTTAGAAGAGCTGATGATGAATACAGGTATGATGTCAAAAGATTTAGGAACCGTGCTTGTGGGAGAAGAGGCGGTGAAAGAAGGCCTTGTGAATGAGGTTGGAAACATTGCAGATGCTCTTCGTCATATAAAACAAATGATAGATTAGAGGGAAAGGTTTGAGTAAGAAATGGCAAAGAAAAGAAAGAAACCGGTAAAAAAGACACAGGATTCTTCTGCTCTTACAAAGGAGATTATCTTACTTGCTATTATCATTTTTTCCATTTTGGCATTGCTCAGTCTCTTTGACTTGTGCGGTGCCGGTGGGAAACTGATCAGTGGGTTATTGTTTGGTCTTTTTGGCGCGGTTGCTTACATTTTTCCAATTGGCTTTCCGATTGCAGCCGGATTGTTTATATCGAATCCGGACAATCGAGAGTTGAAACGAAAAATTATATATTGTGGTTGTCTGTTTTGGTGCCTGTGTGGTGTTTTCCAGTGGGTGATTAATAGCAAATCAGATGGCTTGTTTGACACATTTAAATTATGCAGCAGTCAGCGAATTGGCGGTGGTTTTTTTGGTGGAATCTTAGCAAATTTACTGACTCTTGCTGTGGGACGAGTTGGTTCTCTTATTTTAATTTTGGGATTGACGTTACTCTTTGTGATGTTGCTGACAAGAAAGCTTTTGTTTGCGGCGATTCGGGACTTGTATACAGAGTCTGCCAATAAGCGCAAGGAATACATTAAATATGAGGAATATCCGGAGCAGCCAAAGCAGCCACGACGTTCCCGTAAGATGAGTGTACATACCTTTGAAAAAGAAGAGGAGCAATCCGAGAAGCCAAGACGCGAAACCAAAGAAACAGAAACACCTCAGATTTCAATTATTCGCAACGATGCGACGATTTCTCAAGAACCACCAATTTATAAGGAAGAATTGGAAAATAAATTTGGTGTTGGCGAGACTGTGGTGGATGCGGATGCTAAGTTAGATGCACCAGCGGAGGAGCCGACGAAAGTTCGCAGAACGCGCACAGTGAAGAAACATACAGATGAGGCAGAACTGGGAAAAGAAGTAAAAGCCATTGAAAATGAGATGAAAAAGCCGGCTGCCGATGAAGACAGTTATGTATATCCAACGCTGGATTTATTGTCTCAGCCAAAAGGTGGGACAAAGGTTAGCGATTCGGATCTCATTAATACAGCTACAAAACTTCAGGAGACACTGGAGAGTTTTGGTGTAAAAGTTAAAATGGGAGACGTAAGTTGTGGACCAAGTGTTACACGTTATGAGCTTGTGCCAGAGCAGGGTGTGAAGGTAAGTAGTATTACAAGACTTGCAGATGACATTAAGCTTAGTCTTGCGGCGTCAGATATAAGAATCGAGGCTCCGATTCCGGGGAAAGCGGCAGTTGGAATCGAAGTTCCAAATGAAAAACGAAATATGGTGACATTGCGTGAACTTCTGGAGAGCAAAGAGTTCCAAAGCGCAAAGTCCAAGGTTACCTTTGCAGTGGGAAAAGATATCAGTGGAAAAACCATTGTTACGGATATTGCAAAAATGCCACATATGCTTGTTGCGGGAGCAACGGGATCGGGTAAATCCGTATGTATCAATACACTGATTATGAGTATTCTTTATAAAGCGAATCCCAATGAAGTGAAGTTTATTATGGTGGATCCCAAGATGGTGGAGTTGACTGCTTATGCGGATATTCCACATCTGATGATTCCGGTGGTGACGGATCCGAAGAAAGCTTCGGCGGCTCTGAACTGGGCAGTACAGGAAATGACAGTCCGTTATAACAAGTTTGCGGAGCTGGGAGTTCGTGATATAAAGACATACAATAAAAAAATTGCAGGCTTGAAACACAATGAAGATAACACATATGAGAAGATGTGTCAGATTGTTATTATTGTGGATGAGTTTGCGGATTTGATGATGGTGGCACCAGGAGAAGTGGAAGATGCGGTTTGTCGTCTGGCTCAGTTGGCACGTGCCGCTGGTATTCATCTTGTACTGGCGACTCAGCGTCCGTCAGTAAACGTTATTACAGGCTTGATCAAAGCAAATATTCCATCTCGAATTGCGTTGTCGGTATCGTCAGCCATTGATTCTCGAACAATTATTGACGGTGCAGGTGCAGAAAAGTTGTTGGGTAACGGAGACATGCTTTTTGCACCACAGGATTATCCAAAACCGGTGCGTGTTCAGGGAGCGTTTGTTTCGGATGAAGAGAGAGATGGCGTCGTTGCCTTTTTGAAAGAGCAGCAGACAGGTCCATCTTATGATGAGGAAGTGACGAAGCATATTGAGTCTAATCCGGTAGGAACAAAGGCAGGAGCCACTGGTGGAGTTGCTACGGGAGCGGAGCAGGATGAGCTTTTTGTAGAGGTGGCTCGGTTTATCATTGAAAAGGATAAGGCGTCCATCGGAATGCTACAACGAGCATTTCGAATTGGGTTCAATCGTGCAGCGCGTATTATGGATCAGCTTTGTGACGCTGGCGTGGTGGGACCAGAAGAAGGAACGAAGCCAAGAACCATATTAATGACCATGGAGCAGTTTGAAAATTATTTAGAAAGCGAATGATTTGTTGAGTGGGTAAACACACAGAAAGGAGCAAAGGAATATGAAAGGTTGGATTGTAGTAAATGGATTTTTGTATACCAATAAATTTTCGGAACTGACGCGAATGTTTTCTACAGCGGCAATTCGAAATAAGGTGTATCTGGAAGTGAAGTCCAATGCAGAATTATATACGGGGATGTTTGAAATCGACAAAGAGATGAAGAAGCCGGATTTTGTACTTTTCTGGGACAAGGACGTGATTCTTGCCAGATATTTGGAATTAGAAGGGATACCGGTGTTCAATAGCAGCAAAGCCATTGAAATTTGCGATGATAAACGAAAAACCTATACCGCACTTTTGAAGCATCGAATTCCGATTCCGAGAACCATATCGGCACCGATGACTTACGAAAATATTGGATATCCCCAGTTGGATTTTTTGGAGCCCATTGAAAAGGCTCTTGGATTTCCAGTGATTGTGAAGGAAGCTTTTGGTTCCTTTGGAGAGCAGGTATACAAAGCAGACAATCATAAGAAATTGGTTAAGATTGTAAAAGATCTGGAAAAGACACCATTTCTCTTTCAGAAGTATGTTGCTACCAGCTGTGGACAAGACGTACGTGTTCAGGTAGTGGGGGACAAAGTTGTTGCGGCCATGCGACGTTTTTCTGATAAAGATTTCCGTGCGAACATTACTTATGGTGGTAGCAAAGAGGATTATGACCCAGATGAGAAGACTTGTGAACTTGCGATTCGGGCGTGCCGTGCGGTGGGATGTGACTTTGCGGGAGTGGACCTTTTGTTTACGAAAAAAGGATTCTGCGTATGCGAAGTAAATTCCAATGCTCATTTTAAAAATTTGTATGATTGTACGGGCGTAAATACAGCGGATCATATCATGGATTATATTTGCGAAAAAGTTGGATAATTGTCAATGGGAGGAAAGAATTTCGATGTCGAAGTGTATGTGGTTGGTATATGACCATGAGGGGCTTGTACGCAATTCGGATTATGTTCGAATGTATGAAAAATTGTGCCAACCCTACGGACTAGAGGCACGAGCGGTGCTGGATACAGATGTGAAAGGCCGGATTGTTGCCGGAGAAAATCCGGAATTTGTGCTTGTGCGGACCATTTGTCCAGAAATCAATGCTTTTTTTGAAAGCAAGGCGATACCAGTGTTCAATTCTTCCCAAGTCAGTAAAATATGTAATGATAAAGGAAAGACGCTGGAATACTTGAGAGATACTATTTTCTCGGTGCCAAGTCTTTCTTTATCTTGTAAGGAACTTTCAACAATTCTTAAGATGCAACAGGAAGAAGTCCGAGCATGGTTTTTGCAACAGTTTTCTTTTTCTACATTTGCGACGATGGAACAGCAGGCAATTTGCGAAGCTGAGGATTTTGTGGTGAAAGCAATAAGTGGCCATGGTGGGAAGCAAGTGTTTTCCGTAGAGAAAGAACGAGATCGGATTTTAGATGGGATCGGTGTGTCAGATGTGGTGTTACAGCCGATGATTCGTTCTGGTCAGGAAAGTCAAGACATGCGGGTGTATGTCATTGGAAAGGAAATCGTGGCTGCAGTTCTGCGAAGCTCGCGGGAAGATTTTCGAGCAAATTTTTCCCGAGGTGGTACCGTTCAACGATGTTTCTTGACGGATGAACAAAGGGAAGCAGTAAAGAAAATTATAGAGAAGTTTTCCTTTGGTATGGTGGGCATTGATTTTATTTTTGACCAAGATGGAAATATGATCTTTAATGAGATTGAAGATGTGGTAGGAGCGAGGATGTTATACCAGTGTGCTCCGGAGATTGATATTGCACAAAAATATGTGGATTATATTTTAAAAGAAAAACTGCATATGGCGTGAAAATGAATTGAAAAAGTATGCTAAAATTGATATACTAAGATTGATGTGATTGTATGAAAAAATAAATATACATATAAAGAAGGAGAGTATTTGGCATGAAGACAGATATTGAGATTGCTCTTGAGGCAGAATTACAACCAATTAAAGAAGTTGCAAAAAAATTGGACATTTCCGAAGAGGATTTGGATCTCTATGGAAAATATAAAGCAAAGCTCACCGATGATTTGTGGGAAAAAGTAAAAGACCGCAAAGATGGTAAGCTTGTATTGGTTACAGCAATCAATCCAACCCCAGCGGGAGAAGGAAAGACAACTACTACTGTAGGTCTTGGTCAGGCAATGTTTAAGCTTGGTAAGAAATCAATCATTGCGTTGCGCGAGCCTTCTTTGGGACCATGCTTTGGTATTAAAGGTGGAGCAGCCGGTGGTGGATATGCGCAGGTAGTACCAATGGATGAGCTGAACCTTCATTTCACAGGAGATTTTCATGCCATTACTTCTGCGAACAACCTGTTGGCAGCAATGCTCGACAACCATATTCATCAGGGAAATGCGTTGCGTATCGATACAAAGCAGATCGTATGGAAACGTTGTGTGGATATGAATGACCGTGTATTGAGAAATATTACAGTTGGTCTGGGGCGTAAAGTAGATGGTGTGACAAGAGAGGACCACTTTATTATTACGGTAGCGTCTGAGATTATGGCGATTCTTTGCCTGGCAGAGAATATGGAAGATCTGAAAGAACGTCTTGGCAGAATCATTGTTGCTTACAACTATGACGGTGAGCCGGTGACTGCAAAAGAGTTAAATGCAGTAGGTGCTATGGCAGCACTTTTGAAAGAGGCATTGAAACCAAACTTGATTCAGACATTGGAGCATACACCAGCCATTGTTCATGGTGGACCATTTGCCAATATCGCCCATGGTTGTAATAGTATGCGCGGAACCAAGACAGCATTGAAGTTGGCGGACTATACCATTACGGAGGCTGGATTTGGTGCAGATCTTGGTGCAGAGAAATTCTTTGATATCAAGTGTCGTATGGGCGGATTCAAACCAGATGCAGTAGTTCTTGTTGCGACCGTTCGTGCATTGAAATACAATGGTGGTGTAGCGAAAGCAGACCTTGCCGAGGAAAATCTGGAGGCATTGAAGAAAGGTATTGTTAATCTGGAAAAACACATTGAAAATGTGGCAAAATACAAGGTTCCATGTGTGGTTACATTGAACCAGTTTATCACAGATACGGAAGCAGAGCTTGCTTATGTAAAAGAGTTCTGTGAGGAAAGAGGCTGTGAGTTTGCGTTGTCTCAAGTATGGGAAAAAGGTGGCGACGGCGGAATCGAGTTGGCACAGAAAGTAATTGAGACCATTGAGACAAAAGAGACAAACTTCGAGTGTTTGTATGAGGATTCTCTTTCTCTTCGTGATAAGATTGCCACTGTGGCAAAGGAAATTTATGGTGCCAAAGAAGTTGTATATGATAAAGCAGTTGAGGCACAGTTGGATCGCTTAGAGGCCCTTGGATTTGGAAATATGCCAGTATGTATGGCGAAGAACCAGTATTCCTTGTCCGATGATCCGACTCTTCTAGGAAGACCAGAGAACTTCACCATTCATATTCGTGAGGTTTATGTATCCGCAGGAGCAGGATTTGTAGTAGCCATTACAGGAACGGTAATGACGATGCCAGGACTTCCTAAAGTGCCAGCAGCAGAAGGTATCAATGTGGAAGACGGAAAAATTACAGGATTGTTTTAAGTGATATGAATATTTCGAGGCGAACACGCAGGATAACAAACGTGACATTAATGACAGCGTTTCTTATCGTAGCGTCTTACATTGTGATTCCAGTGCCCTTTGCTGTGGCAGGAATCAGCCTACAAACATTAGCGGTAAATCTAATTGCGCTGTTGCTTTCTCCAGGAGAGGCAACAGCAGCAATTTTTCTTTATATTCTGCTGTGTGCAGTTGGTGTTCCAGTGGGAAATGGTGGACGCGGCGGATTGAATTATTTGGTAGGGCCAACGGGGGGATTCTTTGTTGGATTTTTTGTGGCGGTATTATTGATTGCTCTCTGTAAGGGGAAGAAATATAGCGTCAAAAGATATTTATTTGTTACAATTCTAATCGGTATTCCAATGACATACCTGATGGCCATCGGCTGGATGGTGATTGTGACAGGACTTTCGGTGGAAGCGGCTTTTATGACAGGGTGTGTACCATTTCTTTTATTCGATGTAATAAAATGTATAGTAGCAACGCTGGTTGTCAAGCCGTTATTAAAAGGGTTGGATCCGTATGGTAAGGGGTAGAAAAATAAGCATACGATAAAGGTAAGGAGTATTATATATGGAGCAGATGAATGGGGAAAATCAGGGAAGTATCCTACGGAGTGCTTTGGGAATGACAGATACCAGCACTTCCCAATGGGAACAAAAGGCTAATTTGTATGATAAATTTATGGAGGAGTATAAGGATTATTTTGATGAAGATGGAGCAAAAACCATTCCATCCGGGAATCAAGATACAAAGTACTTTTTGGAGTTGCAGTTGAAGCGTCTACGAGCATTGGGCGTAAAGTTGCAGTATGACATACAAAAAAGAGGAAGTCTCGCGGGGGCGGAATATAGTAATAATGTATCAGGGGTGACAACCCAAGATGTAAAGTATACCAATACCGTTGCAAATAAGGTTTTGCAACGCAAGACAAAAGTCATAAATAGTCAAGGTAAAACGATATATAAAGGCGATGATGGGGAGATTGGATATGTTAGTATAACGGAATTAAATCATGAGTCCGTGGATGAAACAGATACATATGTATGTTCTAACTGTGGTGCAATCTCTACGATTCGAGAATTGTTGGATGGTTGCCCATATTGCAATACGAGATATGAAATGGATGATTTGTATCCTACCGTATCGGGATTTTATTTTTTGCCCGATAGTGTAAATGTTAGTGTTAAAAATGATGTGAAAACGGGTAAATTATTACCGTCGATAATATGGGGAATATTGTCTGCGTTGTTTGCGTTGATCGTCATTGTTGTGCTAGTGCAAGAAATAGTGGGAGTGACACTCATAGCAGTTGCTTTGGCGATTATTCCAAGTTTGATTTTTGGAGCAATTTCAGGATTGATGGCGTTTCCAATATTTTTGGCAATACGTGTTATTTTTGAAGCCATATGTATTACCCCGATGCTGGCGTCTGTTGGTAATTCAAAGAATAATCTAAAGAATACAGTGCGTAAATACGATCCTTTGTTTTCGGAGGAAGTGTTTGATACACAGTTAAATAATATGGTAAAAACAATGTTGTTTACCGATGATTGGAGTAATTTGACGATTTACAATGGAACCCAAAACAATGTGAGAAATCGCAATGTCATTGAAGTTACTTCGCGAGGTGCCTATCAGTTTGTGGCAAGCAATGTAGTAAATGAAAATTTGTATCTGAAATTGCGTGTGTTCTTGAATGTAATACGAATGACGTCGCCGAGTCAGGTGGTAAAACAAAATGAAGAATTTGATATTGTAATTCAGAGACCATTATCCTGTAAGACGGATTTGGGATTTTCCATAAGAAAGGTATGCTGCAAGAGTTGTGCAGCTAGCTTTGATGCGACTCACAATAAATATTGTCCAAGTTGTGGTACGGAGTATGAGGCGAAAGAGGACTGGGTTGTGATGGAATTTGTGAGAAGGAAGTAATATTCATGATATAAAAATGGATATAATAAAAGTGTACATTGTTGACACAGTGTACACTTTTTGTTATGATACAGATAGGAAAGGAGTGATAGAGATGCTGATGGAAAAAGCAACAGATATTAGAAAAGAATGGAGTACTGCTTGCGATGATGTTATTCATAAAAAACCTAAATTTATAAAACGAACGAGAGATAAGATGTGGTTTTCGAATTTGGAAATCATGGGCGAATTATTGAATGCGTACCAGTTTACTGCTACAAGATATGAGGAAGAAGATGGAAGTGTCACGCTTTCTTTAAATGAAATTGATATTATTGAGAATGCAAAAAATGAACAAGAAGCACGGATGCTTGTGGCTCAGTCTATCTTGGAATATTCGTTGGAATACTACAATGAATATGAGATGTATTCTCGTAGTGAAAATAGAAAAGCACACATTCCATATATATTTAAAGCACTGATTATGGATGACCCGGAGAAGATAGGAGAGGCGATAACGTGCCAAAATGAAAAGAACTAAAGCGGTTTTGTGATAGAGATGGTTGGGAGTTGTACAAGGATACAGATCACTATTTTTATCGTAAGCTTGATGAGGATGGCAAACTGAAACGGACGAAGATTTCGAAAGGATCGGGAGAAATACATGGTCATATGTGGAAAGAGATTTTGAAGAAGCAATTGCAAGTATCGCAAGAGTATTTTAATCGAATGATTTGAAGTCGTGCGTATTCTTCGCTTGCTTCGCAAGCTCATCATGACGGACTGCGTCCTATAGAATAAAAAAAGCTTCATCCCTTACGAGCAAGCACGACGGTTGTCACAATAAGCAACGCGATTCTTCGTCTGCATACGCAGACTCATCATGATGCGAACATAGTTCGCTATGGCATGCGCCACCAGAA
>JAZNJZ010000103.1:0-2700 GCA_045578325.1 Eubacterium sp.
ACCCCATCTGATGTGATGGAGTTTTCAAACAAGCGTGTATGGTGGATATGCTCCAATGGGCACGCATACAAATACTTGATTAGTCATAAAACAAGCAAGGTCTGTAAATGTCCAATTTGCACGAATAGGCAATTATGTGTAGGCATTAACGATCTATGTACTGTCAACCCAAGTATTTCCCAGGAGTGGAATATTGATAGAAACGAAGGATTACAACCTACCGAGTTTACTCCTATTTCCAGCAAAAGAGTGTGGTGGAAATGTTCCGTTTGCAATCATGAATGGTCAATTAAGATAAGCGATCGATTTGTATTAGGGCATGGTTGTCCAAAGTGCGCCGGTAGCAAACGTTGGAATACTAGAAAGCATTCCGAGGAACAATAAGCAAAAAGTATACGTTAATTATACTTTTACTTGATTGTATGGCGCAGATATCGCTGTATAATAGGCACATAAGGAGGGGTTTGATGAATCATCTATTAGAAAATGAGTCTAAAAGGAAGTACGACAAAGCAAAACAGGATGTTTTGCAAGCGGCCAAATCTATTGATGAACTTACGCCACAGCAGCGGGAACAACTGGCTAGAGAACTGTTCGGCGTAAAGGCTGTAATTACTATGTGTCACATTATGCAGCAGTATTTTAGCGACGTGGGTGAAAATAGAAAATGATATTTTACAGTATAGATTTTTCAATCAGTTCAGATAGATTGGGCGCACCATTTCATGAGAATATTTTTGCGGACATCAAAGAAGCAACCGCTAGGATTTCGAGTATGTCTAACGAAATGGATTATATTGCGGTAATGGCATACAATTACGAAGCAATATTTAACGCTATAGATAACATTGCCGCTAATGGGCAATTGGATTTTGTGGACATAAATGCTTGCTTCTCAAACTTTTTGAACTCCTGCTATACATGGAAATGCTACCACAATCACTTATGCAGAGAAATATTTGAGAAACTGCAAAATAAGTATCGCCAAAAGCATATTATATATCGCCTTGGTGAAGAATTGCGTCATTATACGACCCATAAAGCAATTGCGATTACCAGATATGTTTACGATGTACTAAGCGAAACAGGTAGCTACCAAATTGATCCTCAAGCGATATTGGAATTAGATACGCCAAACCACAAGTTGAACGCACAACTCAAAAAGTGGCTTAAAGATAAGGTTGAAATGAACCAAAGGATTGATGCGCTTTCTGTGACAAAAGAGTATTACAAACTATGTCAAGAAGTACAACAGGAGCTATGGTCAAGCTATATACAGCTAATACATAAAGATCTCTCTGCCATTTTTTCAACTCTGCCGTTAACCACTACCAACATCTATAATGTGAGTATTGTTTCTGATGACCAGTCAGTATCTTGTCCCATAGGACAAATAGTTGCACAATTTCTTAAGAAAGCCGCTCACCAATGTCCATCTTTCATTCTTGATTCGTATGTTGACAAGTTCTAATTAGTTACAGCCCTTTCGAATGTATATCTTGTTGCAGCAGTTGCCGATTATTTAGCTGCCAACAGACACTTGCGTCCCCCCAAAAAATCAGAATTTGTCGAAAAGGAAAGAAAAATTAAAAGTCTACTTTTTCGACATTTCATCCATGTCAACTTAAGGATTGCGGTTGAGGTGTGCCAAATCCTGCCGTTTACCTGCAAAAACGCATAAAAACCGCAGAAAAACACAAAATTCTTTTGTTCCCTGCTTGATATCAGCCACTTGCGGTGCCACCTTCTTCCAAGGGAGGGGGCTATTTGAAAAGGAGAAAACGTATGGATTTTTATAAAGTTCCCATTGGTTTTGGGCTAGCGCTGCCCGGCAATACGGCAGCCATGAACCGCTATGCCCACTTGTCCGAGCAGCAAAAACAGGACGTTTTGAACCGGGCGCACAATGTCCGTTCGGAAAAGGAAATGTACGCGCTGGTAGCGTCTTTGGCAAACGGCACGTTGGAATAATAAAGGGCGGCAATCAGCCGCCCATTTTTCTTGGAATCAAAAATTACTTTACAGCGAAGTCAAAATGGCCACATAGCAGCCGTCGATGATGAGGATCCGCGGGTCATCGGGGTCAAAATCGGTGCGGTAGAGGTAATCCCCCAACCCCTTGCCCAGAAGCTTTGCGTAGGCTTCCTTCAGCACCCAAAGGCGCAACAGGGCGGCTTTTTTGTCTTGATATGCGTCATAGCGGCGCTTTTCGCTTTCGGACAGGATGTGGTTTGCCAGTGCAGGGGAAACATAGCGATCCATCTCCTCAGCGTCAATGCCGATGTTTTGGTCGCTGATGCAGCAAAAGGCGTGCTTTTTTGTGTGGGTTATGGAAAAATGCAGCGGGCTGTGGGGAAAATAAGGCTTTCCAAATTCCGTTACGGCAATTTCCGGCATGGGTTCGCCACAAAGCCGCGCCAGCAACTCCCGTCCCACGACATGTCCGCTGCGGCCATCCAGCTGGTCAAAAGCAATGCGCATATTTTAACCCCCTTTTTCTACAGTATACGCCAAAAATGCGTCCCGGTCAAGATGCCGGCAGATTTGCGCCCCTCGCCAAGTGTAGCGTTACAATTGATGTGAGACTAAATGAATAGAAAAAGGCGATTGAGTTCGTTAGAATAAAGTTACCACACCCAACCCTAACGAAAGGACTCAATCGCCATGGATATAGTAACAGATGTTAAGCAGAAAAACAAG
>JAZNJZ010000104.1:0-1939 GCA_045578325.1 Eubacterium sp.
TATGCTCAGAGTGCTTGGTCTCTTTTTGCTATAACAGAACATTGCTATTTATATTTAGAAGAATTGTTTATTTGCTGATTACAAATAACGTGAATTAAAATAGTTTCAAAATCACCCTTCACACCCTTCACCATTCACAACAAAAAAACTCCCAAAAGGCTTTTCACCAACTGGGAGTTTTTACATTTTCCAATAACCTTTAGAAGGTTTCGCCGGAAGATTTAGAAGGTTTCGCCAACACATCTATAATCCTTCCAAAACACATACGGAAGCATCGCCTCACACTCCCGCAAGCGCAGGCCGATACACCCGCAAGTGCAAGCTTCTTCTCCCGCAAGCGTTGACCGATGAACCCGCAAGCGTCTACCGATTCCGTATAAGCGATGAATAATGTGAGTAGTCTCATGAGGTTGTACTAGTAGTCTCGATGGTTGATGAGAGTACTCTCATGATAATGCGAGAGTACTTACACAAATTATCATTCTTCGACTTCTACAAGCTGTCTAACTCAATTTTAGCAAAAAAATCCCTCATTGAGGGAACTTTTTAGCAAAAATCATCCCTCATTGAGGGATTTTTTATATCTTTGTACAAAATCAAACAAAGATGCGACCATGATAGACGATTCACTTTTTGCCTATATGAAAGGAATGCTGAACAGAACTCCTTTTCTGTTCACTCGATACAAGTACCATCAAATAGATTGGGAAAGCCGACTGATTGGCATTACCGGCCCTCGCGGAATAGGAAAATCAACCATGATTCTCCAACGAATCCTGAAACATCAGGAAGAAGGGTATCACCTGTATGTAGCTGCTGACAACATGTACTTCACAACCCATACACTTACCGGATTGGCAGATGATTTTGTCAAGGAAGGAGGCACACATCTCTATATTGATGAAGTACATAAATACAAAAACTGGTCCAGGGAACTTAAACAGATTTATGACGTTTACCCTGACTTGCATATTGTTTTTACCGGCTCTTCTATACTGGACATCCAAAAAGGAGAAGCCGACTTGAGCCGACGGGCATTGATGTACTCCATGCAAGGACTTTCTTTCCGCGAATATCTGGAAATGGAACATCAAATCAAAGCACCCGTTTATTCACTGGAAGATATTCTAGCACATAAAGTCAACTTACCGGAAGTAGACCATCCGCTTCCCCTATTCAGGGAGTATCTATGGAAAGGCTATTATCCGTTTTCCAATGAGAGCGGGTTTGAGCAAAGAATAGAACAGGTTGTATCACAGACGGGTGAAGTGGACATTCCTCAATATGCAGACATGAAAGCTTCTACCGCCAGAAAGCTGAAACGAATGCTTTCCATCATCTCCGGACTGGCTCCCTACAAACCAAGTATAGAGAATCTTGCAACCGAAATCAGTGCCAGTAAAAACAACATCCCCGACTATCTGATATATTTGGAAAAAGCAGGTATGATTGGACAGCTTAGGGACAACACTGGCGGACTGAGAGGATTGGGCAAGGTAGAAAAGGTATATATAGACAATCCAAGTCTGATGTGGATACTTTCCAATGGCAAGCCAGACATCGGAAACTTGCGAGAAACATTTTTCTACAATCAGATGCGAGTCATGAACGATATCATTTCTTCCAAAGAATCTGATTTTGTCATCCGGGAATACACCTTTGAAATTGGTGGACGGAAGAAAGGCAAGAAACAGATAGAAAACGTTTCGCACGGATTCATCGTGAAAGATGACATCGAATTCGGACATGGCATAACCATTCCATTGTGGCAATTCGGATTCAACTACTAGAAAAATTGCTCAATGAGGGACGATTTCAAACAAAAACGTCACTCATTGAGGGAAAAACAGAACTTCAGCACGGAACTTCATTTTAACCATCTGAAAGTCAAAGAGAATGAAGTTCTTGAAGAACTGAAGATAACTTAAAGTTCATTCTT
>JAZNJZ010000105.1:0-69052 GCA_045578325.1 Eubacterium sp.
CACGGATGCATCATGGGTACGAGTTGCGGGAAGACGATGAACGTCTGGCGGAGTTGGTGGAGCGTGGTTTGGCGCAGTTGGAGTCCGTGGCAGATGTATATTTGTCAGAAAATATGAAGAAAATCCGCATTGCTAGGCCGATGCAAGTGACTACAGGGCTTTCCATTCGCGGCGACCTTCTCAATGTTACTTGGGATGTGGAGGGAATGTCCCAAAATGAATTGCATGACATACTGGCGGCGTACCGTCGAAAGAAGCGATATTATCGTTTGAAAAATGGCGAACTTCTCAATCTGCAGGAGGGGGGGATTCGCTCACTGGCGGAGATACAGGACGCATTGCATCTGACGAAGGCGCAGCTACAAAGAGGTTCTACAGGTGTCGAATTATACCGTGCCATGTATCTGGAGGCGTTGATGCAGGACAATGCAGACCGAATTCGGGTGGAGCGAGATGCAAGTTTTTGTCAACTTTTGAATCGGTTTGATGAAGTGAAAAGGCGTGAATACGAGATGCCAAGGGCAATACATGCAGACCTGCGTGGCTATCAGAAAGAGGGATATCAATGGGCCTCAGCACTGGCGGAACTTGGATTTGGTGGAATCCTTGCGGATGATATGGGACTGGGAAAAACGTTGCAGATGATTACGTATCTTTCTTCGGCTAAGGAAACGACACATCTGGTGGTGACGCCGGCATCTCTCGTGTACAACTGGGAAGCGGAGTTTCAAAAATTTGCGCCAGAGATGAAGGTTTGCCTTATGGCTGGGACGGCAGCAGAGAGAAAAGAATTGCTTCAGAACTACCAAAATTATGATGTGGTGGTGACGTCCTACGATCTTTTGCGCCGCGACATCGAGTTCTATCTGGACAAATCCTTTGGATGCCAGATCATCGACGAGGCGCAGTACATTAAAAATCACAATACCCAAGCCTCAAAGGCAGTTAAAGCCATTGATAGCCGGGTGCGATTTGCTCTGACGGGAACGCCGATTGAAAATCGTCTCAGTGAATTGTGGAGTATATTTGAATACCTTATGCCGGGGTATCTGTACAGTTATAAGAGTTTTAAGGATACCTTTGAGACTTCCATCGTGGAAGGCGGCGATGGTGACAGTAGCCATGCATTGGAACAGTTGCACCGCATGATCGCACCATTTCTCCTTCGTCGTTTGAAGAAGGAAGTGCTGAAAGAACTGCCGGACAAGGTGGAGGAAGTGAAGTACGCGAAGCTTGGGAAGGAGCAGGAGAAGCTATACCAGGCAACGGAGAAAAATATCGTTACCAACTTACAGACGAAATCGGGAAAAGAGTATCAGGAAAATAAGTTGCAGATTCTTGCGGAGCTTACAAAGTTGCGCCAGATCTGTTGTGATCCAGCACTATTGTATGACAATTACAAGGGCGATTCTGCGAAGCTGGAAACCTGTATGGAACTTCTTCACAGTGCGGTGGAAGGTGGACATAAGGTGCTACTATTTTCTCAGTTTACCTCCATGCTTGATGTGTTGAA
This sequence comes from Eubacterium sp., assembly GCA_045578325.1. Lineage (GTDB taxonomy): Bacteria > Bacillota > Clostridia > Lachnospirales > Lachnospiraceae > Eubacterium_F. Next base: position 1,514 of record JAZNJZ010000105.1, read on the forward strand.
AAAGCGGTTGAAAGCCGATGGGATTTCGTATTTTATGTTGACGGGAAGTACCAGCAAGCGGAAGCGTCGAGAACTGGTGGAGCGATTCCAAAATGGTGAGGCAGATGTGTTTTTGATTTCCCTGAAAGCAGGAGGGACTGGTCTCAATCTCACGGCGGCAGACATCGTCATTCACTATGATCCATGGTGGAACGTGGCGGCCCAGAACCAAGCCACGGACCGTACCCACCGCATCGGACAGGAGAATTCTGTGACGGTGATACGGTTGATTGCCCGCGGGACCATCGAGGAGCGGATATTGAAATTACAGGAAATGAAACAGGACCTGGCAGACAAGGTGATTTCGGCGGAGGGCGTGTCGGTGGCGAGCTTGAGTCGGGAGGAGCTGTTGGGGTTGTTTTCGTAAGGAAGGATGAGACTATGAACATTCAAATATTTGGAAAAAGCAAATGCTTTGACACAAAAAAGGCACAACGCTATTTCAAGGAGCGCGGTGTGAAGTTTCAGATGATCGACTTGCCGACGAAGGGCTTTAGCAAAGGCGAGCTGCGGAGTGTGGCGCAGGCGGTGGGTGGCATCGACAACTTGATTGACGAAAAGGCAAAAGATCAGGACACTGTGATGCTTATTAAGTACCTTGCCAGTGAGGACCGAGAGGAGAAAATCTTGGAGAATCCACAGATTCTGAAAACGCCGGTGGTGCGAAATGGCAAGCAGGCGACGGTGGGGGTGAAGCCGGAGGTGTGGAAGAACTGGGAGTGACAAAATAAGGATGCAAGGCGAGAGGCGCAGGAGGCGTCTCTTTTGCTATTTTTGAAAAACAAAAAAGAATATTTGTTGTTGATTTGTTGCAAAACTTCATGTATACTAAAAGTGTAATGGATTGTATATTTTAGTGTGAAGGGTTGTGATTATGTGAAAAAACTTGACATTGCTAAAAATATCATTGAGCAGAGTGGCGGGATTGTAAAAACAACCGAACTCAATGATGCAGGAATTCAGAATTATGAAATAGTGCGAATGTGTAAAGAGGGGCAGCTTGAACGGATTCGCCATGGATATTATCAACTTGCTAATTATCTGGAACTATCAGAAGAGAAGATGATTGCAGCATTTCTAGAAGAGGGAATTGTGTGCATGGAGTCGGCGTTGTTTTACTATGGATATAATGATCATACACCGTTGGCATGGACACTTGCTGTACCAAGAAATATAGCACGTGCAAAACTCAGGATTGAGAATTTTCCTTACAGAGTGTATTTCGTTCAAGATGACAAGTTGTCATTGGGAAAAACAGAGGCAGTGTTCAATGGAGTAAAACTTCCAGTATATGATCGGGAACGGACAATATGTGACTGTTTTAAATACAAGAACAAGATGGACAGTGAGATGTTTAACAAAGCTGTACATGGTTATGTTGCTGATGAAAAGAAGAATCTGAGGAATTTGTCTCAATATGCGAAAGAGATGCGTGTTTACAACAAAGTAAACGAGTTGATGGGGGTGATGTTGAATGGGTGATGTTGCGGCGTCTGTCTTGGCAAGATTAAAGAATAAAGCAAAACAAACAGGGAGAAGTTACCAATTATGTTTGCAACTTTTTTGTCAAGAAGAGTTTTTAAGAAGGGTAGAAAGGTCAAGCTATGCGGAAAATCTAGTGTTAAAAGGTGGATTGTTTGTATATTCACTGACAGAATTTGAAAGTCGTGTTACAGTTGATGTGGATTTTCTATTGCAACGAATTTCAAATAATTCTGATAATATAAGAAATATGGTAGAAGAAATCATAGAAACAGAGACGGGAAACGAATTTGTGAATTTTGAGATAAAAGATGTGAAGCCGATTGCAATTGAAAAGAAATATGCTGGTATTGGAGTTGCAATGGTAGCAAGGATAAAAAATACGAAAACGCCAATTAATATTGATTTTGGGGTGGGGGATGTAATTGTACCTAAGCAAGAGAAGAGAAAAATCCCTACACAACTGGATGATTCCTATTCACCTACTATAAATACTTATTCGCTTGAGACAACAGTGGCTGAAAAACTAGATGCAATATTATTTTTAATGGAGTTCTCAAGTAGGATGAAAGATTATTATGATATCTACTACTTGTCACGAAGATTTTCGTTTGTTGGAAAGATATTATGTGAGGCACTAACTTCAACATTTGAGAATCGAGAACATTGTTTTACTGTAGAGCAGTTTCAAAAAGTAATGCAATTTGCATCGGATGAAGGAATGCAGAAAAAGTGGAGGGCGTTTAAGCGGAAAATAGATGTGGAACCAGAATTATTTTCAGAGATATTAATTGGAATCGAGGTGTTTTTATTGGAACCATATCAGGCGATTATAGGAGCGCAGGTGTTTGAGAAAAAGTGGAATCCGAAGAAGTGTGTCTGGAAATAGAGAGTGGCTACGGGTGGAATGTCGGGATCGGTTGCCGGGGAATCTATTAAAAGTGCTAGTGACATTTGATAAATATATGTTGATTAAAGGAGCGGATGAATATGACATGGAAAAACAAAATTAATTTTGACATCGGAGACATCACCAAGTTAGATGTGGACTGCATCGTCAATGCGGCGAACAGTAGTCTGCTTGGCGGTGGTGGTGTAGACGGCGCCATTCACCGGGCAGCAGGGCCGGAGCTTTTGGAAGAGTGTCGGACATTACACGGTTGTGACACGGGGGAAGCCAAGATTACCAAGGGATATCGATTGAAGGCAAAGCACATTATCCATACGGTGGGACCGATTTATTCGGGAACTGCCACGGATGAGACGCAGTTGTATCATTGCTACTATCGCTCGCTGGAGCTAGCGAAGGAAAATGACATTCATAGCATTGCCTTTCCGGCGATTTCTACGGGAGTGTATGGGTATCCGGCGGAGGAAGCGGCGAAGGTGGCGTTGCGTGCCATTCGTACATGGTTGCAGGAAAATACAGAGTATGAGATGGTGGTGACGATGTCTTGCTTTGACCGGCGAATGTATGAGTGCTATGAGAAAGTTCTTGGTATGGGTGAGTGAGGAAGATATTTTGGTAAAGATTAACCGAAATATCTTCTAGGTAAGTTGATAAAAATCGTGTTATGAGGTATACTAAAAGAGAATCAAGGGAAAATTAACCGAAATATCTTTTAGGAGTGATTGATATGGATAAAGAAATTAAGAGAGACTATTATCTGGAACAATTGATACAGCGTAAAGATAATGGATTGATTAAGATTGTAACTGGGATAAGGCGATGTGGGAAATCCTTTTTACTTCGTACTTTATTTAAAAAACATTTGTTGGAAAGCGGAGTGGATGATAGTCATATCATAGAAATGGCGTTTGATTTATTTGAAAATATCGAGTATCGGGATCCCAAGGTGTTCTATCGATGGGCAAAGGAGCAACGAAAGGATGAAGAAAAATATTACTTTCTTTTGGATGAAGTGCAGCTTTTGGATGAATTTGTAAGTGTTCTGAACGGCTTGGCGGATAATAAGAATTGTGATGTCTTTGTGACGGGAAGTAATGCAAAATTTCTATCGAGAGATATCGCGACGGAATTTGGTGGCAGGGGAGACGAGGTTCACATGTATCCTTTGAGCTTTTCGGAGTTTATGACAATATACGAGGGTAACCGTTATGATGCATGGAATGAGTATATTACGTACGGCGGGATTCCACTTGTTGTATTGGCTGACACAGAAGAGCAGAAAATGACATTGTTAGATAATTTGTTGAAAGAGACTTATATCAGTGATATTGTGAGACGTAACAAAATCAGAAACGTAGGTGAAATGGAGACATTGTTGGATGTGCTCTCGTCTGCAATCGGTGCGTTGACAAATCCCAATAAGCTTCAAAACACCTTTCGAAGTGTAAATAAGTCAAGGATAACGGCAACCACAATTACAAAGTATATTGATTATTTGGAAGATGCCTTTTTGATTGAAGCAGCAAATCGCTATGATATCAAGGGGAAGTCCTATATTGGTACACCACTTAAGTACTATTTTATGGATATGGGGCTTCGAAATTCACGAATTAATTTCAGACAGCTTGAAGTAACACATTCTATGGAAAATGTAATATATAATGAACTTAGAATGAGAGGATTTCGTGTAGATGTTGGAAATCTAACGATAGTGGAAACCGGTAAAGATGGCAAAGCGATGAAAAAGCAACTGGAAGTAGATTTTATCTGCAACAAAGGCTCTAAAAAGTATTATATTCAGTCAGCTTATATGCTAGGTACAGCAGAAAAGATGGCGCAAGAAATTCGACCATTCTTGAAAATCAATGATTCCTTTAAGAAAATTGTAATCACATCCGATACTCCGAAGCCTTTTTATACGGAGGAGGGGATATTGATGATGAATGTGTATGACTTTTTATTGAATGCGGATTCGTTGGAATTTTAGCAGAGTAAAGGAGAGTTATGAGCGATATATTTCAAGTATTAAGTGAACCCTTTTTTACGCCATTGGCATCGCCCAATAAAAGAGTATACTGGGACTGTATTTGTAAGCTGTTTACGTCTATGGACACACAGCTTTCTTTTGGTGTGGAAAGAGATATTTTGGTGGAAGAATTACAATATTATTTTGAACAAAATAACGCTGCGGATTTGGTGGAAGAAGAGGTTCGAAATCAGGATAGTCGAGGGAAAGCAAACTGGATGTTGCGTCGCTTAGAATATTATGGGTGGATTGAAATTGAGACGGATAAAAGTTATGTGCAGCGTGTAAATTTTAATGAGCATGCAGTGAAGATTATTAAGCTTTTGACGGAGATTTCCGAAGGAAAACAGATTGAATATCAGGGGTATATTTATACGATTTATTCCTTGGTGAAAAGTCGGACGGACAACCCGGGAATCGTGCTACTGCAGCTTTTGGAAAATACGGATTTACTCATCACGGGCCTGAAAAATCTGAATTCTAATATCAAGCATTATATCGATGAACTGACGAAGCACAAAACCGTGGCAGAGATTATGGATGCTTTATTTAATGATTACATTACCAACATCGTGGATAAGGCATACCATCGTTTGTTGACGTCGGACAATGTATCGAAGTTTCGCCCGGAGATCATCGAACGGCTGGAAAGTTTCAGTCGGAGCAAAACCTATATGGAAAAGGCAACCGTTGATATTGCGGGAATCAAAGAAATATCGCCGGAAGAGGCGGAGGAAATCATTTATCACTACATACGAAATATCATTGATGCGTTCGTAAATATGGATGATATTTTGATGGAAATTAATCAGAAAAATACACAGTACCAAAGAGCTGCTATCAATCGCGCCAAATTTTTGCTAACGGGAAGCGAGGATGTACGTGGGCAATTAAAGGAAATATTAGTGGGAATGAATGAGAAAATCACAGAAGAACAGATGGAACTGTCGGGAATCTATCGGATTGAGTTTATGGATGAATTGATTCGAATATATAGCTCTTCGGTACTGGATGAAAAATCATTCTATACACCGATGGAAGGAAAGAAAGAATTTCAGCCGGTAGAAATGCTGGAGGAGGAGCCGGATCTGGAACTTCGTCAGGAGAAACTTCGGAAAATGATGGAGAAAATGCAGCGCGTGCTAAATCCGGAAAAAATCAATCAATACGTGTCGCAATGCATGGGAGATAAGGAAGAGATAAAGGCATCGGAGTTTCCTCTTGATACCACAGAAGATTTTGTGCGGTTGATTTATGTCAGACTGTACGGACAGAGAAAAAATATGTCATATCACGTTGAGGTAGAGGACGAAGTGGAAGTAAATGGATACCGATTTAAGGATTTTAATATCAACAAAAAGTAGTGAGAAAGAGGGTGCGAATATGGACTATTTAGAAGGTATGTTACAAAAAGATAAGGACGAATTTTCAAGGGTTTGCAATCGTCTTCTTAGTAATTGCTTTTTGTGTAAAAGTAATGTGACAAATAGGACAGATTACTATTTTGTACTGAAGTACAAAGATAAGTTTTCTGATTATTTTTCCTTGCTTGGCTATCGTCTTGAGGTGAACGAGGAATATGGAGTAATTCAGTTGACCAACCCGCATAATTACAACCGTCATAGTTTTAAATTGTATGAGTCAATTATCTTACTTATATTACGTATTTTGTACGATGAAAAGAAACGGGAATTATCCGTTAGCGACGAAGTGATTATAAATGTGGGAGATATCCATGACAAGTTTTTGACGTTACAAATTCGCGAAAAAATGATCGATAAAACCACACTTCGAAATACATTAAGCGTGTTGCGAAGATTTCAAATCGTAGATCCCCTTGATAAGGATTTGAGCCAGGAAGAAGCACGTATTATCATCTATGATAGCATATTGATGGCAGTTCGTGTGGAAGATATTAAACAGGCATATGAAAAATTAGAAAATTATCGGAAAGGACCAAAGAGAGATGAAGATACTGACGAGGATGAGATTGATTAATTGGCATCGCTTTACAAATCAAACCATTGATTTTGAAAATTCTGTGTTGCTTTCCGGTGAAAATGGAGCAGGAAAATCTACATTGCTGGATGCAATACAGTTTGTAATTACGTGTTCAGCAAATTATTTTAATAAGGCAGCTCATGACAATGGAAAGCGTAAGCTGACGGGATATATTCGGTGCAAGACAGGAAAGGAAAATCAGCCTTACGAGAGAATGGGGGAAATCAGCGCTCATATTGCATTGGAGTTTTATGAAGAGAAAAAACAACAGTATTTTGTGATCGGAGCAGTAGTGGATTCCACATCGGAGGGCCAGGAAAAATGTGTCCGGTATTTGATGGATCGTATGACTTTGGATGACATTGAATTTTGTAATGGAAGAACACCAAAATCCATCAATCAATTTCGAACCACCTATGCAAAAAAAATTAAGCAGTGGTGTAAGACAGATAAAGATGGAAAACTGATGGTACGCAATCGTCTGGGGCGTATCGATGAAAAGTTCTTTCGCTTGATTCCAAAAGCCTTGGTGTTTCGTCCCATCGATGATATTAAAGATTTTGTCTATTCCTATGTGCTGGATCAAAAGGAAGTTAATATCGATATTTTGCGTGAAAATGTTCGTACCTATCAGGACTTGCAACGTACGTTAGAAAACGTAAAAGTTCGTATTGATAAACTGAAGAAGATTGAGGGATTTCATGACCAGGTCATGGATGGATATGAGAAAGATCGGGTCTATGATTATTATCTAAGCCATGTGGAAGCGGATATTATCAAAGAACAGATGCACCAAAAAGAAGTGGAAGTTCATAATGAAGAATATCGTTTGCAGGACTGTGATCGCAACATCGCTCGGATTGAGAAAGAAAAGCAAGAAAAACAAGGGATTCGCGATAATCTCTACACGGAACTAGCATCGGACCAGGATTTTATTGCCTTGGCAGAGCAGAAGAAAAAGTTCGATGCACTGAATGAGAGAAAGAGCGATATGGAGCCGGAATATCAGTCGCTGATGGAAAGTGTTGCGAAAGCGAAGCGGTTGTTGAAGCAACTTCGCGTGGAAATAGGGGACGAAGAGTGCATTGTGAAATATCATCAATTTCTCGAAAACATCAAGCAACTAGAACAGTTTGCCGATTTGAAAGAATGCTTGCAGGAGACGTTGAATTATAAGCGTAAAAGTTATGAGGAAAGTCAGCAGAAAAAAACGAAATTAGGTTTTGAAAAAGAACGCGTAAGCACAGAACTTCGAGATTGCGAGGAGCATATTCAAAAGCTTCGGAAAAAAAGATTTTCCTACCCGCCGGATGTAACCCGTGTTTTGGAAGCGATTCAGCTAGAGTTTCAACAGATTGGCAGAACTCCGGAACCACGTGTTCTTTGTGAACTTCTGGAAATTGAAGATGAATCTTGGCGAAATGCGGTGGAAGGATATTTAAATACTCAACGTTTTTACATATTAGTGGAACCGGAAAACTTTGATATCGCACTTGGTACGTATGATAAATTAAGGAAAGAGCGCAAAGCTTTTGGTGTCGGTTTGATCAATACGCAGAAATTAGAGAAGTATAGTGAAGCGCCAGAAGGCTCATTGGCAACGGTTGTAACGTCGAAAAATCCTTATGCCAAACAGTACATCAATATGATTCTGGGAAAGGTGCATATGTGTGAACATTATCACGAATTGAAGCAGTATAGAACAGCCATTACAAAAGGTTGTATGAAGTACCAAAATCACGTTGCCAATGCCATTAAACCGTCAATTTATGAGACGCCATATATCGGTAAACAAGCAATCAAAGTGCAGTTGGAAATGAAGGGACAACTCCAGAAAGAGTTGCAAGAAAAACGGAATGAGTATACGGTGGAAATTGAAGCTTTGGAACGAAGTGTTCGGTTGCTGGATTCAGAGTACGACACAGATATCAAATACCGTATTGATGTGCTGGCGGAACTTCGTCGGATCAAGATGGAAATGAAAATATGCCAAACCAATATTACCACATTGGAGCAGAATTCGAATTTTTTGCAGAAACAGGTTCAATTATCGGTGCTGGAAGACGTCATCAAGGAGCTGGATACGCAGTTTGCTAAGACAAATAAATTGCATGGATCCATCGAAGAAAAAATCCGTATTGGTAAGGATGATATCGTACGTCTTGGCAAGGAGTATAGCGAAAAGGAAACACAGTATGCGGAGCTCTTTGCTGCCGGTGGAGACCAGGCGCTTTCTTGGGAGCAGGAGTATCAGAAGTTAATTCAGGAACGCGAACTGAGACAATTCCAGACAAACTTTACGTCCCGGAAAAAAGCGAATCTGACCATCATCGATAAAGCTAAAAATCAGATGAGTAACTGGATGATGGAGTACAAGACAGCTCATGATTTTGGGGCTTCTCCGGATATGGAAGGCTATGTGGCGTTTGCTGCCGAATACGATAAATTGTACCATTCGGAATTGCTTAGTTATGAGGAGAAAGTACACTCGGCGCGAGCTGCAGCAGAAGATGAATTCCGTGAGCAATTTCTGGCGAAATTGCAGGAAAATATGAAGAATGCCCAAGCAGAATTCAAGGCGCTAAATAAGGCATTGCAAGACATTACATTTAGCAATGAAAAGTACGAGTTTTTGTATATGCCAAGTAAGCGGTATCGCCACTATTATGAGATGATCATGGATGATTTTAACGCCATTCAGGGCGAGTCGATTTTTAGTGGACTTTTTCATCAAAACCACAAGGAAGTCATCGATGAATTGTTTGACAAATTAGCGCTGGATCAGGAAAATTATACGGCGGCATTGGATGAATTTACGGATTATCGAACCTATATGGATTACGATATAAAAATTCTTCACAGTGACAACAATTACTCCTTTTATTCCAAGGTATGTGAGGAAAAAAGTGGAGGAGAAACCCAGACGCCATTTTATGTCACGGTGGCAGCGTCCTTCGTTCAACTTTACCGCAATAGTATCGGCGGGGAAGCTGTGGGATTGATATTGTTTGACGAAGCATTTAACAATATGGATGATGAACGAATCGGTGGTGTCTTGGAGTTTTTGCGACGTCTCCCACTTCAGATCATTATCGCAGCGCCACCGGACAAAATCCAGTACATCAGTCCTTATGTGGAGGAAACGTTGTTGGTTATGACGGATGAAAAAGTGAGTTATGTAGAGAGGTATCACAATGGTTCAATATGATAAATACATCCTAAATGCGCTGGTGGATTCCTATGAGAATAGTGTGCTTTTTACAGGGGAAAACAAAGTGAACGTAACCATTCGTTTTGACTTCAACCGAAAAAATATCCCGGCGTATTTTGATGAAAGCTCCCTAGAGTATGAAAAGATACACGCGGTGGTGGAGATGTTAGAGGTGAAGGGCTTTGTTGTAGCGAAGTGGAAACAACCGGGGATTTTATCCAAGGTAATCTTGCGACAGGAAGCATTGGAAGAGGTTTATTCGTACTTGAAACGTACGCCAAAGAAATTGCAAATCTCGGATGCTACGATGCGGCTGGCGCAGTTTTGTGAACAGTATCATACCCCGGTTTGTGCTGCTTTCTTGGAATATCTGCAGGAGCGAATCAAGAATCATCTTCCGGTGAAAGAGTATATGGATTTTCAAGACATGCAAGCTTTTGATCGATTGATGGTGGCGATACATGAGATCGAGACTAATGATATGCCGTGTTACGTACGGGAGTTTTCGATTCGTGTATTTCAGGACTCCAAAGTGTATGAAAAAATTCATGGGAAGGTGTGTAAGGTTTTTCGCCAGTTCTCGAAGGGATTTGCGGAAGCAGATGAAACGGAAATTTTGTCTGAGTATAACATTTATCATACTCCAAACTATGTGCACCTGAAAGGCGATTTTACGCTGTTTATAGAGGATAAGGAGATTCCGGTGCGGGAGTTGAAGCAGGGAGTGGGGATTTCAGGAGAAGATATCGACGATATTTCGCTGGGGGATATTTCAAGCATCCGATCGGTCATGACCGTGGAAAATCTGACTTCTTTTTTTCGATGCGAAAAGGCGAATTGCCTGTTGATTTACTTGGGAGGATATCACAATGGAGTGAGAAGAAGCCTTCTTCAAAAAGTAGTTCAGTCTCTTCCTGAGGTGAAGTATTATCACTTTGGCGACATCGATGCCGGGGGCTTTGAGATTTATCGGGACTTGGTGGAGAAGACGAAAATTCCTTTTGAAATGTACCAGATGGATCTGGAGACTTTACAGAAATATGAGGAATATGGAAAACCGTTGACCCCTAATAATCGGAAGAGTTTGGAGAGAACAAAGGAGAGAACAACAGATAAAGGGCTCGTGGCACTCATTGACTATATGCTGGAGCGTGGTGTGAAGTTAGAGCAGGAGTGTGTGGTGGAAGATATTTTGGTAAAGATTAACCGAAATATCTTCTAGGCAAAATGATAGCACGAGGATGTTTTTATACAAGAGGGAACCCTTGACGTAATATTGTAGTCCAGTTGCTTTTTTGAAAAAGGAATCGGACTATGGTTACTTGTTGTATTTCTTCTAAAATAACATAAAAAGCAAGATAGCCATTTACTACGATAAAACGAACGCCCCATGATGCGAGAACTGGGTCGTCAACCAATCTATGCTTTTCAGGAAAATCCGCAAGGGAGTTGATTCTAAGGTCTGCTTCATCCAGCAGGTCATCAGCAGCTTTTGGGTTTTTTAAGACAAACTCAATATGATCTGAGGCATTTATCATATCTCGTTCAGCAGTAGCTGTGATGTGAATGCTGTAACTCATCGTTTGCGTTTGCTCCGAATGTCAGCCATTGCCTCAGAAAATGGGCGGGTGTTGTTATTTGCAATGTCGTCGAGACCTTCTTTTATTTGTCCGTAAAGTTCAAAACAACTTGCCATACGTTCATAAGTTTCAATGCTCATGACTGCAAGATCGCCTTTTCCGTTCTTGGTGATGAATACTGGTTCTGGATAGGTATGACAAAATGATGAAATTTCGTTGTAATTGTTTCGCAGTTCTGCGCTTGATCTAATGTTTGGCATAAAGAACACCTCCTTTTATATACAAAAATTATACACGAATTTTGTTATATAGTCAATGGTGACTGCGATAGAAGCAACTATTATACCACAAGTATAATTTACAGCCTAAATATTTTGTGGTATTATGACGATGTATTTAAGAAGAAAAAGCGGAACAGAAAGGTTCCAGAAAGGAAAAAGACATGACAGCAATGAATCGTTTCAATTATCAAAATGTGAATAATTATACCGCGGCGCGTCTCGAATTACATGAGTTGGGCTTTGGTTTTGTATACTCATCTTTGGATAAGCAGAAACGAGGAAATTGTGTTTTAGATACCGGGAGCAGGAATTAGCTGCAGGGATATATAATAAACATGTTTTGCGGACCGCTTACCAAATGATGGGTAGGTGGTTTTTTTGCTTTATAGGCAAGTTCGGCCTATAAAGCAAAAAACGCTCCGCTTAGGATGCGTACCTCGCGGAAAGGAAAGTAATTGCTTCGCAATTCCGCTCGGACGCGAAAGAGTCGCAAGCGACTCTTTGTTCTATCACAAGCCCGACAAACACCATCGTGCTTGCACAAAATAGTATTTGATTCTTACACAAAATAGAGAGAAAGGAAGATAATTATGCTGAAGATGGATGGAAAAGTAAATGTTGCTATTCCGACCATTGACATGGTTAGAACTGGTCAGAATATCAATCAATTAAGACAAAACGTAGGCATCTCAGTGAAAGAGCTACAGGATATATTTGGATTTACAACACCGCAGGCCATTTACAAGTGGCAACATGGAACTGCGCTCCCGACCATTGACAATTTGGTTGTATTGGCTGCCATTTTAGGAGTAAAAGTCGACGATATTTTGGTTATGAAGGATGCGCAGACGGTAATGTCGGCATAAAGAGTTGGAGGTGGTAGGCAATGATACCTACATTGTATAAGACGTTTCAACATTGGTCGGAGACAGGTTCCGTTTACATTTTGTCGGACCTGCATTTTGCGGATGATGACTGCAAGCAAATGGATCCGGAATGGATCGAGCCAGAAGAACAAGTCAAGAGAATAAATGATATGGTGATGAAGCTGGATACGTTTGTATGCTTAGGAGATGTGGGAAATGCAAAATATCTGGCTGACATAAAAGCACGCAAGAAGATTTTGCTGTTGGGAAACCATGACAATCGCGCAGATTATAAGGATTACTTTCAGGAAATCTACACAGGACCATTGTTTATCGCGGATAAAATACTATTGTCTCATGAACCGGTGCATGGATTGCCGTGGTGCTTGAATATTCATGGGCATGACCACAATCAAGTGGAGCCGTATGCGGATGGTTGTAAGTATCTGAATCTTGCGGCTAATGTATGCGGATATCGTCCGATAAACCTTGGAAAACTTATTAAAGGCGGAATTCTTGCTGATATTACAAGTATACGTAGAATGACAATTGACAGAGCGATTGCGAGAAAGGAGGCGAGGGGCAGTGGGGAAAGTATGGCTTAGCGCCAATTCTTTATGCGAAGCTAATTTCTGCAAGGTGGAGTCAGATATTGGAACGTAACGATGAGTATCGGTTTTAGGAAAGTAATAATTTGAACAAAGCGGCGGTGAACGAGAGAAAAGTTGTGTTCACCGCCTATTTTTCGTGAGCTTTCAAGCTTGGGAGTTTTATGGGACAGGTTTTGAGTATAATGGGAAGTAACAAGAAACCTAACTCAAAGCAAGAAAAAAGATGGAGGCGATTTTTATGGCAATGTATGATTGGAATGGAAATGGCAAAAAGGATATGGGAGATAATTTCATTGAATATAACATTTACAAAGATGTGACGAATAGCAGTGGAAGTTCAAAGAAAACGCATCACGCCAGCGGCAGCGGGATTTCTAACTTTGGTGCGGCAGTGGCGACAATTGCTGGCTTGTTCTTGGCAGCGTTCATTGTGGCATTGTTTGGAGGGGGCGAGGACACTCCTGTTATAATTACCATTATTTTATGGATTGTGTGTGGTGTGGGAATTGCGGTTTGGTTTGACGAAATGAATATTTAGGGACAAGCATTGGAGATGAAATTGAACGAAAGGGGGCTTTCATATGTATTTCTTAATTGACTACGAAAATGTAAATTATGCAGGCTTGGAAGGAACGGAGTTTCTGGAAAAGGACGATACAGTGATTTTTTTCTACAGTGACAAATGCGATAAGATTGTGTCTCATCGCGTAAAGGATATTGAAAAATCCGGTTGCGCTTTTGAGATTTGTAAGTTGAAAAAGGCGAGGAAAAATGGCTTGGACTTTTATATCGCTTCAAAAGTAGGAGAGATATTTGCCATGGACCGGGATGCCAAGATCGGGATTATCAGTGGAGACAATGGCTTTCAGGCGGTGCTTGATTATTGGCGCCCAAGGCTATCGGTGCAAAATCAATTGGTAAGATGCAAAACCCTTGCAAGAGCTCTTAGTTGCGTAAATGGAGAGGGCATTCGGAAGAAGTTGGTAAATGAGAATCTGGGAGTTCTTGAATTGCAGAGCGTATTTGCGAAGCAAGAGGAACGGAAACGTATCATGATTGGGATTACGAATTTATTTACTGGGACAGAATACGAAACCTTAATTTCCGAGATTGCCAATATGGTGATTTTGGCTGAGAAGCCAAAGATTTTGTATCTTACGTCCTTGAAAACATTTGGCAGAAAAGGTGGGACAGAGGTGTATCGGAAAATAAAGGATTCTGCTATAAGTAGTTAGCATTTGCCGCAGTATATAGGAATGTGGGAGTAGGAAGAAAGGGGGCGACAAGAATGAAAGAGATTGTTGAAAAAATAATTGCGTACATAATAGAGCTGCCGATGGGCGCGGAATTGTCCATTCGGGAGGTGTTTGACGAGTTGTATTTGTCCCAGGGATATCGCTGGGTGTGCAAGAAGGCAGGAGGCGGCTGGATGTGCTCGAAGGACGATGGGGCAACGTATCTTCTGCGGGAAGAGGATTTGTTCCAGGTGCAGGAGGAAGTGGAGGATAGTTTGGAAAAGGCTGGTGTGATGTTGGATTATAGCAAGTGGGATGGCATGTGCGTGGGGATGCCGTATTGTGTGTCGTTTGTGAGGAGGTAGTGTGAAAAATCACTCCGAAAAAGCTGATTTTTCACACGGCTATTTGTGCCGAAGCGCCACAAATAGCATTTGATCACAGAGACAAAACAGCATTCGCTGATTTTGTCTCGTGGTTCCTACGCTGCGCTTCAGAATGGAGAATGACTATGACTAGGCAAGCAAGTGATACTGTAATTTACAAAAGAAAAAAATACACGTTAATCGATGTGGAGAAGGGAAAGCAGATGATTGACTGTGCGGACTTCCCAAAAGAGAAAGATATATATTCGATTTGTACTGCTTGTTGGCGTGGCTATATTGCAGAATACCGAATTCGTCGCAAAAAGCTCTATGGTGTTCGATATGAGGGAAATCTGATAGCGAGACCAAGAGCGAAATCTCCCAAAATGTTTATGAATTATACAGGGAGTTGTGTGGTTGCTTGGAATAGGGACAAACATGCCTGGGGAAACTCGGATTTTTTGGTATGTTATCTGTATTACGACGAAGCATTGGAACTTCATTTTACGGATGGTGTGTTGGATGAGGTGCGTGATCTGGCGGAAGCGATTCAGAAACAGAAGGAAAGAGAGCAACAGGCCGAGGACGAGAATCAGGTGGCGAAAATTCGTCTGAGTCCAGATGAACGAAGAGAACTAGCAAGGAGGTATTTGAAATATGAATATGACTGGAGAAGTTATAAGTGGCGATGAAGGTGCTGTGGAAAAATTGATTCTTGCATATCAGGATAATCACAAGGATTTGATGAAGGCGAAGAAATGTGATGATCTGGAAGAGGTTTTGTTTTGTGAGGGTTATGAAAGGGCGATGGAGTATGTGATGTGGGTTTTGGGGATAGGGTGTGAAGCGCTTTGATGGGGGAGGAATTTTGTGGGGAAAAGGGATGAAATGTGGGGTGAAATGTGCTATGATAGGAAGTGGAATGGTTGGGGAAAGGGATATAAAATTTGAAGTGA
Source organism: Eubacterium sp. (assembly GCA_045578325.1). GTDB lineage: Bacteria > Bacillota > Clostridia > Lachnospirales > Lachnospiraceae > Eubacterium_F. Next base: position 17,077 of record JAZNJZ010000105.1, read on the forward strand.
GAAATATGTGTGGAGGGAATGCAGATGAGCAAATGGAAGGCATTAATTGTAGATGATAGCGCACGAGCAAGAGCTGCCATCGAGGAGATATTGTGTGAAGTTGAAGATGTAGAAATCATGGGCTATGCAGAAGATGGCGTGGAGGCAATGGGGATGATACGAGAAACTTCTCCAGATGTGGTATTTTTGGACTTGGTATTGCCGAAATTGGATGGGATGCGTATCTTGGAAAAAGTACAAGAGGGTGTGCAAGGAATAGAGAAACGACCATTGTTTATCGTTGTATCAGCTGTGACACAGAAAGATGTAGTGGAGAAGGCGATGAAGTACGGTGCTTTGGGAGTTGTGTGCAAACCAGTTGACAAGGAAATGATTTTGGAGAAAGTGCAGCAAGTGAGAGCGGAGATGAGATTATGAACCAGAGAGATTATGATGAATTGCAGAAAGGATTTCAGACGGCATTTGTGGATTATCGGGAGCCGTCTAATCTGGCATATAAACCACAGTTTATTTCGAATAATTATGAAGAAGGAAAAAAAGTCTTATCCTTTATTGAGGATGAGTTATTAAACTGTGATGAATTTCTAATTAGTGTTGCATTTATTACCCAGAGCGGAATAACACCCCTTTATCAAACACTAAAGTTGCTGGAGGAAAAGAATATTCGTGGGCGTATTTTGACAACGGATTATTTGACATTTAGCGAACCTCAAGCACTGGAAAAATTACAATCTTACAAAAATATTGAATTAAGGATGTTTTGTACCAATGAGTCAAATGGGGGATTTCACACAAAGGGGTATGTTTTCAAAAAAGGAGAGATGTATCGTATTATTGTAGGAAGTTCTAATATGACAAGGGGAGCCTTGACGACAAATAGGGAATGGAATACACGAATTGTGTCCGGTGAACAAGGGGAATATGTGCAAGAAATTGTTAAGGAATTTGAAGGACTTTGGGATTCGAAATATGCTAAAAAATACGATGATTTTATAGAAGAATATCGTGTGAATTATGAAATAATTAGGAAGCAAAAAGAAATTGCGAGAAAGCAACAAATACCTTCTCTTGAACAATATCGTTTACAGCCAAATACGATGCAAGTTTCATTTATTTCAAATCTTAAGAAAATAATTGAGCAGGGAGAAGAAAGAGCGTTATTAATATCAGCCACAGGTACCGGTAAAACCTACGCTTCCGCTTTTGCAATGCGTGAACTTGGTTTCAAACGTGTTCTATTTCTCGTCCATCGAGGCCAGTTGGCAAGGCAGACAAAGAAGTCTTATGAAAAGGTATTTGGCCAATCTATTTCTATGGGACTTGTGGGTGCGGGTGGACATGATTATGAAAAGGACTATGTGTTTGCCATGGTTCAGACTTTAAATCGGGAGGAACATTTGCACAAATACAGACCCGATGAATTTGATTGTATTATCTTGGATGAAGCGCACCACAGTGCAGCAAATACATACCAGAAGGTGATGAATTATTTTAAGCCGAAATTATGGCTGGGAATGACGGCGACACCAGATAAAAGAGACGATGATATCGACGGAAGAAATATATACGAAATATTTAATCATCAGATTGCATATGAGATTCGATTACAACAAGCAATGGAAGAAGATTTGTTGTGTCCATTCCATTATTTTGGAATTAGTGATGTTTCTTTTGTGGATGAGAAAAAAATAAGTGCAAAAAAGATAACGGAAAGTGATTTTAATTTATTAACCAGTGATGAGAGAGTGCGCCATATCATTGAGCAGGCGAATTATTATGGTTATAGTGGTGATCGTGTAAAAGGGCTTGTTTTCTGTAGTCGAATTGATGAGTCAGAAGAGCTCTCTGCCAAATTCAACGAAGCAGGTTTCCGAACCATTGCGCTGAATGGAAGCGCATCGGAAGATGAGCGTGCCGAAGCCTTTGAGCGATTAGCGATGAATGAAGAAGATGCTACAGAAGATATGCAACCATTGGATTACATTTTCTCAGTTGAGATTTTGAATGAAGGTGTTGATATCGTTGAAGTAAATCAAGTAATTATGCTTCGACCAACGGAGTCTCCAATCGTATTTATTCAGCAGCTTGGACGAGGATTGCGAAAGGCAGAAGGAAAAGAGTATGTTGTAATTCTTGACTTTATCGGAAATTATAATAATAACTTCATGATTCCGATTGCGTTATCGGGAGACAGAACCTATAATCCAGATACAATTCGCAAATACGTAATCAGTGGAAATAGCACAATCCCAGGTGCCTCAACTGTGCATTTTGACGAGGTTGCGAAGGATAAAATATTCAAATCCATTGACCGAATCCGAGGCATGAAATCCATTATAAAAGAAAGCTATATTACGTTGAAAAATCGGATTGGAAGAGTGCCATATTTGATTGATTTTTATGAGAATGGAGAAGTGGATCCGCTGGTAATTATTCGTGAATACAAGACATATCAAGCTTTTTTGGAGAATGTCGAGAAGGAGCGATATATCGGAAGGATTTCGGAGGAAGAAAAGATAACATTGGAGTACTTATCCAAGACTATTCTTTCTGGTTCTCGACCATATGAACTTGAGATATTAAAGAGGCTTATGGTGAATGATTATTTAGATATCGCTGAGATGAAAAAAGACTTTCAGAGGAAGTATGATTATGCAGTAGATATGGACTCCTTTATGAATGCAATCACTGTATTGCAAGGCCATTTTGTCAGCAAAGAAGAGGAGTACCAGAGATATCGCAATATGGATATTATTGAGGAGCAGACAAGCAGCATTTTTCAGCGAATGGCTCATTTTGCAGAGCGTTTGCAACACGCGGAATTTTATCGACAGGTGGAGGACATTGTTCAAGTTGGTTTGCGCAGATATGAAGAGCGATATGCGGCAAATCACAGCGAAGATAATCCATTTGTGTTATATGAAAAATATTCCAGACGAGATGTCAGTCTCCTGATGAACTGTGGCAAGGATTTGTCCTCCACCATGTATGGAATGAAACGCATTGGCGACGACGTATTTCTCTTTGTTACCTACCACAAAGAAGAGAGTGGGGATGACGAGAAGAATTATGTGGATGGCAAGCCGGATTATGCCGATGCCTTTGAGGATAATCTGACATTCCGTTGGGATTCTCAGATTGGTAGAGGTGTTGATAGCTCTTACATGCAGGACGTTGTAACGGCACCGCGGAAGCATTTGCTTGTGAAAAAGAGCGATGCCGAGACGAATTTCTACTACATGGGATTGTTTGATGTGGTGGATGTCAAAGCTGACAAGAAGAAGGACAACAATGGCAAAGAGCGTGATATTGCAAAGGTTACAATGAAGATGCAGCGTGCGGTGCGCGAAGATTTGTTGTGTTATTTGCAGAGTAGCATTCGAGAGAAAGACGAGGAAATAGCAGGATGAAGACGATACGTGTAGTAGCAGCGATTATTAAGGCTGTGAATGAGGATAAGGAACCAATTATTTTTGCCACCCAGAGAGGGTACGGCGACTTCAAAGGCGGCTGGGAGTTCCCAGGCGGTAAAATCGAAGAGGGCGAGACGCCACAGGAAGCATTGGTTCGTGAAATCAAGGAAGAACTTGATACGAAAATCAAAGTGGGAGAGTTGCTGGAGACCGTGGAGTACGATTATCCTACCTTTCATCTTTCCATGGACTGCTTTTGGGCGGAGATTGTGTCCGGGGACTTGGTGCTGAAGGAGCACGAGGCGGCGAAGTGGCTGACCAAGGAGACGCTGGATAGCGTGGCGTGGTTGCCGGCGGATCTGGGGCTGGTGGAGAAGATTAGGGAGAGGATGGGAGAAAATTAGTAACGATTTGTATATGTAAAGGAAAGGATTTGATAATTTGGTTGAAAAAGAATATTTTGGTGAAGATAAAAAAATGGAATTCAAACGATAAATACCCAAAAAACATGAGAAATTCTTAAAGGATATTATTGCCTTTGCAAATAGTGCCGGTGGTAGTGTGATTTTAGGCATTGAGGATGAAACCAATATTGTATATGGTATTGGTGATGCGAGTCCTTTTAAGCTATCAGATGCTATTTCTAATATGATTACAGATGCGTGTACGCCTCAAATAAACCCGGATATTTCTATTAAGACGGAGGAAGGTAAGACAATTTTGGATATAAACATTGCCCCGGGTAGATTTAGACCTTACTATCTAGAAAGTAAAGGTAAAATGAAATCAACTTATATTCGTGTAAATGGAATCAGTGTATTAGCGGATGAGCGAAAAGTGAGAGAGCTGGAATTGGAGGGGCAAAAGATTTCTTACGATGCAATGCAGGATATAGGTGTAGTCTATGATGAAAACAAGGCCTTGCTTTTGTGTGAAAAGATGAAGGCTGTTGCTCTAGAAACATGTACAACAGAAGAAGAAAAAGTCGAAGTTAAGGATATTACAATTGAGAAATTGGAGGATTTTGGTGTTCTGTATCGAGAGGGGAAAAAGTTATTTCCGACACATGCTTTTGATTTGTTGACGGATAATAAGAATAAATATGCAAAAATTCAATGCGCTTTATTTAAAGGTACTACAAGAGATGTTTTTATCGATCAAAAGGAATTTGGTGGTCCAATTTATGAGCAAGTTGAAGAGGCATATCGTTTTATCTTGAGACATATTAACATGGGTGCCGAAATAAATGGTGCTTATAGAAATGATTTTTATGAGATACCTCCTCAAGCTGTTAGAGAGATGGTTGCAAATGCGATTGTGCATAGAAGTTATTTGGATGATTCTTGCTCACAAGTGTGTATTTTCGATGACAGGATTGAGGTGCTTTCTCCAGGTATGTTATACGGTGGACTAGATTTGAAAACCGCTAAAATGGGAAAATCACGTTGTAGAAACTCTGCAATAGCTGAAGCATTTCATTATATGCATATTGTGGAGGCGTGGGGGACTGGGATTCCAAGAATTATCAGCACATGTGAAGAATATGGTTTGTCTATCCCTGTATTTGAGGAATTTGGTGATGGTTTTAAAGTAACAATGTTTCGGAAAATGGGAAATGTTTCCACAAAAGTAAGCAATGATACTAAGAAAGTAAGCAATGACACTGAAAAAGTAAGCAATGATACTAAGAAAGTAAGCAATGATACTAAGAAAGTAAGCAATGACACTGAAAAAGTAAGCAATGGCACTGGAAAAGTGGCTAATATTTTTGAGGATTATTTGTCTTTGCTAAACCATGCAGACATTACGGATAAATATATTGCTAATATTAAGCTTGTGTTTGATTCTTGTAGGGCAGGTGAGCCTTTTGGACAGAGTAATGTTATGGAATGGCTGAATTGTTCAAAATCAAAAGCTACAAATATCATGACAGCAATGAAAAAGGCAGAGGTAATAGAAAAAGTTAAAGGACTTGGACCTGGTAAGTATAAGTTCATTGAGGTGTAATGATTTGAAAATCTAATCCCCATATCTTTCGAAAGGTTGTTGATATTATGTTACTTATGAATCATAATTTCCAGTTTTGTAATACAAGAAAAGATTTCTGTGATTTGTATAGAGAAATCATGGACAATTTAATCGGGAAAAAAATCCTTCGAGTCTGGGGAGTGTGGGACAAGCAGGACAACGAATGGTTTGTAGATGCTCCCATGATAATCGAGTTTGAGAATGGAGAATTGACCGTTGCGTTATCTTCGGGTATTCATATTGCAATTTTGTGGAATGAAATATCGCATACTGAGAAACCGATTTGGTTAGGCGAAGTACCTGAGATGAATTGGCAGGAAGATTTGATTTGGAAAGAATATTTCGAAATCAAAGAAAGTAATGTTGAGAAAATTGAATTAGTTAATGATGAAAATACGATAACTGGGCTGATATTCACATCAGATGCGATGAATATAGGAATCCTCGATGATGGTGATGCTACAATTGCTTTGAAGGATGAAGAATTGTTGGAATATTTGAATGCAGAACAATGTCGATTAAAAAATGTTCAAGATATTGTTTTGCAAGGCGAGGAAATCGCGTACGATTTTTTTAAGACAGTATTCAACAGAAATATACAGAAGGGAAGTTATCCTTGGGTAGAATTTCATTACAACGAGCAAAGATATGTATTATATTCTGATTTGGAACGGTGTCACTTGGCATGGCAACAGAGCTACTTTGAGCGTTCTATTTATGACTATCGCGAATTTGTTATTGAAAAAGATGACACGGAGATAATATTTAGTAGTGATTCACTGGAAGAATTGGTAACTGTCGCTGAGATTAATGGAAAAAAGATGATTTCCATGTGGGATGAGCTTCGATTTTGTTTTATTGCAGATGATTATAAGTACATATTTTGCGAAAATGAAAGAGTCCATATAAAGTCAATTGACAAATATGGAAGGGTTTTAGAAACTCCTCGTGTGGTGGGGGGAATCAGGTATTACGGGATTGAAGTTGTAGTGAAAGAATCTGGCAAAAAATCGAGAGAAATTGTCGAGATATGCGAAAATGATATGGAATATGATGAACGACCAGAGATTATTCAAGAGCTTCGTGATGCGTATCAGTGTTATATTGATCGACTTACAACTTGAATTTGCAAAAAAATAGCCAACCCCAGGAGCAAAGGATTCTAAGCACCTAGATGCCTACTCCCATTCGGGAACCCAGCTTTAATCCGTTACAAGTTGACTATAGTTAGTGTAACACATTTTGGAGAGGTGTTAAGAGATGATTTCGGAGAAACTAGAATGGAAACTATTAGAGTGAATAACAAAGACTTACTACACAAACTCATATCTCAATATATCCTGTCCACAGCACCGAAAAAACCAGCGCCATCCATTCCTTTTCAGCTGAATCCAGAAATATATTCCCGACAAAATCTAATTAAGCTGGACAGTGCTATGCCACAATTTCTGGCACAGATGCATATGTGTTCAAAAGATAAAGAGATTACTCGGTGCAAGGAGTTGGTTGAGCTGGTGGCGAAGGAAGATTCATTAGGGTATGGAAGTCCGGAGATGTATGAGTACAAATTTAAGAAATTTTTATGCGCGTGCGTATTTGGGATGGCTGAGATGGAAGATTGGGAAGGCATGGATGTATTAACAGACGGATATATTATTGCGAAAACAAATGGGGAAATGCAGCTATATCACGTTGCGGAACGAAAGGCGTGGGAACAGCATTTGTATGAGAATGCGATGTGTGATGCTGGATCGTTGATTTGCAAAAAACACGAAAGGACCTACGAATTATGTTGAAGTTAACAAAGGGCTATTTTGTTCCCAAAGCAGAATTGTTAGAAGAAGGTTATAAGAAGGCGAGCGATGTTTCCATTATTGCCAATGTGGATGCAGACAAAATTCAGGATGTATTGCAGCATTTTATTGCGATGCACGAGGAACCGCTGTTCTTTATTTTGGAATTACCTGTCACCCAGGCAAGGGAAGAAGAAGTTTCACCCGGGGTGGTGAGAGATTTTCATAAAGACGTATATTATATTGATGGCTGCTCTCAAGAAGATTGTTTGGAATTGTTAAAGAGATATGGAGAACTTTTAATTAATGATGGAATAAGCTCTTTTGGGTTTGGTGGTCACGAGTCACAGAATGAGATTATGGTTGAAAAGTATAATGTACTAACGATATATAGTCGGGAAACGAAGAGTTTTGATGGCTTTTTTGAAATGCATGGAATAAATGAGAAACAAGATCTTATTACGGCATGGAATACGTTTACGCAAGATTCTCCTGGGCAGACGTTACGATATGAGTTGAATGGGAAATTGGTATTTGATATTCCGGAGGAACTAAAAGATTGGAATATTTATTTGGCAGAAACGAGAGTGGATCAGTAGATAGGGAGAAAGAAGGCGGCTAATATAAAGAATATCAAAACACGAAAGGATGGTGTCATATGTTTCCAGTGATTAGTAAACGAGAAACCGGTGTGAACCTGCGCAGAATCATGGACGTACGCGGGATTACAGCGAAAGATGTGCAACAGTATCTTGGACTTGGATGTGTGCAGAGTGTATACCGTTGGTTAGATGGCATCAATATGCCTACCATAGACAATCTGTATGCGTTAAGCGAGTTGTTTCAGCTTTCCATTGACGATATCGTGCGCGGAAACAAGGAGATAATTGTGCCAGATATTTGCACTGAGTTGCATGGTGTACGAGATAGAAGGCTGTATGCGTACTATGAAAAATTGAATGAGAAGTGTGTGGCGTGATTTTTGAATTACAAGTTCAATGACAAATGAAATGCCCTCCCTTAGAATATATGTAGAGACTATGTTTTAAGGGAGGTTTTGTTATGAGTGAAAAAATGTTGGTAAAGAAAATATCAGACAAGTTTGAAAAGATGTGAGCATAGATGAAAACAATTATTATACTTATTCGGGAGAAAAATGAATAGACTAGATAAGCCGAAGATGACATCAAGAGCATTAGTAATTAAATTGCGTGATGAAAAGGGTGTCTCGTTCAAATATGTAACAGAAGACAAAGCAGAAAGGTATTTGGCGCAAGTAAATAATTATTTGCGGACAGTAGCTTATCGAAAGAATTACCAGAAGTATCAGAATGGTGTCTCAAAAGGTAAATATATTGATTTAGATTTTGCGTATTTGCAAGAATTATCGATAGTGGACATGCATTTAAGAGATTTGATTACTAAAATGTGTATTGACATTGAACATGATTTGAAGGTATTGCTTTTAAAAAAGATGGAAGATGATACGAATGAGGATGGCTATCTTATAGTTGACAATTTTTTGAAGAATAATCCATATATTGTAGGTAAAATTGAAGCGGCTAGTGCATCTCCATTTACAGAAAAGTTGATTAGAAAGTATTTTATGATTGAAAGAGTTTACAATGAACGAAATAGGAAAAATGAGAACAAGATAGTTGCTTTTGATTGTCCTGCATGGGTGTTGATGGAATTATTAAGTTTTGGCGATTTCATACGTTTTTATGAGTATTATTATGCTATAAAAGGAGATATGCCATTAAGTGTATCGATGATTAAATTGGTACGAAGTTTAAGAAATGGTTGCGCACATAACAATTGTATTATTGCTGACTTGAATTCTGGAAGTTCCATAGCACCAGCTGAAATTTATAGAATTATTAAGACTATGCCAGATATTAATAAGAATCAAAGGCGGAAGAAACTATCTTGTCGTGTGGTTTTAGAGTTTGTATGTATGTTGTGTGTGTATGACAAGGTTGTATCGGAGAAAGTAAAAAGACATCGAGTCATAGAACTAAAACAACTGTTTAATGTTCGAATGAAGGAGAAAAAGGATTTTTTTAAAAAGAATCAGCTAATATTAAGTACGTTTGATTTTGTTTATAAAGTTATAAATAATTTATTTTGACCGATTTTCAATTGACTTTTTTCTTAAAACTGCATATACTATAACTAGAATCATAAAACACTCTTGTGTTTTTGTAAGGGCGGCGTTGCGACGGCGCTCTATTTTTTGTTCTCAAAAAATTTTGGGTGCTTTTAGTAAAGCGCAGATACAATCACAAAGCTATAAAAGGAGGACCTCATGACAAACAAAACACTGATGCAATATTTTGAATGGTACTTGCCCGACAATGGCCTTTTATGGAAACGTTGTCAGGCGCAGGCGAAAGCACTAAAGGAAGCTGGCATCGATATGGTCTGGCTCCCACCAGCGTACAAAGGGGCAGCAGGGAAAAGCAGTGTTGGCTACGACGTGTACGATACATATGATCTGGGCGAGTTTGACCAGAAAGGAAGTGTTCGTACTAAGTATGGTACGCGGGATGAATATTTGACTGCCGTGAAAGCTTTGCAGGAGCAAGGAATCCAAGTGCTTTCCGATGTGGTGCTGAATCACATGATGGGCGCCGATGGAACCGAAACTGTCATGGTGGAGGAGACGGCGGGACACGATCGAGAGCAGGAGATTAGTGGCAAGCATCCAATCACAGCATGGACGCAATTCGATTTTCCGGGACGTCAAGGGAAATATTCCGACTTTCATTGGAATGCGTCACATTTTAGTGGCACGGACTGGGATCAAGGGGCTCAGCGAAATGGTATTTTCCGCTTCGAAGGAAAAGAGTGGAATCGTGAGACGGATACGGAAAATGGAAGCTATGATTATCTCATGGGTGCGGATCTCGATATGTCCAATCCGGAAACCGTACAGGCTGTGACAGAGTGGGGGAAATGGTATTTAGATACGGTGAATATGGATGGTTTTCGCCTGGATGCAGTAAAGCATATCAGCTTTGATTTTTACCGGGAATGGCTGAAAAATGTACGTGCCCATGCGGGGCGTGAGCTTTTTGTGGTGGGCGAATATTGGTCCAAGGAAATCGGAAAGATGGTTCATTACTTGGATGTAACGGAAAATAGCTTGTCTCTTTTTGATGTGACATTGCATTTTTCGTTCCTACGAGCAGCCACATCCAATGGGAATTTTGATATGAGGACGCTTTTTGATGATTCGGTGGTGAAAGCGCGACCACAAAATGCCGTTACCTTTGTAGATAATCACGACACTCAGCCGGGACAGGCGTTGCAATCCTTTATCCCAGCGTGGTTTAAGCCGATTGCCTATGCGCTTATTTTGTTACGAAAAGATGGGATTCCGTGTGTCTTTTATGGGGACTATTATGGGATTCCTCATGACAAGATTCCGGCGGTGCCAGGGTTGAAAAAGTTGTTGCGTTTGAGAGAAAGATATGCTTATGGCCAGCAGGCAGATTATTTTGACGATGCTTCTTTGATTGGTTTTACACGAAGTGGGGATGCGGAGCATCCGGATTCGGGTATGGCAGTCTTGCTGACGGACTCGGTGGCAGGACGTAAGCGGATGCATATGGGACAACATTTTTCAGGCATGGATTTCTATGATGCCATGGGACATTTTACGGAACCCGTTCGCATCGGTGATGATGGCTGGGGAGAGTTTATGGTAGATGGTGGTTCGGTTGCTGTGTGGGTGCCACAGGCAGCATATGAAAATGTGTGTACGGAAGTAGAGTAAGGGAGATAACCTTATGTTAGAGACGCGGAGGATCTTGTTTTATCGGATCCTCCGTTTTGGTGTTTGGTCCAGCTTCCGATTTATGTGTGTTTGAGAGGATGATTTTAAAATCATCGTGTTTTACTTGTGAGTACTAGCTTGTTCTGATAAGTGAGTAAAAATGTCCCTTTTTATCCTACATTTTGTCTCTGAAATGAAGTTTTTTTCTTGATTTTTTCTTTGGAAACAGATAAGAATAAGATTTCGTTCTTTTTTATCCTAGATATTTACTTGCATTTAGCGTGATATCGCAAACGCTCTCAATATTTTACTGATATATTTTAGATTATTTCTCTTTTTATCGGACAAATTCAAGCACTTGAATGATTTTTGGCTTATAGCATCCCAATTCTACTGATAAATTTTAAAATTATCAATTTCTTATCGGACTTTTGTGAGCAAGCTCCCAGAAGTGTGCCTTTGCATGGCTTTAAGCCATGCTCATTCTTCCAAGCGAACTCTGTTCGCTATGCTGGCGCAGACTCATCATGTATGCGAACTGCGTTCGCTATGGCGTGCGCCCACCCGCGAGCATAAATGCTCGGGGTTCGCGGGCGCGCTCGGATATCTTACGAGCAAGCTCGACGAATATCCTCGCTTTGCCTTCGCGGATATAGAACCAAAAAAGCACATCTTCCTGTGAGCAAGCTCCCAGAAGTGTGCTTTTTCTATTCTGCATGGCTTAACGCTTTCGCATGTATTGGCGGATTTCTTCTAGTACTTCGTGGAAATGATCTAATACCACTTTGTGGTTTGCTTCCATGTATGTCCAGTCTTCGTTTTTGGCGGCATCTTCTAGCTGCTCTGCCAAAGTTCCAAGATCGTTGGCGCCGATGCTACGAGCGGTGCTCTTTAACGAGTGGGCATGGAGACGATAGTTGATGAAGTCTTTTTCAGCAAAGGCCTTTTCCAGGTCGGCTGTCTTTTCATCTCCGTGTTCTTCGTACATCTCCAAAAGAGTATCATAAAAATCGGTCTGGCCACCACTAAAATACAAACCTTCTGCTGCGTCAATCCGTGTAAATGGATAGGCGGCGGTGGTATCTTCTGCCACAGGTGGAACATATTCATCCAATTCCTGGCATTTGGCGTCAGGAAGATGACTTTTCAACATATCTTCTAGGGCGGCTCCCGTTAATGGCTTTGATAGGTAGTCACTAAAACCATGCTCCAGGTAAGCTTCTCGAGCGCCTAGAATCGCATTTGCGGTAAGAATAATAACAGGTGTAGTAGAACAAAGTGAATCCGATGTGCGGATGTGACCAAGGGTTTCCACGCCGTCCATCTCTGGCATCATATGATCCAAGAAAATCAGATCATAATAGGTGTCTTGAATCATTTCCAAACACTCGCGGCCACTACTTGCGGTGTCGATTTGAATCTGCGTCGGTTTCAGAAGTCCTTCTACCACGGATAAGTTCATGGCGTTGTCATCCACCACTAGGATATGCGCATCTGGGGCATACAAAGAAGGGATGAATGGACCATGGGAAGTGGTATCCAGCGAATGTTGCACCGATTCGCCGATGCCGGCTGGGTCAATGATTTTCTGTTGAAGGACAAAAGAAAATTCAGAACCAGAACCGTATTCACTAGTTACGGTCAATTGGCTGTCCATCAGTGATAGAAGCTGAGTTGTGATGCTAAGTCCCAGCCCTGTTCCTTGGATGTGGACGTTTTTCTTTTCATCCAAACGCTCAAAGGTCTCAAACAGCTTGTGGCGATCTTCCGGATGGATTCCGATGCCCGTATCTTCAACAGAGATGCGAAGAGTGGCAGTGTCGGAAGTCGCCTTTAAGAGTTCGATGCCAAATGTAATGGAGCCGGAGTCCGTGTATTTGATCGCATTGCTAAGCAGATTTAGAATGATCTGGCGGAGTCGTACTTCATCGCCATAAAGCATTCGTGGAATCTCTGGATCCAGATTAATGATTGTTTCCAGAGATTTTTCCTTTCCTCTCAGCGTCAGCATATTCATCAATCCAGATAAAAGTTTACTGGTGTCATACTCTTGTTCAATCAAGTGCATTTTACCGGCTTCGATTTTGGAAAGATCCAAAATTTCATTCACTAGGATAAGAAGCGAATTACCAGCGGTCTCGATGTCGCTTGCATACTGGCGCACTTGCTGCGTCGTGGCGTCTCGCAAAATCAATTCGTTCATACCAAGAATTGTATTAATCGGGGTACGGATTTCGTGAGACATGTTGGCAAGAAACTGCGTTTTCGCTTGGTTGGCATGATCGGCATCTTCCTTTGCTAGACGAATTTCTTCGTATTGGTGCTTGATGGTAGATATATTATGCACGCGGGCGATAAGCAACGTCAGGAAAATAACAGTAAGACTGATGCATATAATCAAGCCAACTTTGAAGATGATACGTTCAGAAAATTGTGCTTCTTTTTCCAGTAGTATGCTCATTTTCTTTTCGGGAAGGCCGGTTTTCTCATTTAACACTTCGATAAAAAATTTGTAACTTCCATGTGGGAGATTGGTAAAGCTGATTTCCGTCAATTCATGTTGAGGAATAAGCATACCAGCATCGTCAAATCCTTCCAAATACATGTGAATCATCGGATTTGAAAGAGCATAATTCAAAACCGCTGGGCGAATGTCAATACGCTTGGCATCAGAAGGAATGTGGTAAACCCCGTCTTTTGGGAGAATATCCACCGAATTGTCAACTCGTATGCTGCTGATAGCAAGATTATAGGTATTGCTTAAACTATTATAATTTGGTATAGATATCCTGCGGACTCCCGTGCTACAGCAAAGATAAAAATCCTCGTTGTCTGTCACATGGCTCCAAGCATTTGCTGTTAAAGAGGTGTCAAATCCGCGACTTTGATTAAGTAAGGTGTAATCGTATTTTATATTTTCTAAAAGATCTTTTTCCTGGAGGATGTATATACCGGCGCTACTATTTACCCAAGCTTCCCCGCTTTTTGTGATGTGAACATCATAGTTGTTGCTATAAGGGAATTGCGTCAATTTTTTAATCTTCTCTCCGTTATTATAGTAAATGGCATCACTAGTAATATACAAATATCCACCAGTACATTTGACAATACGTAGAACCACAAGAGAATCCAGTCCATCGTCCAGCCCAATGTTGTCCACTACTTTGTCGTCGCGAATAACGTAGATGCCATCGCCATCACTACTGGCAAGAATTGTCCCATCTTCCAGCTCCATAAGGGAAAGGATTTGCGATGTGGATAAACCATTTTTCATGCCAAGTGTTGCAGTTACTTTCCCATTTTCAATAAATGTGATTCCAGTGTTACTGGCTGCTACGATGCGAGAATCAGACAACTGGATCGTAGAGCGAAAACGTCCCCCCATGGTACCATTACTCTCACGATAATAAGTAATGCTTCGATCCGGGTGCAGACAAATCAGTCCTTTCGCGCCATATGTACTAAACCACAGATTTCCGCGATTGTCTTTCATGATATGGCGGATGCGAGTGTTGGAAAATTGAGAGATAAATCCATATTTCCGTGGTTGATAGGTTACGTTATCCAATACAAGAAGTCCGTCGTCGCAACCGATATAGAGATCGCCATCCGATTCCAAAACGGCATTTACTGCGCGCTTGGATAGATTTGCTTTTTGAAAGATATTCACAAATGGATTCTGGGACCGCTTATTAATGCCATGTTTGTTGGAAGCAAACCAGAGGTTTCCCTGGTAATCTCGTAACGCACTACAGATTGAACTATTAAAATCTTCCGTGCTCAGAGAAGTGAACGTATGCGCTGCATCCAAGTACCCTACACCCGTCTCGGCGCAGATAAAATGTCCTTTGGTTACAGAATCCGCCAATATACAATTAACACTGCTGAGGCCAGGTGTCTTTGCATATTTTTTAATTGTTATGTTGGAACGATCGAGGGAAGCGATGTATTGTTGTTCCGTAGAAGTTCCAAGCAAAAATGTATTATCGAGATTGGCACAAATGCTTGTGAAATACATCCCTTTCGTCTTTTTGAAACGTTGCTTTTTAAGTAATGTACCATCCTTCATAAAAAAAGCCAATCCACTATTGGTTACGCCTCCTATGATTCCATCGGGGGAGATGGCAAGGCTATTGACATAGGAAATGTCTTCCAACGAATCGTAAATGGTTAGCTCATTGGTGGGAGACAGTACACATAGATGGCTGACGGTTCCAATGTAAATGTTATGTTGCGAATCTTCTACGATGCTTCGGATGGAATTGGAAGCAAGACCTTGTTGGATGGAAAAAAACGTAAGCTTATTTTTGGCCGAATCGTAGCAAGCGACTCCTTGGTCATTTGTTCCAATCCAAAGTCGTCCAGCGTGATCCGTATATAAAGTGGTTACGTTTTTGATGTCATGCCCCAAAGATGCAGGGAGGAAATGAGAACCATCGTAGCGATATAAGCCTGCATAACTTCCTACCCAAAGATAACCGTCCACGGTCTGGGCGAGAGCATTGATTTCCATGGAGTCAAGCCCCGAGGCGGTATCGTATATAGTGGATTCGTATTCAGAAATGAAATTGTTGTTGGAAGTCTGAGCTGCTTTCACAGGGTGAAAAGGGCAGAGACAAAGTAGAAATATAAAAAGCCATAATAGGCAATTTTTCCAGTGTGACATATTCATTCTCCTTTAGCAATATAATTATTAATATTGTATCATGTAGCGAAAAAAATAGGTAGTATAAATTGACATTTTTTATTTAATGTGATACGTTATTTTCTAAGGGATTTTATTGCTTTTTGGAGGTGGAAAAGAAAATATGAAAATCATCATTGTAGGGTGCGGAAAGGTTGGAAGAAACCTTGCCGAAGAGTTAAATAAAGAAGATAATGAAGTTACGGTGATTGACCCCAATTATTCGAAAGTAGAAGAGTTGTCAAGCAAGTTTGACGTCATGGGAGTTGTGGGAAATGGTGCCAGCTATCGGACACAGATGGAAGCTGGGGTTGAGAAAGCAGACCTGCTGATTGCCGTAACAGGTTCCGATGAGTTGAATCTATTGTGCTGTTTGATTGCGAAGAAGGCCGGTAATTGTCAAACCATAGCCCGTGTGCGCAATCCAGAGTACAACGAAGAGATTGGATTTGTAAAGGAAGCGTTGGGACTTGCTATGACCATTAATCCAGAGTACGCAGCAGCCCAGGAGATTGCGCGTGTGTTACGTTTCCCGTCGGCCATCAAGATTGATACCTTTGCCAAGGGGCGCGTGGAGATGTTGAAGTTCCGTGTGCCGGCAGCTTCGAAGTTAGATGGTATGTTGATTATGAGCATTGCGCCGAAGCTTGGTGTGGATGTATTGATATGCGCAGTACAGCGAGAGGAGGAAGTTTTTATTCCGAAGGGAGATTTTCGTCTCCAGGAGAAAGATGTGGTTTCGGTTATTGCAAGACCCAAAGAAGCGAATCATTTCTTTAAAAAGATTGGGGTAGAGACTCATCATGTGCGAGACACCATGCTGGTGGGGGGAGGAGATACGGCGTATTATCTTGCGAAATCGCTGCTTTCCACGGGAATTGATGTGAAGTTGATTGAGATCGATTCAGAGCGATGTGATAAATTGTCTGAACTGCTTCCAAAAGCACAGGTTATCCATGCGGATGGATCGGAGCAGATTGTGCTAATTGAAGAGGGAATTCGTCAGGCAGAAGCATTTGTGGCATTGACCGATAATGATGAGGAAAATGTTATGCTGTCGCTTTTTGCTAGAAGTCAAGGAAGCGGAAAAATTGCGACAAAGATCAATCGAATGGATTTTGATCAGTTGATTCGTGAACTTGATTTGGATACGACAGTGTATCCAAAGCG
This sequence comes from Eubacterium sp., assembly GCA_045578325.1. GTDB lineage: Bacteria > Bacillota > Clostridia > Lachnospirales > Lachnospiraceae > Eubacterium_F. Next base: position 33,946 of record JAZNJZ010000105.1, read on the forward strand.
AATTACAGCCCAAAATATTTTGCGACTTGTTCGAGCAATGAAAAATTCCATTGGATGTAACGTGGAGACAATGCACCGAATGTTGGATGATAAAGCAGAAGCGGTGGAGTTTCTTGTGCGCGAGTCTTCGAATCTGCCGGGGATTCCGTTGGAACAGTTGGATATTAAGGAAAACACACTGGTAGCATGTATCATTCGAGGACATGAAATTATTATTCCGCGAGGTAGAGACGAAATGCATGTGGGTGATTCTGTCGTGGTTGTGACAACGACTCTCGGATTGAAGGATATCGGGGAAGTAATCCGTGTGCGAAAGTAGAAAAGGAGACATAATACATGAATCATCGAATTGTGGTTTACCTACTAGGTTGGCTATTGATATTTGAGGGTATTTTTCTTATGTTGCCTTGCTTAGTGGGAGCAATATATGGGGAAGAGGATGCGTATTTTTATGCATTGACAGCGCTGATGTGTCTTTCCCTTGGTTTTATCATAACGCGAATAAAGCCAAAAGACAAGGCGCTATACGCCCGAGAAGGGTTTGTGATCGTGGCGTTGAGCTGGGTGCTACTGAGTCTGTTTGGTGCCATTCCATTCGTGTTATCGGGTGCCATTCCTTCTTATGTAGATGCGCTTTTTGAAACGGCATCTGGTTTTACTACCACGGGAGCAAGTATTCTTCCGGATGTGGAAGCTATGTCAAAGGCGGCTAACTTTTGGCGAACCTTTACACACTGGGTTGGTGGTATGGGAGTACTGGTATTTATGATGGCAGTTGTTCCATTGGCAGACGGTCGTAACATGTATCTGATGAAGGCGGAAAGCCCGGGACCTACAGTAGGGAAATTGGTGCCACGAGTAAAAAGTACAGCCAAGATTTTGTATGGCATGTATATTGCACTGTCTTTGATTGAATTTATTCTTTTATTAGTTGGAAAAATGAGCGTGTATGATGCGTTGACCACTACATTTGGAACTGCAGGTACCGGAGGATTTGGTATATATGCCGATAGTTTGGGAGGTTTTTCTTCTTATATTCAGATTGTAGTTACGATCTTTATGATTCTGTTCGGTGTAAACTTTTCATTTTACTATGTGCTTCTGGTTGTCAGGCGTTGGCGAGATGCCTTGAAAATGTCAGAGGTACAAGCGTATTTCGGGATTATTCTGACAGCTATTGTGTTGATTTCAATCAATACAAGAGGAATGTTCAGTGGCCTTGGAGAAACCGTTAAACATGTGGCATTTCAAGTTGGAGCTATCATAACTACCACTGGATTTTCTACGGTAGACTTTGACCAATGGCCAGAGTTTTCCAAGTCAATTTTGCTCATGTTAATGTTTGTGGGAGCTTGTGCGGGAAGTACTGGTGGTGGTATGAAAGTTTCCCGTTTTATGATCTGGGCAAAGACTCTTATAAAAGAGCTTAAAGTAATGATTCACCCACGAAATGTGTACAAAGTAACGGTAGACGGACGCAAGGTGGAACACGAAGTGGTTCGATCTGTAAATGTGTTCCTGGTGGCATATCTTGTCTTATATGCGGTTTCCGTGTTGATCATCAGTTTGGATGGATTTGATTTTCTTACCAATTTTTCCGGAGTGGCGGCAACCATTAATAACATTGGACCGGGATTCAATAAGGTTGGTCCTACGGCAAACTTTTCGATCTTTTCGCCATTGTCCAAAGTGGTGTTGATTTTTGATATGATTGCAGGGCGATTGGAACTGTTTCCGTTGCTGTTACTCTTTTCACCAAGTACATGGAAAAAATAAAATTTTAAGGCGATTTCTGGTAGGAATCGCCTTTTTTCGTAGGTGTAAAGGAGTTATAATGGAAAGATTATAATGGTATAACTAAATATTTATTGGTCAAATTCGGTAGAATGGTGTATAATAAGGGTAGCCAAGGAATCGATGATTCCACAAAATTATAAGGAGGATAATGAAATTGGGCAAGAACATGAAAAGAACACTCAGCTTAGTGATGGCCGGCGCATTGGTTTTGGGACTTTCCACACCAGATGCAGATGCCGCTAAAAAAGTGAAGCTGAGCAAAAGCAAAGTAACTGTAAAAGTAGGAAAGAGCGTCGTATTGAAAGTAAAGAATACGAAGGCAAAAGCGAAATGGTCCGTAAAGAGCGGAAAGAAAAACATTTCCCTTTCCAAAAAGAAAAAAGCAAGTGTAACAATCAAAGGTAAGAAAGCTGGTAAAGCAGTTGTTCAGGCGAAGATTGGTAAGAAAAAACTGACATGTAAAGTGACAGTTAAGAAAGCAAAAACAGCTGTGGCACCAACCGTAGCACCAACAACTTCTGAGGCACCAGCTGTTTCTGAAGTACCAGCAACAGTAGCTCCGACAGAGGCTCCAACAGAAGCTCCAACAGAAGCTCCAACAGAAGCTCCAACAGAAGCTCCAACAGAGGCTCCTACTGCAGCTCCAACAGAGACTCCTACACCAGCACCTGCTGTACCTGTAACAGATATCGAAATCGATTTGACAGGTTTGACAACATCTTTCACTGAAACAGGAGCAAAAATTGATTTCTCTGAGCAGATTGAGGATCGTTTCAATTTGTCACTTTTCAGCAGTGTAAGTGTTACTTATGAAATTGAGTGGGCTTCTGAGGAAGCAAAAGCAAGCTTCAACTGTGTAAAATTCGGTCTTGCTAAGACTGCTAGCACATTGGACGGTTATCAGGATGGTACTGCAATGATCTATGCAAACTTAGTAGATGGTGGTACTGTTGATATTGACTTGACTGGTAAAAAAGGAAAAGCAGTTGGATTCAATATTCAGCCAATGGATGCTTCTTATGGATGGCCAGCGGGTATGGTTTCTGTTACTGTAACAGGTATCGTATTCAATGCAAAACCAAATACAATGTATCCAGATCCAAATGCACCAGCTGTGCCAGAGGCAACTCTTCCTCCAGCACTTCCTTCCGTAGAATTTACATACGAAGGATTGGATATGGAGTGGATTGAGGAAAACATCGATCCATCAAGACCAGTTGTAGCAATGACATTTGATGATGGTCCTGGTACTTACGATAGCTTTGTTGGTTACGGAATGCAGATTCAGCAGGCATTGGTTGAGGCAGGCGCTCATGCAACATTCTTCTACATTGGATCCCATATTGCTCGTGATGAGCAGTCAAGAGCAGAAGTAGAGTCCGCATTGGAAAATGGATTTGAGATCGCAAACCATTCTTATGATTCTGCTGGACTTAACATCGACGAAGTTGATGTAATCAAGCAGAAATTCGACGATACAAACGCTCTTTTGACAGAGATTTCTGGATATAGTAAGTTCTTATTCCGTGCACCTAACGTTGCATACAGCGATGCTATGAACTGTGCAATCGATGCACCATTTATCGATGTATCTAACTGGAGTAATGACTACGCTTCAGGTACAACAAAAGATGATATCGTAGCTAATGTGTGTCAGGCACAGGATGGAGATATCATCAACATGCACTCCGTTCATGAGAAGACAGCACAGGCAGTTCCTGAAATTTTGGAGTACTTTGCAGAGCAGGGAATCCAGGTAGTATCTGTTTCTGAGTTGTTTGCTATCCGTGGACAGCAGTTGATGACAGGTGTAAAATACTACAGCTGCCCAACAGAGTAATGCGATGTTTACATGAGTAGTGTTTACTTGTGTTAAGTAGAAAGAGGGGATTTCCTGAGTGGTTGGTCACTGGGGAAACCCTCTTTCAATCTATACGAAAAGGAAATAGGAGGACGAGTAAAGTGAATAAGAATATGAAAAAGACACTCAGCCTCGTGATGGCGGGTGTATTGGTTCTTGGACTTTCTACACCAGATGCGGATGCAGCGAAAAAAGTGAAGCTGAGCAAAAGCAAAGTAACAGTAAAAGTTGGAAAAACTGTTGTTTTGAAAGTAAAGAATGCAAAGGCAAAAGCGAAATGGTCCGTGAAGAGCGGTAAGAAAAACATTTCTCTTTCTAAAAAGAAAAAAGCCAGCGTAACAATCAAAGGTAAGAAAGCAGGTAATGCTGTTGTTCAGGCTAAGATTGGTAAGAAAAAACTGACTTGTAAAGTAACTGTAAAGAAAGCGGCGACAAATGCAGCTCCTGCAGTAACAGATCCAGCTACAACACCAGCGGCAGATGTCACAGCAGTGCCAACGAGCACACCTGCAACTACAGATGCACCAGCAACCGTGGCACCAACTTCCACACCAGAGCCAACTCCACCAGGATTTGTCTATGAAGGTTTGGATACAAGTTGGATCGACCCTACAAAACCAATGGTAGCATTTACTTTTGATGATGGTCCAGGAGGAAATGGTCCAGCTATTCAGGAGATTCTTGCAAACGCAGGCGCACATGCAACCTTTTTCTACATCGGACAGAATGTGGAATCTGAAAGTGGAGCAGCTGAAGTTTTGGCAGCGGTAGCCAATGGATTTGAAGTAGGAAACCATTCTTATGGATATGGTTCTCTTGATACAAAAGAGGCAGAAGATTTGGACGATTTCGTAGGAGTGACTGATCGAATTTTGACAGAGGTAACAGGATTTACAAAGTTCTTGTTCCGTGCACCAAACTTGGCTTATAGCGACACGATGTATGCGAATATTGCTGCTCCATTTATTGACTGTGCAGTAGACAGTAAGGACTGGGATAATGCAACGGCAGAGGAAATTGTAGCCAATGTAACAGCGGCAAAAGATGGCGATATCGTTTTGATGCATGTAAATCAAGCAAAGACATTAGAAGCCCTTCCAGCAATCCTTGAGTATTATGCTGAGGCGGGAATTCAGATTGTATCCGTTTCTGAGCTTTTTGCAGTTCGTGGAGAAGCGTTGGCAGATGGCGTGCAGTATGGCAGCTGTCCAGCAGCGAATTAATCCAGATAAAACGAACATTTTTAGACAGTGAAAAAACGGATTACATCGGATGTAATCCGTTTTCAACTTGGAGAAAGGGTCATTCAGAAAAAATAGTTACGCCATTCTTCTGATGACTTTTTTGTACATATAGTGCCTCGTCGGCACATTTGTAAAGGTGATCAAAGCTATCTGGGCCATCGGCCTGGATAGCAACACCGATACTAGCAGAAGTTTGAAGCTCGACGGTATTTAATGCCATCGGCTTGTTGATTTCGCGACACAAATCCTCGATACGTCCTTTGACGAGATCCAGAGAACTGAAGTCGCGTGCATACACTACAAATTCATCGCCGCCAAGTCGACCGATAACGTCATGACCAAAGCGGAAAAAGCGTTTCAATATTTTTCCAATCTCTTGTAATACTTCATCGCCAACGGCGTGTCCATAGGTATCGTTAATCTCTTTAAAATTATCCAGATCCAAAATAATAAAAGCATTGATTGTATTTGCTTGTTGTGACAATGCAAGGTCATTGATTCTACTGCGAGACGTGCCCTGGTTGTAAAGTGTTGTAAGGGCATCAATCTCTGCCTGACGTTGCAGTTTTTGCTTATGAGAAATCTCATCATCAACATTTACCACTCGACTGATGATATGGCGTTCCCCTGTGACGGAATCGGTATATGGAGCATAAATTGCCCGATACCAACTATAGTCGTCGTTGATTGGATCTTCATGAAATAATTTGCTTCGAAAATCGAAGGTGGTTTTTTGTGTTAACGTACTATCAACGGCAAAAATCTTAGCATATCCATCCATGTCATCCGGGTGGATGGTTTGAATGGAAGATAGATTTTGTGTGTAATTATCAATGGAATAAATCGTCTTCGCCTGACCATCTTGGATAATGGTAATATCAAAATGATCATTGGCATAATTATAATCCGCGATGTACTCTGTTTCATTTTCCGAGATGATGCTCAATTTCTTTAGCCAGAGACGGTGTTCCTTTTCCTGGCGCAAGACTTCGTTATGAGCTTCGATGTGACTGGTAACATCGGTAATCAGAATATCTGAGATATGGGAATTAGGGCCACGAAGATTTCCATAACAAAGAACAACAATGCTGCTACCATCTTTACGCAAAATTGGATGTTCCAGATAGCGCGCAGTAACATTGTTTGGATGTGGACGCATTATGATAGAAATATATGTCTCCCACTGTTCTGGTGGAATCAAATCCTTTAAGGTCATCCCGCCCTCATACACATCGGCTTCTGTAAAACCAGTCAATAATGTAAAGCCATCGTTGATATTGATAATTCGCAAGTTATCATTCATATCAATCGTATAAGTGGCATACTTAACTTCTCGAATCATATAAATCCCCATTTCCTTTTTCATAAAACTAACACGTTATATATTATACCAAAAAATTACCAAAAAGAAAAGGGAATTTGCGAAAAAATTTGACATTTTGTCACAAAATCGGTATTATCTATAATGGTGACTTATATTTTAGGAGGAAAAATGTTATGTTAACGCAAATCAACGGAATTTTAACCGCGATTGATGATTTTATCTGGGGAGCTCCCCTTATGATATTAATATTGGCAGGGGGCGTGTATCTCACTACCCGATTGAATGGATTGCAGGTGCGTAAACTTCCGTTGGCATTAAAATGGATGGTAAAGAATGAAGAAGGAGGAGAAGGAGAAGTAACGTCCTTTGCTGCTCTTTGTACAGCTCTTTCGGCAACCATTGGTACAGGTAACATCGTCGGTGTGGCTACTGCCATTTGTGCCGGTGGACCTGGCGCGTTGTTTTGGATGATTGTAGCGGCGTTTTTTGGAATGGCCACAAAGTATGCAGAAGGCCTTTTGGCTGTGAAATATCGTGTTGTAGATGAAGAAAACCATGCGTTGGGTGGACCATTTTATTATATCGAGCTTGGTATGGGAAAGAAATGGAAACCATTGGCTAAGTTATTTGCCTTCTTTGGAGCTTGTGTGGGACTCTTCGGAATCGGAACATTCTCCCAGGTAAATGGAATCTCTTCGGCCATCAAGAATTTCTTTGATCCAAATGATGTATATATGGTAGAGATCCCTGGACTGGGAGCGTATTCTTGGACTGTGGTGATTTCGTCTTTGATTTTGGCAGTCTGTGTGGCTTTGGTTGTAATTGGTGGGATTAAGAGAATCTCTAGCGTTGCACAGATTGTGGTGCCTTTGATGGCTATTACATATGTGGTATTTTGTCTTGTGTTGATTTTTACCAATCTGGAGGCGGTGCCAGAAGCTGTTGTTCAGATTGTGAAGGGGGCCTTTAATCCATCTGCCGTGACAGGTGGTGTGGTCGGAACGATGATTGTTGCCATGCAAAAAGGTGTGGCTCGAGGTATCTTCTCCAATGAAGCTGGTCTTGGTTCTGCACCGATTGCAGCAGCAGCGGCGCAGACAAAGGAACCAGTACGACAGGGATTGGTGTCCATGACAGGAACTTTTATCGATACGATTATTATCTGTACGATGACAGGTGTTTCCATCGTGTTGACAGGAGCGTGGAAGGTGGAAGGCCTTGAGGGCGTGCAGGTGACAACCTATGCATTCCAGAATGGTCTTCCGATTCCGGCGCAAGTGTCCGCATTTGTCTTGATGTTATGCCTGGTATTCTTTGCCTTTACAACCATTCTTGGTTGGGATTATTATTCGGAACGCTGTTTGGAATATCTTTCTGGGAATAAAAAAGTAGTGAAAGTATATCGTTGGCTTTACATCTTTGCGGTATTTATCGGACCGTATATGACGGTGTCTGCCGTGTGGACCATTGCAGATATTTTCAATGGCTTAATGGCATTGCCAAATATGATTGCTCTCTTTGCCCTTGGTGGTGTTGTGGCAAAGGAAACGAAAGATTTTTTTGAAAGACGGAAGAAGGAAAATGAATAAAGTAGTTGCATTTTTTAAGAGAGAAACAGTTCTTTCGGTGGCGGTGGTACTAGCATTGGTTTCCCTTGTGGTGGTGCCGCCAGACGCCGAATATATGACATACATTGATTGGCGAACCATTGCGCTTTTGTTTGGTTTGATGTTAGTGATGGCGGGCTTTCAGCATGCGGGGGTATTTCGATATGCCGGAAGCAGCCTTCTGAATCGTGTAAAGGGAAGAAAAGGAGTCATGGGAATCTTAGTGTTTCTGTGCTTTTTCTTTGCCATGATAATTACCAATGATGTGGCATTGATTACTTTTGTGCCATTTTCCATTACGGTGCTGAAAATGGCTGGGCGAGAAGAGGAAATATGCTTTACGGTGGTGTTGCAGACCATCGCGGCCAATATGGGAAGTATGCTTACGCCACTAGGCAATCCGCAGAATCTCTATTTGTATGGGAAAGCCGGGATGTCTCTTGGGGCGTTTCTGTGGCTGATGCTTCCATATACAGTGGTGGCAGGTGTACTTTTGCTGGTGTTTGTTGCCTTGTATCGTGGTTGTGCTGTGGCAGAAGGAAAAACATCTGCTGGCACAAGCCAAAAAGTAGAGAGACCGGCATTGGTGGATGTGATTTTTTACCTGACGTTATTTGTGATATGTCTTTTGGCAGTGGCAAAGATCGTGAATGTGTATGTCATGGTGATTCTTGTGGCGGCAGCAGTGGTGATTCGTGACAGAAAGCGATTGTTGGAAGTGGATTATTCTCTTTTGCTTACCTTTCTTGCCTTTTTTGTGTTTATTGGTAACATGGGACGAATTCCGATGTTCCGGGATTGCCTGCAGCAAGTGTTGACAGGACATGAGTGCTTGACTACAGTAGTAGTGAGTCAGGTTGTCAGTAATGTGCCGGCGGCGTTATTGTTGTCCGGTTTTACAGATCAATACCATGAGTTGATTGTTGGTGTGAATCTGGGCGGATTGGGGACGCTGATTGCGTCGATGGCCAGTTTGATTTCGTATAAATTCATCGTGAAGGAATATCCAGACAAAAAGGGAAAATATTTTGCTTCCTTTACTGTATGGAGTCTGGTATTTCTTGCGGTGTTATTGCTTGTAAAATATTTGATAAAATAATAGGAAGGTAATCAGTATGACAAAGTATCATAGTCTGAGTGATGAATTGCAAAAACGGATACAAAAGGATCGGGACAATCACTGGAAGAATCCTTATGCGTTCCAAAATGGAGATGTGGTGCGTCGTCGACCGGATCACGAGGAAACCAATCTGTGGCGTCCCACCTTTGTAAGGGATACCGAGCGTATTTTGCACAATCCATATTACAACCGATATTCGGACAAGACCCAGGTGCTTTCCGGATACAAAAACGATGATATTTCCAGGCGGGCACTTCACGTGCAGTTGGTGTCGAGAATTGCCAGAAATATCGGTCAGGTGTTGGGATTAAACATTGACCTGATTGAGGCAATTTCCCTAGGACATGACATTGGACATACTCCATTTGGTCATGCGGGAGAACGCTTTTTGAATGAGATATACCACAAGCATACAGGACGATATTTCAATCATAATGTCCAGAGTGTGCGTGTACTGGATAAGCTGGTGCGCTGGAATATGAGTTTGCAAGTATTGGATGGTGTGCTGTGTCACAATGGTGAGATGGAGATGGAGCGCTATTCGCCGGTTTCGTTGACATCTTTTGACGAGTTGGATGGCCGGGTGGAAGCCTGCTATACCGACATCAATGCCAATAAAAAGCAAATTCCGTCTACGCTGGAAGGTTGTGTTATGCGTGTCAGCGATATTATTGCATACATTGGGAAGGATCGCCAAGATGCGCAGAAAGTGGGGATCATTAGCAATCGACAGTCCTTTTCTCATGGGGAGATTGGCGATAGTAATGCCCAGATCATCAATAACATGATTGTGAACATCATTGAAAATAGTTATGGAAAAGATCACATTTGTATGGAACCAAAGTTTTATGAGGCATTTGCCAATGCCAAGAGAGAAAACTACGAGGAGATTTACCGCAATCCGCAGGTGGATTCCATTTATGATGAGATACAGCCGATGTTTGAGGAAATGTATGAAGAACTTCTCTTGCAGGCAAAGAGCATGGACAAAAACTCTCACTTATATCAGGCGCATATTAGTTACTTACAGGAATGCAATCGCAGTTCCCATGAGTTTTTGACAGAGTATGTGAAAGAAGATCCGAACCAGATTGTGGTGGATTATATGGCAAGCATGACGGATGATTATTTTATCGATCTCTATGCTAAGTTGTTTCCAAAGAGTGGAAGAAGCGTGAACTTTAGAGGCTATTTTGATAAATGACAAAATAACACAAAAGAGTAGCAAAATACTCCATTTTATTCTGTTACTTTTTAATTTAATATGAAACTATTGCTGGGAAGAGTAATTCCCGAATATGGACAAGTGAGGTAAAAGATATGAAAAAGATTATAGGACACATTAACACAAAACGAAAAATGGGAACGATAAACAAAGAAATTTATGGACATTTTTCAGAGCATTTGGGCAGATGTATCTACGAAGGTATTTTTGTTGGTGAGGATTCTGAGATTCCAAATACCAACGGAATGCGTAATGACGTGGTAGAAGCGTTGAAAGAGTTGGAGATACCAGTGCTTCGCTGGCCAGGTGGTTGCTTTGCGGATGAATATCATTGGAAAGATGGAATCGGACCAAAGGAAACAAGAAAGCGCATGGTGAATACTCACTGGGGTGGCGTGGTAGAAGACAATAGCTTCGGTACTCATGAGTTTTTTGAATTGTGTGACCAGCTTGGTTGCGAGCCATACATTAACGGAAATGTGGGAAGCGGCACCGTGCAGGAGATGTCCGAGTGGATTGAATATATGACTTTCGATGGAGAGTCTCCGATGGCAAACTTGCGTGTGGAAAATGGACGAAAAGAGCCATGGAAACTAAAATACTTTGGTGTGGGAAATGAAAACTGGGGCTGCGGTGGTAATATGACACCGGACTATTATGCAAACACGTATCGCAGATTCCAGACTTACTGTAGAAACTATGGCGACAACAAATTGTATAAGGTGGCTTGCGGACCAGACGGCGAGAATTATGAGTGGACAGACACGTTGATGCGCATCATCGGGGATCGTTTTGCAGATGCCATCAGCTTGCATTACTATACGGTTCCATGTGGCTGGGAAACTAAGTCAAAGGCTACGGTATTTGATGAGAGCGTATACTACGAGACCATCGCAGGAACCCTTCGTATCGAGCCGATGATCGATCGCCATTTGGAAATCATGAGTAAATATGATCCAGAACATAAAGTGAAACTCGTTGTAGATGAGTGGGGAACCTGGTTCCAGGTAGAAGAGGGAACCAACCCAGGATTTTTGTATCAGCAAAACACCATGCGTGATGCCATGGTAGCAGCGTTGAATCTGAACATCTTCAATCGTCGTTGTGATCGCATCTCTATGGCAAATATTGCCCAGGTGGTAAATGTACTTCAGGCAGTAATTTTGACAGAGGGAGCAAAGATTGTAAAAACACCAACATATCATGTATTTGAAATGTTCAAACGTCATCAGAATGCTACATTGGTGGATTGCTTTATCGATACTCCAGTGGAAGAGTGTGAGGGCTACAGCATTCCGTTGGTATCTTCTTCTGCATCTGTAAATGAGGCAGGTGAGTTGACCATTACCCTTGCCAATGCATCTCTCAGCGAGGAAATTGAGATTTCTACAAAAGTAGTGGGAGAGTTCAGCTCCGTAAGTGGTCGCGTATTGAGTGGAAAGATGGATGCTCACAATACATTTGAAAAGGACGATGAGGTAAAACCAGTAGAGTTTGCTGGTGCTACGTTGGAAGGCGATACTTTGACGGTAAAATTGCCAACTTGTAGTGTGGTTACTCTTGTTGTGAAATAAAGGTTGGATACAGTTTTGGGCGGCAAGCTGCTAGGTTTGTCGCCTAAGCTTTTATTAGAGGAGAACGACATGGACAGAAGTAAACCATTTTGTAAAAAGTGTATGTGGACCAAGGAATTGATGGAGAAGGAGTTGATCAAGCTCCAAGATTATATTGCGAATATCCCAGAGGAGGAGAAGGTCTCCGAGGAGAAATATGAGAAACGACTTCTTATTTGCGATGAATGCAAGGAGTTGCGAAGCGGATTGTGCGGCCAGTGTGGGTGCTATGTGGCAGTACGGGCGGTAAGGAAAAATGGATATTGCCCTCATATTCATAAAAAATGGTGATGCTCCGAGGGTGTTTTGGTTCTTGGTTCGTTGGATTTGTTTCCGTTGTCCGATAAATATAGGTTTTTTATGCTTCTTATCGGTGGGAATAGGGGATTTGTCCTTGGTATATGAGGAATTCATTGTAAGAAGACGGATAAAACCTGAAAAAACCTTTCTTTTATCTTATATTTTACACCAATACTTAGCGTGAAAGAGATGTGGTCAGGACTTTTCACTGATAAGACAGCAGGTAATAATTCTCTTATCGGAAACATACTATCCCTTGCTGGGCAAAAGAACCTAAAGAGGTGGATTTTGTGGGATAAGATTGTAAAAACGGTTGCTGTTATCTGAAGAGCATCGTGGAACAAGGAAAGAAGTTGATAAAAATAGCAAATTACCCCGGAAGGGCATTGACATTTCTAGCGTTGTGTGATAACATCCCATGTTGTAAATAGGGAATATATAAGTGCGAAGTATATTTGGTGGGTACATAAGTTGAATGTTAAGAATGCGACTCTCTTTTCTAGAGTTGGTATATTGGGATGATATCGATCAATGTACCAATTTATCGAAAGGGAGTTTTTGTATTATGGGGATAATTATGGGGAAAAGTAATGCGACTGGAACATCGTACGGGATTGGAAAGGTGGTGAGAGAATGTATCAGATTAACAGAACAGAAATGCTTGCGTTTGTTTACAGAATATCTATTGAAAAAAGCGTTCTTTTCATATGACAGCCATTGGCGTGGCATGTCGAAAAGAACGCTCATATAAAAATATACAAATTAAGTGTAACATAAAATGTAAAAAAAATAAACAGAATGGAGAATTATTATTGTGAAATACATTACAAACAGATTAGTTAAGGTAACAGTATCATTAGCACTTGTGGTTACTTTAATTGGAGGAACAGCGATTAAAGTTAATGCGGCGGATACTGCAAGCAAGAAAATCAATAGCACATATGGAAAGATTACAGGAAGTGTTAGCGGATTTATTTTCTGTGGTGCTAAAAATATCAATACACATGCCAAAACAACGAAGAAGGTTCCAAGACTTATGACACATGTGGAGGTGCAGTATTACAAAACAGGAAAGACAATCGCTCATGGTGGTACTTCATGGTTGACAAATGTGACAGACGCAGGCGATGATGTAGACATGATTCACTTTAAAAATGCCTTGAAAAACAATAAGTATGATGGATTTCTTAATACCAAGCTGACAGCATACGGGTGTGCAGAAGCAATTGTGAAAAAGGCATATACGGTATATACTAGTTGTGTTTACTAAGCTAAGTTAAGAAAGGAGCGAGTTATTATGCGCAGAATAGCAGCAGTTTGCCTTTGTATGGCAATATTACTAAGTGGTTGTGGAAAACAACCAAAACAGGAGAAGACACCTGTAACAACATCTCCATCCGTATCCGAGCAAGAGAAGGAGACGGAAAACACACAGAAAGGAAAAGGAGTTGTTGAACAACTTCAGAAGCTTTCTGAAACCGGAGAGATTGTTGCTGTTGAGCAAAATGAGAACTCGCTTCTTTGTGTTCAAAGTGGGAAGGATACTACAAAATTTGTTGTGGTGGACGTAAAAACAGGTGAGCGAGTTGAGAAAACATTACCTTTTCTTTTATTGGGAAACATTGAGATACAACAAAACGATGAGTATACTGTTTTGTACGATGTGGATCAGAAAGTTGTTGTCTTGAATCAGGATTGGGATGTAGTGGATTCGTTGATCATAAAGGATAAAATATTGGATGGATATGGAAGAAATTACTGTGTCCTGCCACGTAGCGAGAAAATCGTATATTTCAAGGAAGTCCTAAAAAATGGCGAGTGGTATCAGGAAGTGAACGAATGTAATTATAAGGGAAACAAGAAAAAGCAAATTTGTAGAATTGAGGATGTGACAAAAAGTGTCGGAGAAGTGAACCAGCTTACTGAGTTGATGGTTGCGGAAAACGAGAAGACGTTGTATTTTTGCGGTTTGTATCACAAAACAGCGAATCCAGATGAGTCAAGTAATCCGTGTTTTGGTTCGATTGATTGTACTTCAGGAAAAGTGACAGCAATACAAGAAGAAAAGACGTATGGGCAATTACTGAAAAACAAAATGATGTTTATGGATGGACTTCGAGAGAAGGGGACCCCGTCTTCGGGATATATCACATGTCTGGATGAGAATGGACGTGAGGAGAAATACACAGTTCGGAGAAAAGAAGAAAGTCAACAAGTTATCGTGTCAGACAAAGAGACATATTATCTGAGTTATGAAAAAAACGATGAAGAGAGTTCCACCAAGATAACCTGCTATTCCTTTGTCAAGAGTGAGCGTCAATGGGAGAAGAAACTTTCGTATTATGTAGCGGACTTGTGGTATTTCGAGGATGGAAAGATGTTATTGTACTCGTATTATGATGGGGATCATAACTTATGTTTTAAGAAGGAGGATATAAACAAATGAAACGAAATAAAGTGATACGTATGATTGCTATGTTATTGGTGGCAGTTTTATGTTTGTGCTGTTGCCAGAAGGAGAAGGAAGTAAGCGAAGAAGTGGCGGAGAACAGTCAAGAAGAGAGTTTATTTGATTTGGAAGCGATAAAGAAAAGTGGTCAGAACGTGGATGCAAGTTTTTCTTTTGGTGTACATAATTATGATGAAGAGAAGAGTCAGATTCCATATGAAGGTGGGGAATTGCAAGTGGATTTTGAAGTGTCACCACAGGATTGTAGCTTTGAATGTTCGGTGTTGATCTACATCGATGGCATATTGCAAAAGTACGCAATGGAGCCAAAAGGGGAAGTAAGTGAACAACATACCGTAAGCGTGGACAATGAAACAACCATCATTTCCACTTACTTTACTCCTCAGGTGGATGCTAGTAAGAAAAAGCACCGAATTCACTTTTTGTGCATGTATGATCCGGATTACGAGCTGGATAAAGAAACCCCAGCGTATGGAAATGCTCACGGTATTTCTCAACTGATGTCTTGGGAACTTGTTTTGGATGGAGATGCTAGTGAGTCGAAAGAGATGATTGTAACGGAGAAAGTGCAAACCGTTTCCAAGGAAAAAAGAAATGAATACGAACGCGAATCTCACAATGGAACAAGTAGCAATCGTTTGGAAGAGAAGACATATTTTGAAGCAGAAAAAGGAAAGAAGGACGGAGAGGTCATTTTCCGTGTTCTTGGAGGGTTAGAAGGAAAGTATCGTCTTAGTGCTTATGTGGGACACAAGTTGGTGGGATTTTCTAACGGTGCTAAGTATATCGATATTACGCTTGATAGTAAGCATATGTATGAGGGAAGTATCCAGGTTGGTGCTTTGACAGAGAAGGAATATGATACGTTGTATTTTATGCTCCTACCGATTAATAATTTTGGAACATTAATGGTGGAAAAAAGTAGTTCCATGTGTCTCTATCAAGGAGGACTTCGAAATGATACAAATCAGTAATGTTACAAAAAGTTTTAAGAAACGACAGGTGTTATCTGACATAAATCTCCAGTTGGGACAAGGCATCTATGCCTTACTGGGGGTCAATGGGGCAGGGAAGACGACCCTGATTCGAATTCTTACGGGGTTACTAAAACCAGATGAAGGGACCATTTGCTTTCATGGAAAACCAATTCAGAAACAAAAGAAATTGTTTCATAGTAAGTTAGGATACATGCCCCAGTACGCAACGTACTATTCCAATTATTCGGTATATGAGTTTATGAAGTATATATGCGTGATAAAGGAAATACCGAAAAAGGAAAGAAAAGCAAAGATCGAATCCGTTCTGCGAGAAGTGAACTTGTGGGATGAGCGAGATAAAAAAGTAGGGGCATTATCCGGTGGTATGCGACAACGTGTGGGAATCGCGCAGGGCATCATCAATGATCCGGAAGTGATTATCTTGGATGAGCCGACGGCAGGTCTTGATCCCAATGAACGAGTTCGTTTTCGAAGACTGATTCAAAAAATAGCGGAAGGTAGAATGGTGCTTATTGCTACGCATAATGTGGAAGATGTTACGCGTATGGCAGATTATGCAATTTTGCTTCATAAGCACGAGATTCTTGCTTTAGACAAGCCAGATGTTCTGGTGGCAGGTAGTAAGCCCGAAGTAGCTGACTTGGAAGAATACTTTTATATAATGACAAACGGAGAAGTGGAAGAGTATGTGTAAGAGTGTGTTTCGAAATTTGATGGGAGACTATTTCTTTTGGGCTATTTTACTGCTCTTTTTAGGGATTAATATATATTCCATCTGCGATATGGCTGGAAAGCGTAACAAGGAAGCCGTGGGCCATGAAAAAATATATACGGAGTTTAAGGGTGAATTATCTGAGGACAAGATTGTTAAAGTGGTAGAGCGATACACAGAATTGGCGGAAATCGTGGCAGCAGACAATTATAGCCATGAGGGAAATCAGCCAGGGACATATACTGGATATATTGCAGGTGATTATGGCGAGTTTGAGGAAATATTTAACGAATATAAATACCGTTATGAATATGCGGCATATGCCAAGCAAATTCTATCGAAACCAACGGTGACAAGTCGTATAAAAGAGGAGTTTACCGGAAGAAAATTAAGCTCATATTACGACATGGAAGGACCGAAAGAATGGATTGAATATGATTTTTATACGCTGTTGTGTGTGGCAATTACCATCTTTTGTGCATGTAAGATTGTGGTCTATGACAAAAAGCAGAATATATATATTTTGCTGGAAACTTGTAGTCTGGGAATACAAAAAGTAATGGCGCGAAAAATAGGCGCACTTGTGTTAATGATATTTCTAATAGTAGGCATTTTTTCTTTGGTAAATACAAGTATATTTTGGTGGCAATATGACATGGAAGGAATTCATGAACCGTTGTATGCAATAGCAGAATATAAAACCACACTTTTTTCGGGAACGGTAGCTCAGTATTGGCTAGTGCAAACAGTAGGAGTTTGTATTGCATGTGTTTTAATTGGCATCATTAGTATGTTTTTTGCTATGGTTATGCGAGAAGAGTTATATGCCATGCTATCGGGAGTGTTGGTGTATATCCTTTTCGTATTTCTGTTTTTTCGGATTATATGTTGGGGAAATCCTGTCGGTTTATTAGCGGGAACAAATCTGATTAAGGATATGGATTTGTATTGGTATGTATTTGCTACGGTATCAAGTCTTGCTTTTTTGTGTGCTGGTGTGCTTGTGTGGGCCAGTGGTAAGTATCGTGTATCGGTTCATGGTTAGGAGTAAATGTATGTTATTAGAAGAACTAAAGAAAATATTAATTAAGCAACATGTCCTTCTGGTGTTGGCTATCTTATTGGTGGTGCAGGCAGGGTACATTGGATTTCGTGGCTTGTATACGCGTACAGTAAGCAAGGTCGCGGAAAACAATCATGAGATTTATGAAGAGTATAGTCGTACATTGCAGGGAGAGTGGAATCCAGAGAAAGATGCTCAGCTGGATGAGTGGTTACAGGAAAGAGATGCCTGTTTTGTTGAATACAATACTCTTGTTGATCAGATGTTAATGGGAGAAATTACGGATGAAGAACTCTATACGTATTATGAAAACACACCATTTTGTCAAAATCAGTATGCAGAAGTACTGGATGAGTTGGATCAACAACGAATGTATATAAAAGAGAATCCAGACCAACGGTATATGATGAAAACCAACGGATGGATATACTTTTTTGAAGATCATTTTGTGTATGCGCTTTATTTTGTTTTACTTCTAGTGCTGTATATTCCTTTGTTTATCCGGGAAAAAGAAACGCAAATGGATTTGCTGCAAAGTTTGAGTGCAGCTGGACAGGGTTGTATATTTGGCGTTAAAACTTTGGCGGCATGGATTACGATGTTAGGAAGTCTCTTATTACTGATAACAGAAAAATATGTACTTTATTTTTGGCGATGTGATTTGAAAAATATGACATACCCGATTCAAAGTTTGTCTATTTTTTCAAATTGTCCGTGGAGTGTTTCTATCGGTGTTGCTATCTTAGTCGAGATGTTATTGCTTGCATGTGGAGGGTGTTTGTTTTGTGGAATCGTTTCCTTGTGTTCCATGCTTATTCCGAGAACCATTGAGGTTTGTTTTTTGGTGTTAATCCTAGTGTTTGTTCCTATGTTTCTCGTTTCAAAGGAATTGTTGTTTCAATATCCGATTTTAACTTCTCTTCTATTTCCAAATCAATTGACATATGGATGGTGGAATATTGATATTGGCGAGATGGTTTACAAATCTCAAAGAGAGTTGGTTTTCATTGGAGTGGCTACTTTGTTGATGGGAGCTATGTTTTTATTATTGGCAAAGAAACGAGGGCAGAAAGTATGAAAGGAAAATTTGTTATTTACAGTCTTTGGTGTGTAGTATTTGCATGTTTTCTGTGTGGATGCGAAAGTAAAATATCAGAAAATCAGGTTATAGAATTACGAGTTATACAAGATATATTGCCTTGGAATGACGGGGTGGTTTGGAATACGGAGGAGGATATTTTTGTAAAACAGAACGTGGACAGCGAGGGAAACAGTATTTTTCAGAATCCGTTTTACGAGAAAGAATTTAGCGAAAGTATTTTGCTTCAATATGTTGAGGGAAATCAATTGTATTATATACGAATATTTGAAGAGCAATATTATGAACTGTGTAGTATGGATTTGAACACATATGAAACTACAATTTTACATACAAATTGTAGTGAGGCTGAGCGTAAGTATGATTATCTTGGGATTCAAGATAAATCTGACATGACATGGGAGGAGCGAGATGATATTTCCAGTGAACTTGTCCGACAATTTTGTAAACGTGGAAATGTTTATTATTTATTGATAGATGATGGATTGTATCGAATGGATGAAGTGACAAAACACAAAACGAAGCTGGCAGAACATATAGACTCTGACACGGAACTTGTATTTTGGGGATCAAAGGTATATTACAAAAATGAAGACAAAATGCTCATGGAATATGACGTAAATAGCAAATCGGAAAGACAACTTTCGGATTGGATGGTGCAGGGAATTTGCTATAGTGGCGAGAAACTACTTGTACAGAGAATGAATGGACAATTGTATCAATACAGTGAAAAGAATGGGCTGGAAAAGGTTTTTGATTCGTCGGTACATTTGCTTCGAGGAGACGAAAAATATTTTTATTGCACGGAGCTGAATAGTAGTCGATTAATTGTCTACAACGGATATACATTGCAGCAAGAGAAGGTAATAGAGGGGGAGAATATATGGGGAGCTGCTACATCTGTGGGCGATATGATATATTACCTTGAGGCGAAATCTGACTATTTGCTGTTGCAAGAAGCATCGTGGAACAAGGAAAGAAGTTGATAAAAATAGCAAATTACCCCGGAAGGGCATTGACATTTCTATGGAAGGTGTGTTATTATCAGACAGAATAAACAAAGACGATGATGGTGCAGGAAGATATCTTCCAGAGATGATCATTTTCCTTCAGAGAGACAGAATCACCGGCTGAAAGTTCTGTCAGGTTCCTATGGTTATCGAATTTCACACCGGAGTTTCACTTTTGAACTGTACATAGTAGGAAGTGACGTGGCAGCGCGTTAAGCGATGAATGAGAGCCTGGATATAGAAGACCAATGGTGTTTTTAGAATAGACAGGAAACAGGGTGGTACCGCGGAAAATATTACAGTCCGTCCCTTGCAACGATTAACTGCAAGGGATGGACTTCTTCTTTTGCAGAAAATGGAGGTAAATCATGAAAGAAAAATTAGAAAAAATCATGCAGGACGCCTTGTCCCAGATTGAACAGTCCGAAGGATTGGAAAAACTCAATGACATTCGTGTGGCGTTCCTTGGAAAAAAAGGTGAGCTTACAAGTGTGCTGAAATCCATGAAGGATGTAGCACCAGAAGACAGACCAAAAGTTGGTCAGCTTGTTAACGAAGCAAGAAATGAGATTGAAACAAAATTAGAAGCCAAGAAGGCTGCATTTGCGAAAGCTCTTCGTGAGCAGAAAATGAAAGCAGAAGTAATCGACGTAACACTTCCAGGAAAGAAACCAGTTCTTGGACATCGTCATCCAAACACCATTGCGTTGGAGACCGTAGAAAAAATCTTTGTTGGTCTTGGATACGAAGTGGTGGAAGGACCAGAAATTGAATATGATTATTATAACTTCGAAGCGTTGAATATCCCTGCGAACCATCCGGCAAAGGACGAGCAGGATACCTTTTACATCAACGACAATATCCTTCTTAGAACCCAGACATCTTCCGTACAGGTGCATGTCATGGAAGAAGGTAAGTTGCCAATCCGTATGATCGCACCAGGACGTGTATTCCGTTCCGATGAAGTGGATGCGACACATTCTCCATCCTTCCATCAGATTGAAGGCTTGGTAATTGATAAGCATGTAACTTTTGCAGACTTGAAGGGTACCCTTGCTGAGTTTGCCAAAGAGTTGTTCGGTGAGGACACAAAAGTAAAATTCCGTCCACATCATTTCCCATTCACAGAGCCAAGTGCGGAGATGGACGTAACTTGCTTCAAATGTGGTGGAAAAGGATGTCGTTTCTGTAAAGGCGAGGGATGGATTGAGATTCTTGGTTGTGGTATGGTTCATCCTCATGTACTTGAGATGAGTAACATCGATCCAGAAGAATACACCGGATTTGCCTTTGGTGTAGGTTTGGAGCGTATTGCTCTTTTGAAATATGAAATTGACGATATGAGATTGTTGTACGAGAACGATAAACGTTTCCTTGAACAGTTTTGATTCTGTTAAGCTATGCACCCGATCAAAATCGAACTTGCATGGCTTGATGGAAAAGTTAGATGAAATAGAACAATAGAAATGAGGTTAGATTATGAATACACCATTATCATGGATTAAAGCATATGTTCCTGAACTGGATTGTACGGAAAAAGAATACATGGATGCCATGACTCTTTCCGGTACGAAGGTAGAAGGATTTGAAAAATTCGATGAGGATTTGGATAAAATCATTGTAGGAAAAATTGAAAAGATCGAGAGACATCCCGATGCGGATAAACTTGTGGTATGTCAGGTGGCAATTGACGAGCAGGGCACACAGGTACAGATCGTAACAGGTGCGCCAAACGTAGAAGAGGGACAGAAAGTTCCTGTTGTATTGGATGGCGGTCGTGTGGCAGGTGGCCACGACGGCACAAAGACACCAGGTGGCATCAAGATTAAAAAAGGAAAATTGCGTGGCGTAGAGTCTTGCGGTATGATGTGCTCCATCGAAGAGCTTGGTTCATCCACGGACTTTTATCCAGACGCAGCAGAAGATGGTATTTACATTTTGAGCGATAACCCAGAGTACAAAGATGCGCCAGTAGGAAGCGACGCCATCGAACTTCTTGGTCTTCGCGATGCAAGTTTTGAGTATGAAGTAACATCCAACCGTGTGGATTGCTTCGGTGTCATCGGTATCGCTAGAGAGGCAGCAGCTACGTTCCGTAAGCCATTCTGTCCACCAGTGGTAACTGAGGTTGGAAACGACGAGAAGACAGAAGATTATATTTCCGTAGAGATTGCTAATACAGAGCTTTGCTCCCGTTATGTGGCACGTGTGGTAAAAGATATTAAGCTTGCTCCATCCCCAGAGTGGATGCAGAGAAGATTGGCAGCTTGTGGCATCCGTCCAATCAACAACATCGTAGACATTACCAACTACGTAATGGAAGAGTATTCTCAGCCAATGCATGCTTATGATCTGGATACCATTGCGGGACGTAAGATTGTGGTAAGAAATGCAGAAAAAGGCGAGAAATTTATGACATTGGATGGTCAGGAGAGAGAGCTGGATGACAGCATCCTTATGATCTGTGACGGCGAGAAAGCTGTTGGTGTGGCTGGTATCATGGGAGGAGAAAATTCCAAAATTACCGATGATGTAAAAACCATGCTTTTCGAGGCAGCTTGCTTTGACGGAACCAACATCCGTTTGTCTGGTAAAAAACTTGGTATGCGTACCGATGCTCAGGCAAAATTTGAAAAAGGTTTGGATCCAAACACAACTATGGAAGCCATGAATCGTGCTTGCCAGCTCATCGAGGAGCTTGGTGCAGGAACCGTAGTTGGCGGTTGTGTAGACGTATATCCGGTAAAACGTGAGGGCAATAGCGTGCCTTACGATGCGGATAAGATCAATGCTCTTCTTGGTACCGACATCAGCGAAGAGGATATGATTGGTTATTTTGAAATGGTAGGATTGACGGTAGATCGTGATGCGAAGATGGTTCACGTACCAAGCTGGAGACAGGACGTACTTCGTATGGCTGACTTGGCAGAGGAAGTGGCAAGATTTTACGGATACGATAAGATTCCTGCAACTCTTCCAAGTGGCGAGGCAACTGCAGGTAAACTTTCCTATCAGATGGAAATTGAAAATATTGCGAGAAACGTGGTAGAGCAGGCTGGTTTCTGCGAGGGAATGACATATTCCTTCGAGAGTCCAAAAGTATATGATAAATTGTTGCTTCCAGAGGATAGCGAGGCAAGAAAAGCCATCGTGATCTCCAACCCATTGGGTGAAGATTACAGTATCATGAGAACGTTGTCTCTTAATGGTATGTTGACCTCTCTTTCTACAAACTATAACAGAAGAAACAAAGACGTTCGTTTGTACGAAATGGCAAATATTTACTTGCCAAAGAGCCTTCCACTTACGGAGTTGCCAGATGAGAGAATGCAGCTGACACTTGGTATGTACGGCGAAGGAGATTTCTTTGATATGAAGGGTATCGTGGAAGCAATCTTCGAGAAACTTGGTATCCGTCAGGTGGTAACTTACAAACCAGAAGATGACCGTCCTTACTTGCACCCAGGCCGTAAGGCAGACATCGTTATTGATGGAAAAACCATCGGTTTCCTTGGTGAAGTTCACCCAGAGGTACTTGATAATTATGACATTGGAACAAAAGCATACGTGGCAGTTCTTGATGTAGAAACATTGGCAGAGCTTGCAAACTTTGATACAAAATACAAAGGCGTTGCGAAGTTCCCAGCGGTAACACGTGACCTTTCTCTCGTAATGAAAAAAGATGTGTTGGCTGGACAGGTAGAAGAAGTAATTCGTAAAAACGGTGGTAAGCTTTTGGAAAGCTTGAAGTTGTTTGACGTATACGAAGGAGAGCAGTTGGGAGCCGATGAAAAATCCCTGGCATACTCCATTCAGTTCCGTGCAGCAGATCGTACCTTGGAAGATAAAGACGTAACAACGGTTATGGATAAAATACTGAAGAAAATGGAAAGCTTAGGAGTGACAATTCGAAAATAGTATCCTTTTGGAGGGAATGCAGTGAAAAAGCTGATTCACAATATGCTGGCAGTTGGCTTTATTGTCTATATGCTATTGCTACTTTATTTTCTGTTTTTCAGTGAAGAGTACGGACGTACCGTGCACTATACCGAATATCAGTACAATTTTACATTGTTCCGCGAACTTTCCCGATACATCAAGTATCGGGATGTCGTGGGCATGGATTATTTTCTGATCAATGTGGTTGGAAATGTAGTTGTTTTTATGCCCTTTGGCTTTTTCGTGTCAAGCGTGAGCAAAAAGAAACGGGGCAAAGTCCTGAGTTTCTTTGTGATCACAGCCATGGGCTTTTTGTTTAGCTTTGCGGTGGAAACCGTTCAGCTTGTGACAAAAGTTGGGTGTTTTGATGTGGATGACTTGTTTCTAAATACCATCGGTGTAGCGTTAGGGTATATTTGCTATGGGATTTGTCTTACTGTGTGGCGAAAGCTTCGCAGCAAGAGGAAAGCGTGAGGTAATCATACATGAACATTCGTATTGGAAAAAGAAGAAAAATACAATTTACAGATAAAAAACATCCGTTTATGGGAATCGTTTCCGCGCTGATTGCGCTGTCTTCCCTGATTATGATGTTTGTATTATTTGTTTGTTCGGGAAATGCAAGAGGTCAGGGCGGAATCGTTTTTGGCTACCTTGGGATATGCAATCTCATACTTTTCTTCGTGGGATTTGTGGTGTCCTTGCGTTGTTATAAGCAAGAAGATATCTACGTGACGACTCCAACCATCGGTTCTATTGTAAATGGAATTATCATTATTATTTATCTGATTTTATATATCATGGGAGTTCTGTAAACTCCGCGAGATTTCGGATGGTTTTAGAGATTTTTAACTCTTTGAAATATCTCTTATATTCCTCGCCGGAAAGTTCTTCCAGATAATTTACGGGATAATTTTTCTCGTACCCCTTTTTGAGTAATGTGGAGGCTGCCTTGTTGTACGCAATGGCGGCCTCTATTTCTGTTTCATAGCGACCGACGATAAAATCCCCGTTCCAGTGGATGCGGGTTTCATATACGGTTTTTCCTTTGTGAATCTTTCGAAATACGCCGTGAAACCGATTGATGATCTCGATGTTTTCGTAGCGGAAGTCCCGCTTGTCCCCATTGACAAAGTGATAATCCCGGCCTTCTACGCCGTAGTTTTTGATGCCGTACCGAGACAATACATTGACCTGCATGCCATAGTCGCTGACAAAAAGGTGTCCGCCACGGCGACTGATGGAGTGGGTGGAAAAGTAAAACAAATCGTCGCTGTCAAAGATATAATAGTCATCCAGCGAAAAGTAATAATGAAAATATTTCTGACGAAGATAAATCGGCGTCTTGATGTAGATGCCATTGTCCCGGAAATTAATGAGAGTGACCCACTTTTTGAAGGGTAAAATCTGGGAATGTTCCCCGATGGATTCCAACGTATAGCGTTCGTCGTGCAAAATGGAATCCGCCAGATGGTAGGCGAGATTGGCAGCAGTTTCCGTGCCAAAACTACCGAGGCTGATGTGTTTGTTTTTATATGTGATGGAACTGCGATAGTACAGCGTTCCGTCTTTTTTCGTTGCTTTGTATACCCCTGGTTTCATGGCCCCTCCTAAATTGTCTTGATACGTTTAAGTGTAGCAGAAAATGGGGGCGGTGGCAAGGGGGAGGCGCGGAAGAAACGGGGTGCAATTTGTAGGAGATTATGATATGATGAAGAAGGCGGGAGGATATGTTTTCGATTGTTGCGACAAAGGCAAAGTTGGGGGGCAAGATGAGAAAGAAGAGTTTGAAAAAAATAAATATATTAAGTTTAATTGTGTTGTTAGCTGTGTGTACATTATTCGGTTGCAAAAAAGAAGTACAACTGAATGATTACAAATTGGAAGATGTGGCGGAAAATCAGGCTGTTTTTGTGTATGAACATCTTAATGCATATCCAACATCCTTTGTTTGGATATTTAATAAGCAAGGAAAATGCAAGCGAGTTGATTTTAAATATTTTAGTAAAGTAAAAATGATGGGAGAGGGTTCAGAAGAAGCTTTATTGAAAGCTGCTGACGGATGTATGCAGGATGAGAATATACCATTTAGAGAAAGGGCATTTAATGTAAGTGAGGAAATGGTTAGTTACTGTGTGAGGTATCCAGGGTTGCATTTAGAAGCATCGAATGATGTTCCTGTTATGGATGCTAGTGAAGAGTATTATTACATGATTTGTGGGACAAAAGAAGATCGTCATCTAGTGAAGGTAAAACAATGGGGAACATGGGAAGCTGAACCGGAGGACGAGAAACTGCAAGAGATTTGCAACCAAATTAAAACATATGTAAATGATAATTGGTAAAGAGCGTATGTGATAAAATTAATTTCTTTTATGTAGACTCAGAGTATAAAGATATGATTAGCCAGCGATATCGAGGAGAAGCAGAGTGAAAAGAAAAATGATATTAGCGATAACAGTGCTTTTGCTTGCAATTATACCAATCAGCATTTGGAAAGCAACAGAAGTACACAAGACCGATTACAAATTAGAAGAAATTAGTGAAGATTCTATTTTGTTTGTATATCGTTATCGTACATGGGAACAAGATGAATTTTGGGTAATAAGCAAATCTGGAAAATGCAAAGTTCTTGATTTTGTGAATGAGGAAAAGTATAAATATATTCATAACATAGTAGACAAAGAGGAATTGCTTGTAGCATTAGAACAGTTTTTCAAAGATTCAGAAGTTCCAGAACAAGAACAAAGATTGCAGCTAAATGACGAGCAGAAAGAGTATTGCATGAATGTATCAAAAATTCGGCTGATAAAAAGAAATAAATATGCAGAAGTGGATGCAGCGGATATATATTATTATGCAATAAATGGGATAGGCGAAAGTCGCAAGATGGTTTTATTGCGCCAAGGTGGGACTTGGGATATTAGAGCAAAAAATAAAGTTATCGATGAAATATTTGACAAAATCGATAGATTTAGGTATGATCAAAGTACGTCAAATAAATAATGGATGAATGATCCTAGTTCGTATATGGGTGAAGGAAGTTATAAAGAGGTTACGAACAAGAATAATTTTGAAGCAAGTTAACTAATAGATACAATAGGAGGGTGTAATAATATGAGAAAAAGAATTGTAAAGATAACAGTTGGATTGGCTTTGGTAACATTACTGGCTTTGGGAGGACGACAGGTATATGTCACCACTTATGCTGACACAAAAATGCCATCTGATACAGAAACATCAGAGAAAGAAACGTCAAATACAGAGGACCAACTGATGGCGACGGAGGATGCTCCAACAGTGGTTGTTGACAACGATGGTATCAAGTCAGGAAAAGAAAATTTTGATGCGTTTATGAAAGACTGTAACAACAAGAAAGTAGGAAGTCTACGCATTAAATATGAGTATGATTTTGATTTGCTCTATGAGGATGCAGAGGATGTAGACGCGTCTATGAAAGAAACAATTCCAGATGCGTATGTAGAATTTGATGGAGAAGCTTATACATATCTTCATGATGGTTCGAAGGAGGAGTACAAATATCTTTTGCAATTGACAGGACGTGGCAAAAATACCGCACGTACGATTACAAATGTAATTTTGGCAGATGAGAAATATACATATGAGCAGGTGTGGAAAAGCAAGTATAGTAGTAATTCAAATGACCATATACCGTACGAGTCATTGTTTTTCTATTGATACACCATGATGAATCACATAATGTTAAACACAAATCCCTATTCCGATTACAACATTGGAGTGGGGATTTCTCATAATAAATAGAAAATTCCAGTGGACGTGAGAGGTGAAGTTGTGTTTTTGGGGGATGTGGGACAAAAGGCGTGAAATCTGGGATGAACGGTATTGAAATTAGTGTTCTATCTTGGTACAATGAATCTTATGTGGTTATAATTACCAGAGTTCAAGATTTGGCTAGAAATCGAGAATAGAAGATATATGCGTATGTGTCAAAAAATAATGAAACTAAAATTGGGAAAATGAAGAGAAAGAAATGTGCGAGATTGCGAATGAGGTGACAGATTATGAAAAGAAATAGGAATACGAAATATTTGCTTACTGTAATTCTAATGATGATTTTTATTCTAACTGGTTGCGGAAAAAATGAAAATCAAAGTGTCGAAGAAAGTTCTTCTGTTTCAAATAGTAATACCGATGTATATGTAGAGAATAATACAAATACCAGCACAGAATTGCTCGATTCTATATATGAAAAACTATCAGATGCGGATAAGGAGATAATTGTTAATTTGTCCGAGGCAAATATTGGTAAGGTAATATTAGAAAGTGACAAAGGTGTCAAAAAAGTAAATGATAGTGTAGATGTTATCGGGAATGAAATATACAAAGCGGAGTACAAAACGAATAATGAGACGCTCGGAAATCTTATTGTGTATGCGGATGTTAATGATTTGTCTATATTAGGATATGGATTAATAGATTAACATTTAAATTTACATGGAAAAATAGAAAAGATGGGAGACCAAAAAATGCGTAAAACATGGAAAAGAAAAATGGTATTAGCAATGACTGTGCTATTACTTGCAATTATAATGATCGGAGCTTATATTATCCTTTTTACATATCGGATATCCTTTCAAAATGCCGAGTTAGTTACATACCCGGACTTTCAAATAACACAAGAGACAGTTGATGTAATTAATGATAAAAACTTGCTAGATGATTCCGGCATTTTCAATGATATATGGGAAATAGAGCAAGAACCAGAGGGAAACTATGGGGAATTGTTTGAAATTATACTTCGTTATAATGTCAGACGGTATGTAAAGAGAAATGATTATGTGATAGAGAAATCCGTTGATTTTTCGGGCTTGAGCAAAGAGGAAAAAATATTCTTTGCAAAATCAACTGGTTTGCCAGGCGACAAAGTATTCGCCAGCACAGGAGATGAGCGAAATGCACCTACATATATTGATCTGTGGGGGTATACAGGTGGAAAGAGTGTGGAGGAGATAGAGAAAATTATTTCCAAATTAAAAATAGTATTTATCGTTCAACATGAAAATGGAAAAATAGAGAAAAAAACAGTGGATGTAGAAGACATCAACATAGAGCAAAGAGAAGCGGATGTGAACGATATGGATACCGTTAATCACATTTTTACTGAAAAGCACGAGACGCAAGAATAAAAGGCGACGTCTCATTTGCATAAATGTGATACTGGGAGTTGACAGAAAGAAAATGAAATAACACAGTGTTGAGGAAAAAATGTTTGTTAAGATTCTGGCAGGACATGAAGATGTGGTCCGGTTGTAACTGGTGTCTAATGGGTTCGGAGAATATAAAATAACGGAGAAGTGTTGGGTATGGATGAATTTTTTGACTTGAAACACAACTGATAGTTATGTTAGACTAAAATATAGTTGCTTCAATGTGTGACTAAAATAACCTATACTGAAAGTTACAGAAAACAACTACGGAGGTAGAGAAATGGAATTGGACTCTAAAAAGATAGGTTATCGAATCCGAACTGCAAGAAAAAAGAGAGAATGGCGTCAGGATGATTTGGCTGAAAAAGTTGAAAAATCTACTACATATATCGGAATGATAGAGAGGGGAGAACGCTTACCAACATTGGCTACATTCGTAGACATAGTAACAGCATTGGATGTAACAGCGGATGAAATACTATGCGATGTTGTGAATTATGGATATCAAACAAGACTTTTGCAGTATGACCAAAGCATTAAGGAACTTACTCAAAGTGATAGACAGAAATTGTATCATATAATTGATGCCTATTTAGAGGAATAGTTGTTCTACGGATATTGGAGGGAAGCATATGTATGAAATTGCTATCTGTGACGATGATATGAAATATATTGGTGAACTTGAGGAGATGCTTTTGGAGTGCAATGCTGGAAAGCGGAAGGTACGATTTTGGGAATATACTTCAGGCGAAGAACTTCTGGCGGGCAGAATTGATGATATGGATGCTATATTTCTTGATATTCAAATGGAAGAAATGAATGGAAATGAGATTTCAGTTGAATTGAAGGAAAGGGGATATCAGGGAATTTTAGTACAATGTTCCGGTATTTTTATGCCTACCCCAGAAACAATTAAGATTTCTCCGTATCGGTATCTTTTGAAACAATCTGCGAAAAACGAAACTCTGAAAGAGTTATTGGAAATCTTTGATGAATTGGACAGAAGAAAGATATGTAGTGAAATCGAAGGTTCCTACCAACGTGAAAAAATGAAGTTTCGTGTAGCTGATATTGTTTACATTACACATCACGCTAATGGAAATAGCATTTTGCACTTGAAGAAATCAGTAGAGAAGAAGTTTGAAAAAGGAAACATTATTGTAGCATACAATTTTGACGAATTATTGGAAATGTTGGAATCTGCGGATTTTGTACTTCCGCACAATAGTCATATAGTAAATATGCGATTTATATCGTCTATTAATAAAAATGGTTTTTTAGTAGCTGATGGAAAGAGTTTATCGATTTCAAGAGGAATGAGAGATAAATTTCTTGAAAAATGGTTCGCTTATGGAGCGGGAAAATACAAGAGGAAAGAAAAATGAAATACACAATAATTTACAATATTTGTATGATAGTATCAACAATGATAGAATTTTATCTTGTTTTTGATTTTTATAAGGCGTTTCACCAAAAGAAAGAATACTTTCGCAAGAATAGGAATGAAATATTTTTTGCGTTTTTAGTGGTGCTTATTAATATCTTTACCAATCTTCAAAATAATAATCAACTTAATTTTGTGGTTACATGTGTTCTGTTTTTGTTGGTTGGACTTATTTTAGTAGAGGGAAATATTTTTTTAAGATTGTTTCATTGCATATTGCTAATTTTTGTAGTATTAAGTGCAGAACTAATATTTTTCTTTTTGCTTAAAGTTTCTGTAAATAGTCCTACCAATGAAATTTATGCAAATGAATTTGTTATGATTAGTAGTATTATAGCCATAAAGCTGATAGAATTTTTGATGCTGACACTTATCAAGCAAATATCAAACATACAAGCAAAAAAGACTTCAGCCAAAGTATTTGGCGTTTTCATTATTGTTCCGATTGCTACTTTAGGATTATTAACTTGTATTCCGTATGTAAGGGTGGGAGGAGATGCTCTTACAACATTAGATATAGCGGTTCTTGTATTTTATTTAATTTTGTTTTGTGGAAATATTTGTTTGTTTTACATCTTTACTAAGTACAGTCAACTACAAGAACAGAAGATGTTATTAGAAGTAAGTCAGGCAAAATATGAAGAAAGAAGAAGCAGACATAGTAAAGAGGGCGAATTAGAAGAACGATATAAAGAGCGGATACACGATATAAAATATTATTTGAAACAGGTTGGTATCTATTTGAATGAAAATCGTGTAGAAGAGATAAAAGATGTATTAGACGAATTGCAAGTTGGGATACACCAAGAGGAAAAAAATGTGATTTGTGCAAATCGTTTTTTGAATTCTCTTTTAGTAGATTTTATGGGAGAAGCAGAAAAGAATAATATTGATGCAGATGTGTTTGTGGAAGCTGGATTTAAGATTGAATATATGAAAGAAATTGATATAACGTCACTTCTTGGGAACTTATTGGATAATGCGTTGGAAGCTACTAAGAAATGTGAATCCGGAAAAGTGAAAGTAGACTTATATATGCAGAATCAGGGTGATTTTGCTGTTTTTCTCATTGAGAATAATTATAATGGACAGATTATACAAAATGGAAATCAACTATTAACTACCAAAAAAGAGGAGTGGGGACATGGTATAGGATTAAAGAATGTAAAACGAATTGTGGAATTATATAATGGTTATATGAAACAGGACTATGATACTAGTACATATACCACTACTGTAATCATTCCTGTGAGCACAATTTGATACAAAATCATACAAATATCGCACTTAAAATGTAAAAATCGAACCTTCAGTTGAATTTTAGCGTAAAATGTGAAATTATGTAGTTGCTAAATTCGATATGGAGGTTTTTATTATCAGATTGAAGAAAATGTTATCGAAGCTTATGACTGTTGGGGCAGTAAACAGTTTGGCACTTCTTTTAGTTGCCCAGACTGCGAATCAGGCATGTTCATGGTTCTTTCATCAGCCAGAATTTCCAGAATCTGCAAATCAGTTCAAAAAACACTAAGCGGTGATACTCGATGGAAAGGGATTTGTATACATATGGATATATGCTTGTTGCTGAAAAATTGGTTATTTTTGGGGCAACAGTGATAATTGCAATTTTAGGGATAGAGTTCATGGCAAGAATAAGTTGGGAATCGTATTTTGTTTTGGGTGAGATTGTTTGTGGAGGAATTATTCTGCGATATGCACCGCTTGCAACAGAGACTCGAAGAATCTCAACTAGTGAAAATGGATATTTCAAAAAAGTGGCGCGAATTATATTGGGGGTTGAAGGAGGCGTAGGAGTTCTGGCTTTGATCCTTGAAAATGGATATGTGATGTCTGTTATTCTAATGGCTCACGTAGATCCAGTATATGGCGGAAAGAGTCAAGGTATAAAGTTGATTGAAGCGTATGAGAAGTATGTTAATGATGATGTGATGAAGGTGCTACGGAAGGTGGCGATGTTGACACCAGAGAATATACATCTTAATGCATTTATGTATGAACAAATTTGGGATATGTCACTAACACATTTGTATGATTTGTATCAAGAAGTCAAAGAACTTGCAAATGTTAACTGAATACTAATGTAAAATTGGAGGTAGTGTGTGAGGAAGATAACATGGATAATTGGTTTCGGTTTTGTTGTTTTGGGAATAACTGCTTGCGGACAAACAAAGAATATTGAGGAGCAGTCAAATATTTTAACTCTCTCGGGTTCGCAGGAGGAATGGTCGCAGGTAGAAACAACAACTGCTGAGTCGTCAACTTATGAAGAGGAAGTAGTTGGTTCTGAGTATGAGAAAGAAATAATTCCAATTCCCAAAGAGTGGAAAAAAGAAAAGAATTTGACATATATTCTTGTGGAGCAGTCGGATTATCCTCTTTATTTGACATATCAGATAAAGACAGGACAGACAAGATGGAAGTTGTATTCTGTTCAGAAGAATGCGACAAGGTTCAGTCAGGAAATAGCTTCATGGCAAGGCAATCTTAACCTTAAGAAAAAAGACAAGCCTGTATGTGCTGTTCAGTGTGTAAAGGAACGGATAATATACCTGTGCGTTCAAAGAGATGAAAAGTTTCTTGTGTATGCCCTTTCGATGGAAGAGGGTACAGTTAAGAGATTGGATATTAGCGATGTGGTTGATGTCCAGAAGTATGAAATAATCCATGATATGAAGGCAACAGCGGATGGACGACTGCTTTTCTTTATTTGGAAAGTAACGAAAAAAGTGAAGCGTGAGCTTCAAGACACAGTTATATATGACGTAACGCGAGAGAAGGTAACAGCTAAGCAGGATTATATATATTCGGAAATGATGAGTATTGGACAGGATGGAAAGTTGTATTACATAGGAGCAGGGCAAAATAATCTGCTTGTGAAAAAAATTGGTGATGATATGCTGGATTCTGTTATAACATATGACTATGCTGGAGGTGGGGCTGGTTATGATGGAAGGACGGACATTCAAGGTGAAAAAGGAGCGACATATTTGAAAGATGGTATATTTGTAGGGGATATTTCAGAGGCGCAGTGGAGACTAGAAGTGCCAGGTTCTTCTTATTATCGGGATGATGAGCCTTATTATGAAGGAGATTATCCGACAGTAGTTCGGTATCCATTTAATGAGGAGGGAGAGGATACAAATAAGGAGGACTTTTATCGTATAAATGATTTTATATATGTACCAGGAGAAGAAAATCAATTTTATACGGAAATTTACTATCGATATGAAGAACCACGAAAATGGGTCTGGTATCATAAATGAAAATATTCCTTCAACTAGAAGATATTATACTGAATTTAGTTAAAGGGTATAAAAAAACATAAGGAGGATTTGAAACATGAAATCAAAAAAAGTAGCAAAACAAGTTAGTGCATTACTAATGGCGAGTGCATTGTTATTCGGAGGTATGGGACAAAAGACAGAAATTAAGGCTGTAACTGTGGAACATGGTGTAGAGTAAAAAGACTTTAGTACATATCGTCTTTTTCGAGGAACAGGCTGGAGTGAAGTAAATCGACGTCATTATACAACAGTAAAACTTTATAAAAAGTCGAATGACAAACTGTTAAAGGAAAAGACTGAAGGTGGAACTGGAACAGTAATTGTCGAAACTGATTGGCATCAGGTAAATAATACAACAACTACAGCAAGTTACTTTTATACAACGTTGGATATTGAGTATCCATCTACAAAATAAGGAGGAGCTGTTAGAGGTGTCGATATCGGCACCTCTGACAGGAAGGGTTTGGAAGATGAGAGAAATAAGAAAAGTGTTAGTTTTGTCGTTTGTGTTAGTTTTGGTTCTGTGTGGCTGTGGAAAAAGTGAAGAAGGGCAAGAGGAAAAAGACATCAGTATCAAGAAAGATGTTATATATGAGATGGAATGGATTGATTGTTCCAACTTACCTAAAATACATAATATAAATAGTGTCAAGATGCTCGATTCGAAACTCTACATAATGCTGACAACTTTAGAGTCTACGGATAAAGATGGCAGATATGAGTGTGGATACAATGTAACTGCGTATGATATTGAGACTGGAGAGTGGGATGATATTGAAGAAATTGCAGCAACATCGAAAATAAATCAGATAGGGACTGCGGGCTCTTTTCAAATGTCGGAGGATGGAGTGTGGTATTTTGTAATCTACTCTTGGGATCAAAAGCAAAAACAGTACACAGAGAAAAAGGAGTTGGCAAAACTAACTGAGGATGGCGAAATGGAGCTAGTGGATTTGGAGATTCCATCTACAATGTTGGAAGAAGGACAGTACATGCAAAGTTTTCTGCTACTTAATGATGGGAAAATGCGTCTTTTGTTTGATGACGAAAGTGAAGGAACTATAGATGATGAAGCAAATTTTTTGCTTTATGATTTGAAAACGGGAGAAGTTACTTCTAGTGGAGAAATGGTTGTACCATTTCATTTTAGTCTTCAGATGGGGAATGAGTATTATTGCCAAACAGTGGAAGGAGATAAGTGTGGTTTTAAAGTTAAGGAATTAGGGAGCAATCAGATTGTGAAGGAGTTATATTGTGAGGGGGAAGTTCCAGAAGGTGGATGGCTCCCAGAGGCGTTGGGAGATTTGTGTATAAGTGCAAAAGATGATAATGAAAACGTATATATATTGAATTCGGGAGGAATATATGGTGGCAACAGAAAAGGGAATACATTGCAGCCTATTGTTCCAATGGAAGTAATCGAACAGATTGGTTTTCCTGAAGCTACAGATCTATCGCAAAATAAATATGTGACAGAATTTTGGAGAGGGAATGAGGAAATAGAAGATTTTTATTTTGCGGTTCTTGAGTACAAAAGGAATCAACAAGATGGTATAAAACTATCGTTAGCGCATATCAAGGCAACTGACTAGATATTTAAATAAGTTGAATCAAGGGATGAGGAAAAGAGTATATGAAAGGAAGCAAAAGGTCTAGTAGGTACCCCTCTGACGTAGGGTAGTTGTCACCCACCTCCCAAACTGGTATTATATAACCAGAAGGACAGGTGATTGATATGAGTTATGCGAAATATCCAAAGGAAATGAGAGAAGCTATCGTAGCAAGAA
>JAZNJZ010000106.1:0-15471 GCA_045578325.1 Eubacterium sp.
ATCAGTGCCACAGAGGATCATTTGGATATGAAACTTGACTTTGATTCCTTGAAGAAAGTAGGAGCGATGATCGGTTCTGGTGGTCTTGTAGTTATGAATGATAAGAGTTGTATGGTAGAAGTAGCTCGATTCTTCATGAACTTTACACAGAACGAGTCTTGTGGTAAATGTGTGCCATGTCGTGAAGGTACAAAGCGTATGCTTGAACTTCTCACAGATATTACTGAGGGAAGAGGTACCATGGAACACATCGAACTTTTGGAGAAATTGGCAGACACCATTTCTGCTACTGCATTGTGTGGTCTTGGAAAGACAGCAGCATCTCCAGTTGTTAGTACATTAAAATATTTCCGTGATGAGTATATTGCTCACGTAGTAGATAAGAAATGTCCAGCAGGACAGTGTAAGGCGCTTATGACATTGCAGATTGACCCTGACCTTTGTAAAGGATGTACCAAGTGTGCGAGAATGTGTCCAGTAGGCGCAATCTCTGGTACAGTGAAAGAACCACATGTGATTGATGCAACAAAATGTATCAAGTGTGGAGCCTGCAAAGATGGTTGTAACTTTGGGGCTGTGAAAGAAGTTTAAGGAGGGTTAGTATGTCTAAGAAATACATGATTATAGATGGAATCCGTACCGAGTTTACGGATGAACAAAATATCCTGCAGGTAATTCGTAAAGCAGGTGTTCACGTACCTACATTCTGTTATTATACAGACATGTCCATTTACGGTGCGTGTCGTATGTGTGTGGTAGAGGATGAGCGCGGTGGCATCATTGCTTCCTGTTCTACACCACCAAGAGATAAAATGGTGATTAAAACCAACACATCAAAACTTCATCAGCACAGAAAGATGATTTTGGAGTTGCTCCTTGCTTCTCACTGTCGTGATTGTACGGTTTGTGAGAAGAATGGAAATTGCCGTCTTCAGATGTTGGCAGCAAGATTCCGCCTGACAAAGGTAAGGTTCCCAAATACACATCCAGAGCGTTGCATTGATGATTCATCACTTTCAATCGTAAGGGATCCAAGTAAATGTATCCTTTGCGGTGACTGTGTAAGAATGTGTAATGAAGTTCAGCATGTTGGAGCAATTGACTTTGCGCATCGTGGTGCAAACATGATTGTTAGTCCAGCATTTGGAAGAGATATCGTAGAGACAGACTGTGTTAACTGCGGTCAGTGTGCGGCGGTTTGTCCGACAGCAGCCATCACCATCAAGAATGACTTGAGAGAGGTATGGCAGGCATTGTATGCACCAAATAAACGTGTGGTTGCACAGATTGCGCCAGCGGTTCGTGTGGCAATCGGCGAAGAGTTTGGACTTGCTCCAGGAAAGAATACCATCGGAAAAATCTATACAGCACTTCGTATGCTTGGATTTGATACCGTGTTTGATACCAGCTTTACTGCGGATCTTACCGTTATTGAAGAAGCAAATGAATTGGTGTATAAGTTAGAAAACGGAGATAAGAAATATCCACTTGGAAACTCCATGCCACTCTTTACATCTTGTTGTCCAGCATGGGTACGTTTTGTAGAGACGAAGCATCCAGAGGTTCTTCCATATGTTTCTACATGTAAGTCTCCAATGGAAATGTTCGGAGCATTGATCAAAGAGCATTACAAACCAGCGGATAAAGAGGCTGGTGTAGAGACTGTATCCGTTGCTATCATGCCATGTGTGGCGAAGAAATACGAGGCAGCAAGAGATGAGTTCAAGAGAGAGGATATTCCAGATGTGGATCATGTAATCACAACAAAAGAGTTGATTCTTATGATCAAAGAATTGGGAATCCAGTTCAATGAGATTGAGCCAAGTGGTCCAGATATGCCATTCTCCATCAGTTCTGGTGCTGGTGTTATCTTCGGTGTAACCGGTGGTGTAACAGAGGCGGCTCTCCGTCATGTAGCTGCTAAGAATAACGAAGCACTTCACGAAATTGAGTATTCAGGTATTCGTGGTTTGGAAGGAACAAAAGTGGCAGAAGTTGAGATTGGCGGCAAGACCTTGCGCGTTGGTGTTGTAAACGGACTTGGAAATGCGGAGATTCTCATCGAGAAGTTGCAGCGAGGAGAAGAAAAACTTGACTTTGTTGAGGTTATGGCTTGTCCTTATGGTTGTATCGGTGGAGCTGGTCAGCCATTCGGTTACCAGAGCGTAAAACAAGAGCGTGCAACAGGTATGTACAAAGCAGATAAATCTGCGATCCTCAAACGTGCAGAAGAGAACCCAACCATTCAGAATATGTATGAGACAGGTATCTTGAAAGATCGTGCACACGAGTTGTTGCATGTACATTATGGTAAATAATCTGATATAATTCAAAAAATATAGTCCGGGAATGTTTTAGATAAAATATTCCCGGACTAATTTGTTTTCTTGAACTAGCGTGTCATATCATCAATGGCGTTTCCAACCCCATCTACGGTGTCTTTTACACCTGCGCCAATGCCATTTGCGGCATCACGAGCGGCATCCCCAGCTTTGTTCAGTATACCATCATCTGGATCATCTGGATCGTCCTCCATGATTCCATCATCCGAATCAGTTGCATCATTGATGGTATCATCGTTGTTGTCATCCACATCGTTTGGATCATCATCCATATTATCATCGTCCAACATATTATCCTCCGTTGCAGTTGCAGGAGTTGCAGTTGGAGTGGTTTCCTCTGTTGCCGCAGGTGTTGGAGATGATGTAGCTGTGCTATCATCGGTTGAGCCACAGCCAGTCATAACCATCAAAGAGAGACAACATGCTGCAGCCAGTGATAAATATTTCTTTTTCATGAAGAATTCCTCCTGTTATACGGTTTGATTTTCATCATTAGTATGTTCGGAAAAATACTTCTTATTCAAAAAAAATGAAATGATTGGAATTAGGACCATGCACCATCAAAACCAATGACTTGACCGGTTAGATATGGTGATGCGTGAAGGAGAAGTGCAATAAAATCTGCTGTTTCTTCCGGTGTGGCCATGCGTCCGATTGGGATTTCTTCACAGACATCTGTTTTTTCTTCGTCGGAAAAGCAGGAATTCATTTCGGTATCAATCATGCCACAGGCAACGGCATTTACGGAAATTCCACTTGGAGCCACTTCTTTTGCCAATGCTTTGGTCAAAGAATTCAAACCACCCTTTGTGGCAGAGTAAGCCACTTCGCAAGAAGCACCAAGAGTTCCCCAAATGGAGGAAATATTGATGATTTTCCCCTTTTTCTCATAAATCATATGTGGAAGAACTTGGCGACACATGAAAAAGGCCGAGGAAAGATTGGTGTTTAGTAGATGAAACCACCTTTCATCTGTGACATCGGTAATCAAATTTACATCTGCAATGCCAGCGTTGTTGACCAACACGTCAATGTGTCCCAGGAAATTTGCAGCAGCAGTAACGATTTCTGTGGCTGTTTTGCTTTGGGAAAGGTCGCCGATAAAGCATGCGCAGTTTGCACCGTGTTGTCTACACATTTCCGTAGTTTTTTCAAGTTTTTCAGGTGAAGCATTCCCGCATAAAAATAAATCATATCCTTCTTTCGCTAATGCAATTGCTATGGCAGAACCGATGCCACGGGAAGCTCCTGTGATAATAGCATTTTTTTTCATGTGCTAGTCTCCCATTCTGTAATATTTCTTCTTATAATATACCACCATCCTTGAATTTTTGCAAAAAATCTTGTATATTTGCCTCATTTCTGATACAATAGGTCTGTTATTTATCGTACATATCGCAAAAAGGAGAAAGATATTTTATGCGAAAGAAAGGTATGTTACAAATCTTTTTTAGAACTTTTTTTAAGACAATAGGAATCATTGTACTGCTTCTTGCCGTAGGAATTGCAAGTTACTTTCTGACAATGCTATTTTATAAAACAACGGAACGCGTGGAGAGAAGTACGAAGTACCAACATGTAATTGATGTGAATCCAAACTCCGAGTCCAGTAACTTGATTTACAGTGTGGATTCAGATACTAAAGAAGTAAAGGCAGTTGTGTTGGAGTTATTTGATAAAGAAACGGGGAATCTGGATTACGTAACAATTCCAAATAAAACACAGATTGCGCTTTCTCCACAGGAGTATCAAAAATATCTTGAAGTAAGTGATGTCCTTCCACAGATTGTTACGCTTCGTGACATTAACGAATACTTTACCGGTGATGTGGCGTATGAATATGGAATTCTGTTCTTACAATCTGAGTTGGATATTGAAATTGGGTATTTTACCGCATTGGACACAGTGGAGTTCAATAAACGTTTTGAAAAGAAAAACAACGCCTTTGGTCTGCGAGACGAATATTTAGATCGTGTTGAGGAAAACAAAGAGGAAAGAGCGATGGAGAAGTTCATTGAGAAGGAATGGGATGTTATCATTTCGGATATTACTCTTTCTCAAAAGCAGCAGTATGCAGAAGCTTTCTTGAAAGTGAATCGCGACTACATTTATACGCATCGTGCATATGCGGAGGAAGTTGAAGGTAAGGCTACATTAGATGCAAAGAGAACAACTAGATTGGTAAAGAAAATCTGGGAAAGCGAGGCGCGTACGGAAGCACAGAATGGTGTTGGTGGTGCGGCGGTCGCTTCGGAATTGGAGAAAATTCGTACAAAGACAATCCAGATTACAAATGGAAGTCGAATCAATGGTCTCGCTGCTTCTTTCCAAGAAAAGTTGACGGCAGATGGTTTGAATGTTCTTGGCGTTGGTGATTTTGGCGGAGAAATTCAACAGCAAACTGTGATTTATGCAAAAAAGAAAAAATGGGCAAAATGTATAAAAAGCTATTTTGTAAATCCACGAATTGAAGAGGCGTCAGCTCTTACCAATGGAGCGGACATCGAAATTGTTCTTGGTATAGAAGATGGGCCAACAACGACAGCGACGCCTTGATTTTGGTTCGGATGTTGTTGCCGGGGATTAAGAGATAACACGATACGACACTCTAGGGGGCAATTAGAGAGGAGACA
Source organism: Eubacterium sp. (assembly GCA_045578325.1). Classification (GTDB taxonomy): domain Bacteria; phylum Bacillota; class Clostridia; order Lachnospirales; family Lachnospiraceae; genus Eubacterium_F. The sequence continues at coordinate 4,976 of JAZNJZ010000106.1, forward strand.
TCATGGGAACTCGAGTAAAAATTATGGATTTGGAATTGGATCTTTTGACGGATGAAACCTTTCAAGAAGAGGTCTCAGGCTATCTTTCCAATGATTACTTGAATGTGATTCATTTTATTTCGTTAGATTACATTGATACTTATGATAAGAATGAATTGGTGCGCGAAACGCTTGCGGAGGCGGATCTTGTTTTGCCTGGTGAAAAAGCAATCCTTAGTTCATATCATGTGGATGTGCTGGAGACGGGCGGGATGGTTGTGAATTATCGTTCGGCATTACTGATGTGTAATCCAGAGCTTTTGGGCGGTAAAACTTGCTATCTGGTCTTGCGAAGCAAAAAGGAAGCTAGAGCAGTGAGCGGATTTCTCTCGCGACATTGTCCGTTTATGAAAATCGTAGGCTTATACACCGCGGATAGTGATGTTTCTGAGGAAACATTAGTGAATGATATTAATACTCAGTTGCCGGATATTGTATTTTTATCCATGAAGAGTATGGATGGCGAGAGGTGGATTCATAACAACAAAGGAAAAATCAATGCAAAGCTTTGTGTTGTGCTGAATAGTATGATGGACATGATGCTTGGTGAAAATGTACATGTTCCGAATTTTTTTAAGACATTGCATTTGGGCGGTTTGTATCGGTTTGTTGCGAGGATTCCTTATTCGGCGTATCGCAGAAGAAGAATATTTTTGAAAAAGATGGACAACTATAATAACAAGAAGCTTTTAGAACAAGCGGACGTGAATGAGGAGTTGTCAGATGACGAAAAGTAAAAAAAACAATAGCTTGCTTACGTACCTGCTTATCACAGCAGGTACTTTTTTTATGGCTGCGGCTACCAATTTGATATATGAGCCACTGTCGATGGTAACAGGAGGTTTTTCCGGGATTGGAATTGTGTTAAAAAGAGTGTGTCACGATAGTTTTGGGGTAAATGTGCCAGTGGGGGTAACAACGTTTGTGTTAAATATACCGTTGTTTATCATTGCAACCCGGTTAAAGGGGCTGGCCTTTTTGACTAAGACGTTGTATGCCGCATCGAGCTTTTCTGTGGCTTTAATGCTTGTGCCGGTGGTTCAGGTACAACAACAAGATTATCTTATGGCGGCTGTCTTGGGTGGCGCCTTGCAGGGTGTAGGAATTGGTATGGTAATTTTGCAAAACACGTCCACAGGGGGCAGTGATTTGTTGAGCACTCTTTTGAATCGATGGTTTCCAGAGTGGAGCATATCCGAATTGTTGATACTTGTGGATGGAGTGATTGTTCTGGTTGGGATGGGATTGTTTGGTGTACAAAGGGGACTATATGCCATTATTGCTGTTTTCATAACGGGAAAGGTGTCGGATGCATTTGTAGACGGGTTTAAGTACGCCAAAACAGTATATATTGTATCCGATGTTCCGCTTACCATTTCTCATGAAATAATGAAGCGGCTAGAGCGTGGTGTGACGAGCTTAAATGGCACAGGAATGTACTCCGGAACGCGTAAACAAGTGCTTGTGTGCGTTGTGTCTAAAAAAGAGATTGTAAAGTTAATTGGAATTGTGAAAAGTGCCGATAAGAACGCTTTTGTCATAGTTTTGGATGCCAAGGAGGTTCTAGGAGAGGGATTTTGAGTCGAAAAATGAAAAAAATCGTTATGCAAAATACACAAAGATTTAAAAATTATTTATGAAATTTGGATATAGTGTTTTTCACGGAAATAGTGTATAGTATTAGATGCAGATGTTATGAAAAATATTTTCCAGGGAGGAACATTGTAATGGCAAGTTTATCATTAAAGAACATCAACAAAGTATATCCTAACGGTTTTCATGCGGTAAAGGATTTTAATCTTGAGATCGAAGACAAAGAGTTTATCATCTTTGTAGGTCCTTCAGGATGTGGTAAGTCTACAACACTTCGTATGATTGCAGGTTTGGAAGAGATTTCAAGCGGTGAGTTATGGATTGGAGATAAGTTAGTAAACGATGTGGAGCCAAAGGACAGAGATATCGCGATGGTATTCCAGAACTACGCTTTGTATCCACATATGTCAGTATATGACAACATGGCATTTGGTCTGAAATTGAGAAAAGTACCAAAAGATCAGATCGATCGTCTTGTTCATGAAGCAGCTAAAATTCTTGATATCGAGCATTTGTTGGATCGTAAACCAAAGGCTTTGTCTGGAGGTCAGAGACAGCGTGTTGCTATGGGACGTGCTATCGTACGTGATCCTAAAGTATTCCTTATGGATGAGCCTCTTTCCAACCTTGATGCAAAACTTCGTGTACAGATGCGTATTGAGATTTCTAAATTGCATCAGAGACTCGAAACAACAATTATCTACGTAACACATGACCAGACAGAGGCGTTGACACTTGGTACACGTATCGTTGTTATGAAAGATGGTATTGTACAGCAGGTAGATAGCCCATTGGATCTTTACATGAGACCAAACAACTTGTTCGTAGCAGGATTCATTGGTTCTCCACAGATGAACTTCATCGAGGCTAGAGTAGCAGTTTCTGGTTCTGATGTACTTCTTATGTTTGGTGCTAATACAATTAAGCTTCCAGAAAGCAAAGCGAAGAAGCTTATCGAAGGTGGATATGAAGATAAAAACATCATCTTCGGTATCCGTCCAGAGGATATCAAGGACGAGGAAATGTTCATCAGCAACTCTCCTGATACAACTCTTGAGGCTACAGTTAAAGTATACGAGATGCTCGGAGCGGAAGTATTCCTTTACTTTACAATCGAGAATGCAGATATTACAGTACGTGTTAACCCTCGTACAACTGCTCGTCCAGGAGATACAATCAAAATTGCACTTGATGCTGAGAAGATTCACCTCTTCGACAAAGAGACAGAAGTTACAATTACAAACTAATATTGTACTTAATGCAAAGTATTCCAGGGAATGTCCAGATATGGGCATTCCCTTTTTGCTTAAGGGAAGGGGCGTCCTAAGATTCTTACTTTACAATTATATGAAAAGATGATAGAATTATTTATAATGCGACAAGAGTAGACTAATGTTCGGAGGTGTAGCAATGATATCGAATCAGATATTACAGAGTACGGTGGATGGAATAAAAGGGATTACAAAAAGTGACCTTTGTGTATTGGATACAGAGGGGAATATTTTGGCAGCGACTTCTGATGAACTTTCTGCATATGCGGAAGATGGACAGAATTTTGTGCAGTCACCAGCTGACAGCCAAGTGATGAATGGGTGTCATTTTTTCAAAGTTTACGACGAGAATCAATTAGAATATATTGCGCTTTTGCGTGGAGAATCCGAAGATGTATACACCATTGGAAAGATGATTGTGTTTCAGATTCAAAGCCTTTTGGTAGCGTACAAAGAGAGATATGACAAGGACAATTTTATCAAGAATTTGTTGTTGGATAATCTTCTTTTGGTAGATATTTACAATAGAGCGAAAAAATTGCACATCGAGATGAACGCAAGACGTGTGGTTTTTATTATTGAAACCAATAAAGAGAAGGATAATGGGGCGCTGGAAACTGTAAGAAGTATGTTTGCTACTCAGACAAAGGACTTTATTACAGCGGTTGATGAAAAAAATATCATTTTGGTAAAAGAAATTGGCCCAAAAGAAAGAATTGAGGATCTCGAGAAAACAGCTGAGGTCATTGTAGACATGTTAAATACAGAAGCAATGTCTAAAGTGCATGTTGCATTTGGTACAATTGTGAAAGAATTAAAAGAAGTGTCTCGATCATATAAAGAAGCGAAGATGGCACTTGATGTTGGTAAGATTTTTTATAGTGACAAGCACGTAATTGCTTACAGTAATTTGGGGATTGGAAGACTGATTTATCAGCTGCCAATGCCACTTTGCAAAATGTTCATTAAAGAGATTTTTGCCGATAAGAGTCCGGATGACTTTGACGAAGAGACATTGACAACGATTAATAAGTTTTTTGAGAATAATTTGAATGTATCAGAGACCTCAAGACAGTTGTATATACATAGAAATACTTTGGTGTATCGTTTGGATAAATTACAGAAGAGCACTGGGCTTGATTTGAGAATTTTTGATGATGCGATTACATTTAAGATTGCATTGATGGTTGTAAAATATATGAATTATCTTGAAACAAGAGATTTCTAAGAAAGGGAAAAAGAATGGCGACAGAGAAACAGTTACCAATTATTTCATTGGATAATGTATGTAAGCAGTATCAAACAGGTGTTGATGCGCTGAAAAATGTATCTCTTCGAATCGATAAAGGGGAGTTTGTTTTTGTTGTGGGAAAAAGTGGATCCGGTAAATCAACATTTATTAAACTTTTGTTGAAAGAATTGGATCCGACTTCTGGAAAACTTCATATAGCAGGTCGACTGGTAAACAAGTTGAAACGTAAGCAGGTTCCGTTGTATCGAAGAAATATAGGAGTAGTATTTCAGGATTTTCGTTTGTTGAAAGATAAGACGGTGTTTGAAAATGTTGCATTTGCGCAGCGGATCATCGGAAGAAGTAAGAGGGAGATTATCCGAAATGTTACGACAATGTTGACGATTGTAGGGTTAAGTGATAAGGCGGAAGCGTATCCACATGAGCTTTCAGGTGGGGAGCAGCAGCGTGTGGCCATTGCCAGAGCATTGGTGAATCAACCTACCATTCTTCTTGCTGATGAGCCTACGGGGAATCTCGATCCTCAAAATGCATGGGAGATTATGATGCTTTTGCAGGAAGTGAATAAGATGGGCACAACCGTTGTTGTTGTTACTCACAATAATGATGTTGTTGACGTGATGCAAAAGCGTGTTGTCACATTGGAAAATGGTGAATTAATACGAGATGATAAAAAAGGTGGCTATGAATATGAGAGGGATTAGTGTATTTTTTTACTGTGCGAAACAAGGGCTACAAAGTATGCGAAAAAATAAGATGTTTACCATTGCATCTGTGAGCACAATGGCGGCTTGTTTATTTATATTCGGAATTTTTTATTTTATCGTAAGCAACTTTCAGTATATGATCGACGAAGTAGAGACTTCCGTGGGTCTTACTGTTTTTTTTGATGAGGGTTCTTCCCAGGAGCAGATAGATGCCATCGGAATCGCCATTGAAGGAAGAAAAGAAGTGGACCACATGGAGTTCATCTCGGCAGAGGAAGCGTGGGAGCGATTCGCAAAGGAAAATTTTGAGAACAACGAAGAATTGCTTGCCAGTTTTGGACAAGATAATCCGTTGGCCGATTCGGCGTCTTTTGAAGTGTATTTGAAGGATATTTCTACACAAGAAACAGTTGCAACGTATATTGAGGGGATTGAAGGGGTCCGCTTGGTGAAACGTTCCGCGGACACGGCGAAAGGTCTGGAGAATGCCAATGCTCTTGTTGGGTATATATCCATTGCTATTATCGGAATTTTGTTGTTGGTATCTATCTTTTTGATTAATTCCACAATATCAACCGGAATCACAGTACGACGAGCGGAAATTGCGATCATGAGACTGATGGGGGCTTCTGACTTTTTTATCCGTTCTCCGTTTATCGTGGAAGGCGTTGTGATTGGAATTATTGGTGCAGTGATTCCCGTGGTAGTGTTGAGTTTTACTTATGGATCTATCATAGGATATATTAATAAGAAGTTTAATTTGATTTCCAGTTGGTTGACATTCCTTGAGCCGGGGGAAGTGTTTAAAGTGCTGGTTCCAGTATGTTTGTTGATTGGTATTGGGATTGGTTTTTTGGGAAGTTATATTACTGTGCACAAGCATTTGGACGTGTAAAGGAGGGGTAGATGTGATAAAAAAAATCATGTCGATATTTTTAGTGGTTGCTATTGCGGTTAGCTTCTCGTTTTCTGGTCTGGATATTTTTGCAGAAACTTCGACAGAAAGCTATGATAGTCAGATTGAGAAGGCGGAACAAGCAAAGGAGCAAGCAGAGTCTAGAGCATCAGAATTAAAAAAAGATCTGGACGAATTGGAAAAGAGTAAATCAAACATATTAAAATATGTAGAAAAAGTAGATAAAAAAGCGGAAAAAGTGTCGAAAACACTAGAAAAATTAAATAAAAGAATTAAGCAGACCAGAGATGATTTACAAAAGCTGGAAGAAGAGCTGAAAATCGCTGAAAATGTTCAAAATGAGCAGTATGAAAAAATGAAGAAACGAATAAAATATATGTATGAGAACGGAAACAGTGGATACGTAGATGTTGTTTTTTCTGCAAAGAGTCTTGCGGATGTTCTGAATCGTTCGGTGTATGTGGAAAAGATTTCGGAGTATGATACGGAGCTTTTTTCAAAGTATGCAGCCATTAAGGCGGATACGGAACAACGGCAGTTGGCATTGGAAGGTAAAGTCTTGGAAATTGAAGGGCTTCAAGAAGAAGCAAGAGCAGAAAAAGAAGCGCTTAAGAAAATGAAAGCTAGAAAGCGCGAAGAGTTGAAGCGCTTGAAAACATCTATTGCAAGCACGAATTCCAAGGTGCGAACATTTAATGCGCAGGTGGCAAAACAAGAACAAGAGATTAATAATCTTCTTCTTGCAAAGCAACGTGAGATTGAGCGAAAAGAAGCAGCGAAGAGAGCAGCGCAGTCGAATAAAGGCAATGCTTCAGCGGGGGAACCGTCCTCGTACTCGGTAAGTGCCAATGGCCTTCGTTGGCCTTTGAATGTTGCAGGGCGCATTTCGTCTAGATTTGGTGCTCGAACGAGTCCGACAGAGGGGGCAAGCTCCAATCACCAAGGTCTCGATATTGCGGCACCAGAGGGGACGCCAATTGTTGCGGCAGGAGATGGAACAGTAGTTACGGCTACATATAGTTCAAGTGCAGGAAATTATATTATGTTGTATCATGGAAATAGCTTGTACACGGTATATATGCATGCACAAAGATTAGCAGTTAGCGAAGGTGCAACGGTAAAAGCAGGAGATGTCATTGCGTATGTGGGATCCACAGGCGTGTCTACGGGACCACATCTTCATTTTGGCATATCGATTAACGGAGTATATGTGAATCCGGAAAATTATGTTACACCATAATCGAATATGATTTGCAAATTGTTAGGTGGCTACGATACGAAGAGAGCAGAGGCTTGATTCGTATCGTAGTTTTTATGAAATATAACAGATGTTTGGAGGGAATATGATGCTTGCAAATAGTAGTAGTAAGAAAGGATTCTTTTTTGGGGTGTGTTATGGGATTTTGTTGTCCGTGACTGTATTTATTGTGTTGTGGCGATTTGATCTTGGACCTTTTGTGGTTCGGACAGAGGTGGAGAAAATCACGGAGAAAGCAACGGTGGTGGGAGATTGTATTGATGAGTATTATCAAGGGGAAATTGATAAGAATGAATTGGTAAATGGTGCCATCAAAGGCATGGTGGCTGGTTTGGGGGATAAATACTCGGAATATTATACACAAGAAGAATACGACCAAATGATGAAAGATATTGAGGGGTCTTACGTGGGAATTGGTGTTACCCTACAACAAGAGAATGAAAATACCATTCGTGTGCAGGAAGTGACAAAAGATGGTCCGGCGATGAAAGCAGGAGTCCGAAAAGGAGATCGAATTATAAAGTTAGATGGTCAAGATGTAACTACTATGAAACTCAATGATTTTGTTGGGTTGATTAAGCTTGACGAAAACGAGGGAAGAAAATTTATCGTTACAGTAGAACGAATGGAGGAAGATGGGACTACGGTGACGGTTGATTGCAATGTGGTATGTGAGAAGGTTGTTGTAGAAAGCATTCAAAGCAGGTGTTACGAGAACATTGGATACATTATTATTAAAGCATTTGACAAAGGAACGGATGAACAATTCAAGGAAGCGATGAAAGAGATGCGGGATAAATCGGTAGATGGAATCGTATTTGATGTCCGTGACAATGGTGGTGGATCTTTGGATACTGTGGTGGCGATGTTGGATGAACTGTTGCCAGAAGGTTTGCTCCTTACGGAAAAAAGCAAGAAAGATGGTGAGAAAAAGTATCATTCTACGAATAAAACAAGTTATGATAAACCGATGGTTGTGCTTATGAATGGAAACAGCGCCAGTGCCTCAGAGATATTTGCGGGAGCGCTTCAGACAAGAGGGAAAGCAAAATTAGTGGGAACAAAGAGTTTTGGAAAAGGCGTTGTTCAGTCTGTACTTTCCTTGAAAAAGCTGTGTGGCGGTGGACTTCGATTAACGACAGCGGAATATTTTCTGCCGAATGGCGAAAGTATCCATGAGAAGGGATTGACACCGGATGTGGAAGTGAAATATGAAACACCAGAAGGGGAATATAAAGAGGAAAACGACAATCAACTGTTGAGGGCGTTGGAGATAATAAAAGAATAAAAAGAGAGGGCTGTTGACTTTGGTGGGGAGTCAGCAGCTGTTTTTTTTCTATGAAATAAGCAAAAGAAAATTGTTAATCGAACAAATATTCGAAAAGATATTGCAATGAGAAATGGGGTATGCTATAATCAAGCCATGACGATTAAAGCATGTGTACGGATGGAGGGATAGCATGGATCACTTTGTTTTACATTCCGAATATCAACCCACCGGCGATCAGCCGGAAGCGATAAAAGCTCTTGTAGATGGATTTAAAGAGGGGAATCAGTTTCAGACGCTACTGGGTGTTACTGGTTCTGGTAAGACGTTTACCATGGCAAATGTAATCGAACAGTTAAATAAGCCTACGTTGGTTATTGCCCATAACAAAACCTTGGCGGCTCAGCTGTACGGCGAGTTTAAAGAGTTTTTTCCAGAAAACGCAGTGGAGTACTTTGTGTCCTACTATGATTATTATCAGCCAGAGGCATATGTCCCTTCCACCGATACTTATATTGAGAAAGATTCGGCTATCAATGAAGAGATTGATAAGTTACGTCACTCTGCTACGGCAGCACTGACGGAGCGTCGGGATGTCATTATCATTGCCAGTGTTTCGTGCATTTATGGGTTGGGAAGTCCTATTGATTACCAAGAAATGACGGTGTCTTTGCGCCCGGGGATGATGAAAGATCGAGATGAAGTGATTCGACGTCTGGTGGATATCCAGTATACGCGTAATGATATGGACTTTCATCGTGGTACCTTTCGTGTGCGAGGGGATGTGGTGGAGATTTTTCCTGCGTCCGCATCAGACCGCGCCATCCGCGTGGAGTTTTTTGGAGATGAAGTGGATCGGATTCAGGAAATTGATGTGTTGACGGGAGTTCCATTGAATAATCTGGAACACATGGTAGTGTTTCCGGCATCCCATTATGTGGTTTCCCATGACAAGATGGAGAAGGCCATTGAAGGGATTGAAAACGAGTTAAAGGAACGTGTGAAATATTTTAAGAGTGAGGATAAACTGATTGAAGCACAGCGTATTTCTGAGCGGACGCACTTTGATGTGGAGATGCTGAGAGAAACGGGTTTTTGCTCTGGGATTGAGAACTATTCCATGCATCTCAATGGCATGAAAGAAGGAGAGATGCCGCATACCCTTATGGATTATTTCCCGGATGATTTTTTGATTATTGTGGACGAGTCTCATATTACCGTTCCGCAGGTGCGAGGAATGTATGCGGGGGACCAGTCTAGAAAATCGACTCTTGTGGATTATGGGTTCCGTCTGCCTTCAGCAAAAAGCAATCGTCCATTGAATTTTGAAGAATTTGAAAGTCATATCAATCAGATGATGTTTGTATCTGCCACACCTTCGGATTATGAAAACAATCACGAATTGTTGCGGACAGAGCAGATTATACGTCCTACTGGACTTTTGGATCCAGAAGTGGATGTGCGCCCAGTGAAGGGGCAGGTGGATGATCTGCTGGCAGAGATTAAAAGTGTGACAAAGAACAAGGGAAAGGTTCTTGTTACAACGTTGACAAAACGGATGGCAGAAGATTTGACGGATTATTACAAAGAAGTAGGAATTCGGGTAAAGTATCTTCATTCAGACATTGACACACTGGAGCGTTCGGAGATTATTCGAGACATGCGTTTGGATGTGTTTGATGTGTTGGTTGGAATTAATCTGTTGCGAGAGGGACTGGATATTCCAGAGGTTTCTTTGGTGGCGATTCTGGATGCGGATAAAGAAGGGTTTCTTCGTTCCGAAACTTCGTTGATCCAGACCATTGGTCGTGCGGCGCGTAATGCCGAGGGGCGAGTTATCATGTATGCAGATTCTCAGACGGATTCCATGAAACGAGCCATTGGAGAGACGGAACGACGGAGAAAGATCCAAGCTGAGTATAATGAGGAACATGGTATTACACCTCAGACTATCAAGAAGGCAGTTCGAGATCTGATTAAGATATCTTCCAAAGCGGATTCTGCGATGGAAGACTTAGAAAAAGATCCAGAATATATGTCCAAGGAAGAATTGGAAAAAGAAATTCGAAAGATTATGAAGCGAATGAATCAGGCTGCGGCAGAGTTGAACTTTGAGATGGCAGCAGCATTGCGCGACCAGATGATCGAATATAAAAAGATATTAGAAGATTTGGATGATTGAAGCAGGAGGAT
>JAZNJZ010000107.1:0-10690 GCA_045578325.1 Eubacterium sp.
AATCTGGAAATCGTTCTCGTACCGTCCCCTCTTGGGAACTTTGTCTCCAAAACTCCTTTTCGACATAATTGCCATTTACCTTTTCATATGTAATGACACAAAATTCTGTGATTCCTCCTCTAGGACCATAAAATTCTTCCCGATCTTCTTCATAGATCCCGATGCCATAACAATCCCACTGCACCGCAAGATATACTGTCACTCCCGTTCCTGACTCCTCCTTCGCAAGAACCCCATGACTTTCTACTATATTTTGCTGTTGCAGATAAGCATACGCCCAGGAAGAAGATGTAATCATCCTTCCATTATACTCATCGATAATGGATTTTGACACTGCCGATTCCAAATCCGCCTCCAAAACCGTTACCTTTTGTAGTTCTGAGGTTTCTTCTGAAGGAACGGTTTTCTCAGTCTCTAAAACACTTGGAACCATCGCACTCTTTCCGCTAAACGAGCCAATCGCAAGCACAAATACCGCAATCACCAAAACGGTCAACGCCGCAATGGACTGGCTTTTTTCCTTTGCAATGTATACAATTCGCTTCTTTATCTCGCCTTTTGACATGCATGCAGAACTTGCCAACGTTAGCACTCGTTTCGCACGTGCCTCTTGCCGCAAAGTACCTAGAATTGTTTTTCCATATTCAATCCGCTGTTCCCCCGTCAAACGTTCTACCACACCTTCGTCTGCCGCGTATTCTGCATCCTGTTTGGAAAGTTTCAACGCAATCCACACCAATGGATGGAACCAATAAATGCACACCACCAAAATTCGCACCAAAGCCCAGATATGGTCTCCATGCTTGTAATGCATTTTCTCATGCAAAATAATATACTCTCGTTCTTCTTTCTCCCTTTGTGCAGCCTCCCTCGTCAGATAAATTGCCGGGCGAAACATCCCATATAAGCACGGCACATTTACTTCATCGGTTTGGTAAATATATGGCACCTTTTCTGTAGAAATCGGTTTCCTATTTCTGCGTATACGAAACTGACAGTATCCATTCATCGCTAGGATCACAACAAAAAGTAAACTTGCCACCACGACCCACAAAATCGGGAACACCTTTGCCACTGTATCTCCTAATATCTTCCATGCAGTCTTTTTCACCGGAGTCGTTTCCTTCTCCGTAGTATCGTGCTGAACTAGCTCTTCCCCTTCCAGCAAATTCATTTCCACGTCTTCTTCCGTCACATCATATATAACTTTGCTGTCCTCTTGTTCCTCTACCACATTTTCTTCTGACGTATACGCCTCCTCTACCACTGGCAACATCGGCACATTCGATATCGGAACCGGGATTTCAAACAGCGGTGTCGGAATCAACAATTTGCAAACAACAACAATCCACATAGCATAGATTGCAACCGCTTTTACTTTCCCACGAAAGACTTGACGTAACACAAGTACAATCCCAATTAAAATTGTCAATGTAAGCGTATGTAACTGAACATCCATTGTTGCATCCCTTCTTTCTACTTATCTGTTTTTTTTCGACACTGTTGCAAAATTTGTTCCAATTCATCCAACTCCGCATCAGACAACGTGTTTTGCTCTACTAATGTATTCATCATAAGTCCCACACTCCCCCGATAAATGCGTTGCAAAAAATCCTTCGTCTGTCTACCTGCTATTTTTTTTCGCTCCACTTCCGGATAAAAGAGTTTGGCTTTCTCCCCTTCCTCATAACGAATCAATCCCTTTGCTTCCATTCGCTTTATCATGGTCGTGCAGGTACTCTTTGCCCACCCCATCTTTTCCTGACATTCTTTCGTAATCTGCATCAACGTTTTAGGCGACTCCTCCCAGAGACACTCTAATATGTACCATTCGTTATTTGATATTTTTTCGTCCATAATCTTGACTCCTCTCTTTTCGGTCTACTTTGTAAACCATTATAATCTACTCGGACTACATTGTCAACCATCTTTTTTGGAAATAACTGTCCGAATATTGTTTCCCATTTTTAGAAAAACTATGAATGTAACTTTTTAAAACAAAAGAAGGAGATGATACTAATGAAAGATTCAACCACTTGTTGCCCTTGCCCGGAATCTCTGGCAATGGCTTCCGTACCTACACAAACATGGTGCGAACCCTATGATTTAGAAACCGCTTTAAAACAAGGAACCATATTCCCTTGTCTGAATTTGGAGTTTTATTGTGCAGAGGACAACGACCACGTCCGAAAAGGCAGTTCCGCTCTAGACAAGGCGGACAAACGAGAACGCCTTATGAACGAAATCACCACTGTCACCTTTGCCATCAACGACTTGACGTTATATCTTGACACTCACCCTATGTGCCAAAATGGCCTTAAACTTTTCAAAGAATTATTGCAACGCCGATTGAATCTACTGGCGGAGTATGCCAAACAATACAATCCTTTGACGCAGATTTCCATGGTTACCGGGAATCCAGAAACCGATGAATACGGCTGGGGCGAAGGACCTGCCCCTTGGGAAGGAGGTTTGATCTAAATGTGGAGTTATGAAAAACGATTGCAATACCCAGTAAAGATTAAGAAAACTTGCCCGAAAACTGCGCAGCTGATCATCAGCCAGTACGGCGGACCTGACGGCGAACTCTCTGCTTCCATGCGATATCTGGCACAACGATACTCAATGCCAGTAAAAAAAGTCGGCGGTCTGCTGACAGATATTGGAACAGAGGAAATCAATCACATGGAGATTATATGTGCCATGGTGTACCAGTTGACAAAAGACCTCACCCCTGACCAGGTAAAGACCGCCGGTTTTGATGCCTACTATATCGATCACACCACCGGTCTGTGGCCTCAAGCTGCTGCCGGCATTCCTTTTACTTCTCTGGAATTCCAGTCAAAGGGAGATGCTTTTGCCGACTTATACGAGAACCTTGCTGCTGAGCAGAAAGCTCGAACGGTCTATGACAACCTTCTCCGGGTCATTGACGATCCCGATGTCCGCGCACCTCTGAAATTTCTGCGTGCCAGAGAGATCGTACACTTCCAGCGTTTCGGGGAAGCATTGGAGATGACAAAGGCAAAATTGGATTCTAAAAACTTTTATTATTTCAATCCTGAGTTTGATAAGAAGATGACAAACATTCCCAAATAAGTAACACAAAAAGGACGGATACACAACACGCATGCATCCGTCCTTTCTTTTGCTTATTACACATAATCAAATTAATACATATTAACAGCTTTTGCTTTACCATACACCTTTTTTCCATTTGCGATACAATAAGCACGAATATAGATGGTTCCATACTTATAAATATCCTTCACAAAACAAGATGTATTTCCCGAGCCACTAAGATTTTGAATTGTTCTGGCCGTGGTGTAAACTTGATAACCACTTGCCTCACTATTGGCATTCCAACGAATCTCATATTTATCGATGATCTTCTTTACTTTTGCGCCACTGATACCACGTGGAATCGTTCCGCGACTCACAAAGGTACCGTTGGCTCTCTTTGCCGCTTCCTTCGCTGTTGTGTTATTAAATCCGTAGATAACGATGCCATCTGGCAGATCATACAAGTTTGTCTTCATGATATTGGATGGGAATGTCAACTTGCTTAATTTGTTGCATCCATCAAAGTTCATACGGATATAATTCAACTTTCCTTCTTTTACAAGCACGCTTTTCAACTTGCGGCAATTGTAAAAACGATAGGTACTTCCATGACGACGTCTTACATTTTTTGTAATCGTAAGTTTTGTCAAGTTATGAGCCTCTTCAAAGGCCTCCGAAGCGATAAATCTTGTCTTCTTTGGCACTGTGTAACTTCCCTTTTTCTTTGTAGGGTAGAACAGCAACTCATGAGAATACTTCTTAAAGACAACGCCGTCCTTAGCGTAAAATTTGCGATTTCCCTTTGCCACCGTAATAGCGGAACATTTCAAACCTGCTTTTACATCGTTTAGGTAGTAAAGTTCTTTCAGCGTCTTTGGAATCTCATATTTCACCTTTTTCATTGGGAAACACTCAATCTCCGTTCCTCGCAAATTGTACAATACACCGTCCACAGATGTAAAATACTTGTTGGCTGCCGATACGCGGATAGCACTCAGCTTATTTTCTTTCATCTGTCTTGTAATATACTTACACTCATCTGGCAAAGTCAAAGAACCCGTTCTTCCTGAAGGGAAGATAACCATCTCTGTACCATCTTTTGTATACAGTACACCATCAATATGCTTATACTTTGCATTTCCGCTGGCAATAGTGATTTTTTTCAAGCAATTCAATCTAAGGTCTGAATCATAATAGTAAGTTCCGTTAATTTCTTTAATGCTAGCTGGAAGTTCAATGGACTCCAATTTTTCGCAACCACGGAAGTGATTTTTCCCGATAAAGGACACACCTTCCGGAATGGTCACGCTCTTATAATCGCCATTTTCCAATGCTGTGCTATTGATTCTTGTAACACCTTTCGGAATTTTTAAATTCCCCGTCCGAGAAGCCGGCGCCTGAATCAACACCTTCTTCTTCTCATTCAACAGCATGCCGTCTTCACTGGCATAATTCGGATTCGATGAATCCACAACGAATCGAGATGCCGCACCTGTGAAGGCATCTTTCGCAATATATGTTGTCTTCCCAGAAATCTGCACCGTTCCCAACGACTTACAATTGCGAAACGCTTCCCAACTAATTTCATCCAACCGGTTGGAAAATGCAAATTTACGGAGGTCAGAACAACCATCAAACGCTCTACTCCCAATCGTCTCAACATTTGCCGCATTATTTACGGTTTTCAAGCTGATACAATTTCTAAATGTACAACTTGGAATGTTGTATATTTTCTTAGAAAGACGGGCACTTGTAAGGGATACACACCCTGAAAATGTATTATATCCAATACTTGCCACAGAGTCAGGAAGAGAGATTCTCTTCAAACTCTGACATCTTTCAAACACCCTATTTTCAATTGTTCTCACAGAACTAGGAATGGTAATACTCTGCAAACTCTTACAACCACGGAAACTCTCGTCGCGCAATTTGTTAATGTTGGAAGAAAGTCGCACAGATGTCAAAGCAGAAGCATTCACAAAACATTCCTTTCCTATGTACGTAACCGAATCCGGAATGGTAATTCGCGTCAGCTTATTACAATTCTCGAACGCACCTTCCGCAATTTTCTTTACCGAAGATGGCACTGTGAAGGAACCCGTTTTTCGAGTAGGACATTTGATCAACAACGATCCATCCTTACTATAGAGCACACCATCCACTGATTTAAAATACGGATTCCCACTGGAAACCTGAAATTTTGATGTGCGTACACGATAAAACGCATCCTCCGAAATAGCAGAGGTATTATTCTGGATTGTTACTACTGGGTTACCTGAATAGCGATACAATTCACCATAACGGTCCACTTTGTAAACATCTTTCGCCTGTGCATCCCCTGCTCCGGCAAAGAGACTAACGGACGTCACCAATGCCGCCGTTACCACTAGCTTTTGTATTTTCATTTTTTCCCTCTTTTCTGCACATTCCTTTGTGCATCATACTTATAGATGTTCTACAATTTCCCGAATAATCTCCAGACTTCGATCTACCTTCCCTGGGATTTCTAGACTGTGATCTGCCCCTTCTATGGTCATCAGCGGAAGCGAATTCTCCTGACAAATTTCCTGCAGTCGCGGAAAATCCACCAGTGGATCCTCTGTCCCGGATACCATGAAGGCGATTCTATGTTCCTTTTTCAAAAACGGAAATGTCAATGTAATAGGGGTGAGTAGCACTTGTTTCACATTGGGAATGGCATATCGCTCTTCCAAATTCAGTGCCACCACTGTCCCCATACTCTTCGACACAAATACAATCTCGTCATATGGAGAAAAATCGTAGCCTGCAAACTTTCTCTCCACATTGGAGGTGCCCCGTTTTATATACTCTTCAAAGGAACACTCTTCTTCCACTTCGTAGTTTTCAATCGGGAGTATCTCGTATCCTGCCGCCATGTATTTCCTCTTTGCATAATACAAAAGCGGACAGTCTACGCTATATTTTATTCCTGGAAATAGTATCACCAGTTTTCTACCCATCGCAAGCCCCATCAATTCTTCACGATGATTCGCATGAATTTTTTCTTTCCTCTCTTGAGGACGATGCCTTCTTCGCCAATGCTATCTTTGCTTACCTGCATTCTAGCATCCTCAACTTTTTCGCCATCGATTGACACACCGCCCTGCTGAATATTACGACGTGCTTCTCCGTTGGATGGAGCCAATCCCGCCTTCACAAGAAGATTCAAGATACCGATATTTCCATCTTCGAAATCCGCATCGGTCAATTCAACTTCTGGCATCTGTGCTGCACTTCCGCTAGCAAAAAGAGCTCTGGCTGCCTCCTGTGCTTTCGCAGCCTCTTCCTCGCCGTGAACCAACTTGGTCAACTCAAACGCAAGGATTTCTTTTGCCTGATTCAGCTGGCTTCCTTCCCATTTGTCCATGGCGTCGATTTCTTCCAATGGAAGGAATGTAAGCATTCGCAAGCACTTCAATACATCCGAATCGCTAACATTTCTCCAGTACTGGTACAACTCAAATCCAGTTCTTTTGTTTGGATCCAACCATACAGCACCAGACTGTGTCTTACCCATTTTCTTTCCTTCGGAATTCAAAAGAAGGTTAATGGTCATGGCGTAAGCATCTTTTCCAAGCTTACGGCGAATCAACTCTGTACCACCAAGCATGTTGCTCCACTGGTCATCTCCACCAAACTGCATGTTACAACCGTATTTCTGGAACAATGCGTAGAAATCGTAGCTCTGCATAATCATGTAGTTGAACTCAAGGAAGGTAAGACCTTTTTCCATACGCTGTTTGTAGCACTCGGCTGCCAACATACGATTTACGGAAAAATGTGGTCCGATGTCACGCAATACTTCCATATAGTTCAAGTCAGTCAACCAATCGGCATTGTTTACGATCATCGCTTTTCCGTCAGAGAAGTCGATGAACTTGCTCATCTGCTCTTTGAAACACTCTACGTTGTGCGCAATGGTTTCTTTTGTCATCATCTGACGCATATCTGTACGACCGGATGGGTCTCCGATCATGGCTGTACCGCCACCGATCAGGGCGATTGGTTTGTTGCCAGCCATCTGAAGTCTCTTCATCAAGCAAAGTGCCATGAAGTGTCCTACATGAAGGCTGTCTGCTGTTGGGTCAAAGCCGATGTAGAATACTGCTTTCCCCTCATTTACCAGTTCTTTGATTTCTTCTTCGTCTGTTACCTGGGCAATCAACCCACGGGCAACTAATTCGTCATAAACTTTCATTTCATTCATCCTTTCTAAATATTATACTATGAATATGTCAGTTTCTTGGTGTTTTTGCGTCAAGTTTGTGGCAATCACGACTTCCTTGTCTTAAGTCGTGCGCATTCTTCGCCACTTCGTGGCTCATCATCGCGGACTGCGTCCTATAGAATCACAAGAGAAATTCCCCCTGTGAGCAAGCTCACGGGAAATTTCTCTTCCGCTTCTGCACGACTTAAGTCTAACGCGCAAATAAGAAAGTCCTCTTACAGATGATGATTCATCATCTGCAAAAGGACGAAATTCTCTTCGTGTTACCACCTTTATTCCCTGTCAGCTCACACTGCCAGGCTCCGCAGGATACTACCATATCCCTGTGCGATAACGGGCACAACACCGTCCAAGCCTACCAGACCACTCCTTCAGCCGGATACTCCAAGATGTATTCATAACAGGATTCCCTTGCGCCTCTCAGCCACCGGCAACTCTCTGTAAGTTTCCTCTGTTACTACTTCTTCTTTTCTTCGTATTTAACACAGTCATCATAACAAATGAGAAGTGGGTTGTCAAGGGAGAAATGGTATAATATCCTCGTTCTTTTTGTAAGCTACTTCGCAACAATCTTCACATATTCTGGGAGTCCACCTTTCCGAAGCGCTTTTGCATACTCTTTCTTCTTGCTCTTTGGCACTCGGATCACTAAATCTTTTCGTGCCTTTCCAAAGATGTTCTTTCCCCACTTTTTGATTTTTGTGGAGTTAATGGTTACGCGTTTCACTGTAGCTTCTTCCGACGAAGACCAGTAAAAAGCTTTGGCGCCAACCTTTGTCACACTTGCTGGTATCACCACTTCTTCAACCCCACTTCCATAAAACATACCTGCATTGATTATCTTCAATCCATTCGCTATTTCTACTCGCTTAAGCTTCGAACAATATTTGAAACTATAACCCTTTATGGTTTTACAACTAGGCG
Organism: Eubacterium sp.; assembly: GCA_045578325.1. Taxonomy (GTDB): domain Bacteria; phylum Bacillota; class Clostridia; order Lachnospirales; family Lachnospiraceae; genus Eubacterium_F. The sequence goes on from JAZNJZ010000107.1 coordinate 8,237, forward strand.
GTATTGTTATTTTTTTGATGTTAGTTCCAGTAAAAGCATCTCTTCCTATCCACTCTACATTTTGCAAACAAAGTGTTCTTAGTCCCGAAAAACTAAATGCACCATAGTTGATTCGCTTTACTGTACTTGGAAATTTAATTTTCTCTAATTTGTAGGTCCACTCAAATGCGAAGGCTCCTATTGTCTCTAAACCTTCTGGCAACACTACTTCTTCTAGATTTTGAAAATTTATAAAGGAACCACCACCTATGTAAGTTATGCCTTTCTTAAAAACCACTTTTCTAGCTTTCATATACCATTTATGCCATTCCATATGTTCTCCATGGTCTGCAAAATCGTCTGCCATCTTTCCCTTGCAGTCTATGGTTATGGTCTTCGTCTTGGTGTCGTAGTACCATTTTGTATTCTGTTTCCATGTTCCACTATGTACCTTGGCACTACTGCTGCTATGCACGCATATCAGTGTAGCCACCATGGTTATCAGTATTAAGTATCCTGTTCGTTTTACCATATTAACCATTTCAATACTTCCTCTCATTCCAGCTTTGGTACATAATTCATCCTTCAAGCGATGATTGATTTATAATAATACTTTATTCGATAAGCTACTTCCCAACAATCTTCACATATTCTGGGAGACCACCTTCTCGAAGTGCTTTGGTATATTCTTTCTTCTTGCTCTTTGGCACTCGAATCACTAAATCTTTTCGTGCCTTTCCAAAGATGTTCTTGCCCCACTTTTTGATTTTTGTGGAGTTGATGGTTACGCGTTTCAGCTTGCTTTCTTCGGGGGAGAATGCAAAAAGAGCGCGTGTCCCTATTTTTGTCACACTAGCAGGTATCGTAACAGATTCTATACCTGTTCGTGAAAGCATACTTGTACTAATTGTTTTAATCCCGTTTTCTATCTTCACATGCTGTAATTTGAAGCACGAACTAAACGCATAACTTTCTATATTCTGGCAATGCGATGGAATTTTCAAACGTTTTATATTAGTGCCAGACAATGCACTGCTTCCTATCTTCTCTATACTACTCAAAGAAAGAGCCTCTATTCCAGAACCATCAAAAGCATCACGTCCAATAATTCTCATTGTAGTTGGAAACTTTACTTTTTTCAAATTAATTGTTCCTTCAAAAGCATAAGCTCCTATAGACACTAACCCTTCCGGCAACACTACTTTCTCCAACTTTTGAAAATTATCAAAGGTAAATGTTCCAATATAAGTTATTCCACTCTTAAAGATAACTTTTTTCGCTTTCATATAAAATTTCCCCCAACCGATTGTTGGTCCATGGTCACTACTATTGTCATCCATTCTTCCTTCGCAATCTATGACTACCGTTTTTGTTTTGGTATCATAATACCACTTCGTATTTGTTCCCCATGTTCCACTATGTACTTTAGCGCTACTGCTGCTATGCAAGCATAGCAGTGTAGCAACCATGGTTAACAGTATTAAGTATCCTGTTCGTTTTACCATATTGACCATTTTCATCTCTCCCCCATTCCAGCTTTGGTACATAATTTATCCTTCAAGCGATGATTGATTCATAATAATACTTTGTTCGATAAGCTACTTCGCAACAATCTTCACATACTCTGGGAGACCACCTTCCCGAAGTGCTTTGGTATACTCTTTCTTCTTGCTCTTTGGTACTCGGATCACCAAATCTTTTCGTGCCTTTCCAAAGATGTTCTTGCCCCACTTTTTTATTTTTGTGGAGTTGATGGTTACACGCTTCAGCTTGCTTTCTTCGGGGGAGAATGCCCAAAATGCATCTGACTCAATTTTTGTCACGCTAGCCGGTATTGTTACTGATTCCAAGCCAGTTCGAGCAAAAACACTATTTCGGATGTTTTTAACTCCATTTTTTATTTTTACAGTCTCCAGCTCAAAACAACTAATAAACGCATACGGTTTTACATTTGTGCAGTGCGAAGGAATCGTTATGTGCTTTATATTTGTTCCCGAAAACGCACCAACTCCAATTTTTTTGACATTTCGCAAGTGAATAACCTCTAATCCAGAACCATCAAAAGCATCCTTACCAATTTTTTTCAATGTAAAAGGGAACTGAATCCTTTTCAAATTGGGGGTATTCCAAAAAGCAGATGCCCCTATGGAAATCACTCCCTCTGGCAACACCACTTCCTCCAACTTTCTAAAATTGTGAAACGCACCTCCACCAATATACGTTACACCTTTCTTGAACACCACTTTTTTAGCTTTCATATACCATTTTCTCCATTTCATATGTTCTCCATGGTCTGCAAAATCGTCTGCCATCTTTCCCTTGCAGTCTATGGTTATGGTCTTCGTCTTGGTGTCATAATACCACTTCGTATTCTGTTTCCATGTTGGAGTATGTACTTTAGGGCTACTAGTGGTATGCAAGCATAGCAGTGGAGCTACCATGGTTAACAGTATTAAGTATCCTGTTCGTTTTACC
>JAZNJZ010000108.1:0-21067 GCA_045578325.1 Eubacterium sp.
GTAAAAGACAAGAAATATCGTTACATCGGTCTGCGTGACAAGGAGGTATAATGCCATGGAACAGAAATTTGATTTTAAAGAAATACAGGGCAGAGAAGAACGCCTTGCGCCAGGACACCGTATGTGTGCTGGATGTGGTGGAACGATTGCAGCAAGAAATGTATTAAAAGCGCTTCATCCTGGTGACAAAGCGGTAGTAGGTAATGCTACAGGATGTTTGGAAGTTTCCACTTTTATGTATCCATATACAGCATATCAAGATAGTTACATCCACAATGCATTCGAAAATGCGGGTGCTACATTGAGTGGAGTAGAGGCTGCTTATAATTACATGAAAAAAACAGGAAAACTGAAAGAAGAGTATAAATTTATTACCTTTGGTGGTGATGGTGGTACATATGATATCGGTTTTCAGTCCCTTTCCGGAGCCATGGAGCGTGGACACGATATGGTTTATGTTTGCTACGACAATGGTGCATATATGAATACTGGTATCCAGCGTTCTTCTGCAACGCCGATGTTTGCTGACACCACCACAACGCCTGCTGGTAAGGTATCAAAAGGAAAGCCTCAGACTCGAAAAGATCTGGCAGCGATTATGGCATCTCACAACATTCCGTATGTTGGTCAGACGACATTTATCGGGAACATGAAGGATCTTTATACGAAGGCAGAAAAGGCGATTTATACAAAAGGACCTGCATTTCTTAATGTTATGGCGCCATGTCCTCGTGGTTGGCGTTATGATGCACCAGATATTATTGATGTGTGCAAATCTGCGGTGGAAACTTGCTACTGGCCACTTTTTGAAGTGATTGATGGTAAGTGGATTTTAAGTTATGAACCAAAGAAAAAGCTTCCAATCGAAGATTTCTTGAAACGTCAGGGTCGTTTTAAACATTTGTTTAAGTCTGGAAATGAGTACCTGATTGAAGAATTCCAGAAAGAAGTGGATCGTAGATGGGAAGAATTGTTGAATCGTTGTAACGGATAAGAATCGAATTATATATAAAATAATAGCCATTTGTTTCTTTGTGAAATAAATGGCTATTATTTTTGAAATATTTAGAACTTTATCAATTTCAACGGGTTCGCATTCGATCTTACATCTATTTATTACTACGTCTCCAGATGTTCATTTTCTCGGCTTCTTTAATCAACTCATCACGGAACTGTGGATGTGCAACGGAAATCAAAGCTTCTGCTCTTTGCCAACCAGAAAGTCCCTTTAAGTTTACCATACCATACTCAGTAACAAAGTAATTTGTATTAGCACGGGTGTCTGTTACAACAGAGCCGTTTGCTAACGTTGGACGGATACGGGATACCAGTTCCCCTTGCTTGTTTGTAAAAGTAGAAGAACAACAAATAAAACTCTTACCGCCTTTAGAGAGATAAGCGCCAAGCACGAAATCAAGCTGTCCACCAGCGCCACTGATGTTTTTGATTCCAGCGCTTTCGGCATTGACCTGACCAAAGAGGTCGATGTCCACTGCGTTATTGATGGAAATAAAATTATCCAATGCAGCGATGGAACGAATGTCGTTTGTATAATCAACAGAAGCACTCATACACTCTGGATTATCATCTAAGAAATCATACAGTTTCTTTGTTCCTGCTGCAAAGGCATAAGTCTGGCGGAAGCGGTCGATGTTCTTTCTAGCGCCTGTGATTTTTCCAGCCTTTGTAATATCAACAAATGCATCTACGTACATTTCCGTATGTACACCAAGATCTTTCAAATCGGATTCTGCAATCATGGTTCCTACCGCATTTGGCATACCACCGATACCAAGCTGGAGACATGCGCCATCCGGAATCTCAGATACGATAAGTTTTGCAACTGCCTGATCCACTTCTGTAGCAGCGGCAGCGCCACCAAGTTCTGCGATAGAAGGATTATCGCCTTCTACAATCATATCTACCATGGATACGTGAATGCTAGATTCATGGCCACCGAGACAACGTGGCATATTTTCGTTTACTTCCACGATGATTGTCTTTGCGCGCTCGCAACATGCCATCATATGAGAAGCACTTGGACCAAAGTTGAAATATCCGTGCTGATCCATCGGTGCTACCTGGAAAATAGCAACATCAGGAGGATATGTAGAATCCCGATAATATCTTGGCAGTTCTGAGTAACGGATTGGTGCATAGAAAGAGAAGCCTTCTGCGATTGCTTTTCGCTCAATACCACTCATGTGCCATGAATTCCATACAAAATGATCGGTAGGATTCTCTACTTTAAAAATCTCAGGAACCCACATCAAAATACCGCCGCGGAATTTCAAATCCGTTAATTCATTCATTCGTGCAGCCAATGCTTTATCAACAGCGACAGGAGTAGTGGTTGTCCAACCATAATCTACCCAATCACCAGATTTTACAACTTTAGCAGCATCTTGTGCAGTTGTAAGTTTGCTTTTATACATACTTTCAAAATCCATAATTAAATTGCCTCCTTAAGGAATATTTTGTACCTAATACTTATCATTCTAACATTCATAAAAAGAAGAATCAAGAGAGAAAAAATCTTTTGTTAAATATTTGACAATTTGATAGTGGGGTGTTATGATATAAGTATCGTTGAGGAAACGACATTGTGAAAAAATTAACAATCTTGTAAAGGAAACAAAAGACTATGGTAAAAGCGGTTTATCCAGGGAGTTTTGACCCCGTTACATACGGACATCTTGATATTATTGAACGTGCATCGAAGGTTGTCGATGAAGTGATTGTAGCGGTACTGGTAAACAGTAGCAAACGGCCGTTATTTTCCATAGAAGAGAGAGTTTCTATGTTGAAGGAAGCGACAAGTTCATTTCCCAATGTTCGAGTAGAAACATTCCAAGGACTTACGGTGGATTTTGCTCAAAGTGTAGGGGCAAAGGTAATGGTTCGTGGTCTGCGAGCAGTATCGGATTTTGAATCGGAGATGCAGATTGCACAGACCAATCATAACCTGAATCCAGAGATTGACACGATGTTTTTTACAACGAGTCTAGAATACGCGTTTTTGAGTTCAACCATTGTGCGGGAGGTGGCTTCCTACGGAACCGATGTATCGGATATGGTTCCAGCTATCGTAGCGCAGAAACTCAAAGAAAAGTATAATCAAAAATAATTTTAAGGAGGATATATCTATCATGTCAAAAAAAGTTGTTTTAGCAGGCGCATGTCGTACTGCAATCGGTACAATGGGTGGTACTCTTAGTACAACACCAGCTCAGGAGTTGGGAGCAATCGTAATTAAGAGTGCATTGGAGAGAGCAGGCGTTCCTGCAGATCAGGTTGATCACGTATACATGGGATGTGTTATCCAGGCGGGTCTTGGACAGAACGTAGCACGTCAGGCATCCATCAAAGCTGGTCTTCCAATCGAGACACCTGCGGTTACTGTAAACGTAGTTTGTGGTTCTGGTTTGAACTGTGTAAACATGGCTGCTCAGATGATCCAGGCTGGCGATGCAGACATCGTTGTAGCTGGTGGTATGGAGAACATGTCTATGGCTCCATATGCTTTGAAGCAGGCTCGTTTCGGTTACAGAATGAACAACAACACAATTGTGGATACCATGGTAAACGATGCTCTTTGGGATGCTTTCAATGATTATCACATGATCCAGACAGCTGACAACATCTGTGCAGATGACAGATGGAAACTTACTCGTGAAGAGCTTGATGAGTTTGCTGTAGCAAGCCAGACAAAAGCAGTTGCTGCTCAGGAAGCTGGTAAATTCGACGATGAGATCGTACCTGTAGAGGTAAAACAGAGAAAACAGACTGTAGTATTTGACAAAGATGAGGGACCACGTCCTGGTACAAATATGGAAGGTCTTGCAAAACTTCGCCCAATCAACAAAGACGGATTTGTTACAGCTGGTAACGCTTCCGGTATCAACGATGGTGCTGCAGCAATCGTTGTAATGAGCGAAGAGAAAGCAAAAGAGCTTGGTGTAAAACCAATGGCTACATTTGTTGCTGGTGCACTTGGCGGAGTAGATCCAAGCATCATGGGTGTTGGACCAGTTGCTTCTACAAACAAAGTGCTTGAGAAGACTGGCATGACAATTGATGAGTTTGATTTGATCGAGGCAAATGAGGCATTTGCTGCTCAGTCTATCGCAGTAGGAAGAGATCTTGGATTTGATCTTTCTAAGTTGAATGTAAACGGTGGAGCAATCGCTCTTGGACATCCAGTAGGAGCTTCCGGATGTCGTATCCTTGTTACACTTCTTCATGAGATGCAGAAACGTGATGCAAAGAAAGGTCTTGCAACACTTTGTATCGGTGGAGGAATGGGATGTTCTACAATCGTAGAGCGTGACTAATTGTTACCCTTACGGTTCAGCGGATACACTCCGCTGGACTGTTTGTTGTGTTATATGACACAGAATAAAGAATGAAGAATGAAAGGAGAGTTCCCAATGGAATTCATTACTTATGAAGTAGAGGACAAAGTTGGTATTATTACTATCAATCGTCCGAAAGCGTTAAACGCATTGAACAGTACCGTTCTTGATGAATTGGATGCTACATTGGATGCCGTAGATCTTGACGTGATTCGTTGTCTGATCCTTACGGGTGCTGGAGACAAGTCTTTTGTTGCTGGTGCAGACATCGGTGAGATGAGCACATTGACAAAGGCTGAGGGAGAGGCGTTCGGTAAAAAAGGAAACGATGTATTCCGTAAACTGGAGACATTCCCAATCCCAGTTATCGCTGCTGTAAATGGTTTTGCTTTGGGTGGTGGCTGCGAGATTTCCATGAGCTGTGATATTCGTATCTGCTCTGAAAATGCAGTATTTGGTCAGCCAGAAGTTGGTCTTGGAATTACTCCAGGATTTGGTGGTACACAGAGACTTGCTCGCGTGATCCCTGTAGGTATGGCAAAACAGTTGATCTATACAGCAAGAAACATCAAAGCTGATGAGGCATATCGTGTAGGCCTTGTAAATGCAGTATATCCACAGGAAGAGTTGATGCCAGCAGCAAAGAAAATGGCAGCTGGAATTGCAATGCAGGCTCCTATCGCTGTTCGTAATTGTAAAAAAGCAATCAACGACGGTCTTCAGGTAGACATGGATGCTGCTTTGGTAATCGAGGAAAAATTGTTTGGTGACTGCTTCGAGACAGAAGATCAGAGAGCAGGAATGGGCAACTTCCTTGAGAAAGACAAAGAAAAGAAATTGAAAGTAGTTCCTTTCCAGAACAAATAATTCAATTCGGATGGGAAAATTAAATAATAATATTGGAGGTATGTATCAATGGTAGTAGGTATTATCGGTGCTGGAACAATGGGTTCCGGAATTGCACAGGCATTTGCAATGACAGATGGTATGGAAGTTCGTCTTTGCGACATTAAGCAGGAGTTTGCTGATGGCGGAAAAGCAAAGATCGAGAAAAACTTGAACTTCCTTGTAAAAAAAGAAAAAATCTCTCAGGAGAAAGCAACAGAGATTCTTGGTAAGATCAAAACTGGTTTGAAAGATATTTGTACAGACTGTGATCTTGTAGTAGAAGTTGCTCCAGAAAGCATGGAGATCAAAAAAGCAACATTCAAAGAATTGATGGATATCGTTCCAGAGCATTGTATGTTTGCTTCCAACACATCTTCTCTTTCTATTACAGAGATTGGTGCTGGACTTGACAGACCAATGATCGGTATGCATTTCTTCAACCCAGCAGATCGTATGAAATTGGTTGAGGTTATTCGTGGTGAGAACACACCAGATGAGATGAATGACAAAATCATCGAGATTTCTAAACAGATCGGTAAAACACCAGTACAGGTAAATGAGGCTGCTGGATTTGCTGTTAACCGTATCTTGATCCCAATGATCAACGAAGCAATCTGCGTACTTGAAGCAGGTGTTGCAAGTGCAGAAGACATCGATACAGCTATGATTCTTGGATGTAATCATCCAATGGGACCTTTGCATCTTGGCGATTACATCGGTCTTGATATTTGTCTTGCAATTATGGAAGTTATCTATGCTGAGACAGGTGATTCCAAATACAGACCAGCAACACTTCTTAGAAAGATGGTTCGTGCTGGTAAATTGGGATGCAAAACAGGTGTTGGATTCTTCGATTACAGTAAATAAGAAAGGAGTTCATGAATCATGGATTTTATGTTAGATCAGAAACATGAGATGGCGAGAACTTTGTTCAAAGATTTCGCTGAAACTGAAGTTAAACCACTTGCACAGGAAACAGATGAAACCGAACAGTTCCCTATGGAAACTGTAAAGAAAATGCAGAAATATGGTTTCATGGGTATTCCAGTGCCAAAGGAATACGGCGGACAGGGCTGTGACATTTTGACATACGTTATGTGTGTTGAGGAACTTTCTAAAGTTTGTGGTACAACAGGCGTTGTTGTATCTGCACATACATCCCTTTGCTGTGATCCAATTTTGACATATGGTACAGAAGAGCAGAAACAGAAATATCTTCCAGGTCTTGCTGGTGGTGATTTGCTCGGTGCTTTCGCATTGACAGAGCCAGGCGCTGGTACAGATGCTCAGGGTGCTCAGACAAAAGCTGTTTTGGATGGCGATGAGTGGGTACTCAATGGTTCCAAATGCTTTATCACAAATGGTAAAGTAGCGGACGTTTACATCGTGATTGCAATCACAGATATTACAGAGGATAAACGTGGACGTAAGAAGAAGAGCTTCTCTACATTTATCGTTGAGAAAGGAACACCAGGATTCTCCTTTGGTACAAAAGAGAAGAAAATGGGTATCCGTGGTTCTGCTACTTACGAGCTTATCTTTGAAGATTGCCGTATTCCAAAAGAAAACCTTCTTGGACCTCTTGGAAAAGGTTTCCCTATCGCAATGCATACATTGGATGGTGGACGTATCGGTATCGCTGCTCAGGCTCTTGGTATCGCAGAGGGAGCTCTTGAGACAACCATTAATTACGTAAAAGAGAGAAAGCAGTTTGGTCGTTCCATCGCAGCTCAGCAGAACACACAGTTCCAGTTGGCTGATATGGCAACAAAAGTAGAGGCTGCTAAGAATCTTGTATACAAAGCTGCAATGAAAAAACAGCAGTATGCAGAAGGTGCAAAAGTTTCTTACTCAGTAGAGGCTGCTATGGCAAAATTGTATGCTGCAGAGGTTGCTATGGAAGTGACAACAAAAGCTGTTCAGCTCCATGGTGGATACGGATACATCAGAGAATACGATGTTGAGCGTATGATGCGTGACGCTAAGATTACAGAGATCTACGAGGGAACTTCAGAAGTTCAGCGTATGGTTATCTCTGGTAGCTTATTGAATTAAGGAGGTTCCGATCGTGAAAATAGTAGTTTGTATTAAACAGGTACCAGATACCAAAGGCGGAGTAAAATTTAATCCAGATGGTACACTTGACAGAGGTGCAATGCTTGCCATCATGAACCCAGATGACAAAGCTGGTTTGGAAGCAGCACTTCGTATCAAAGAGCAGAACGGAGCAGAGGTTACCGTTCTTACTATGGGACTTCCAAAAGCGGAGGAAGTTCTTCGTGAGGCTATGGCTATGGGTGCTGACAAGGGAATCCTTGTAACAGATCGTGTGCTTGGTGGAGCGGATACATGGGCTACATCTACAACAATTGCCGGTGCTCTCAGAAACATTGATTACGATTTGATCATTACTGGACGTCAGGCAATCGATGGTGATACTGCTCAGGTAGGACCACAGATTTCTGAGCATCTTGATCTTCCTGTTATTTCTTATGCAAAAGACATTAAGATTGACGGAGATTATGTAATTGTTCAGCGTCAGTATGATGACAGAAGTCATGAGTTGAAAGCAAAAATGCCATGTCTGATCACAGCTCTTTCTGAATTGAACGAGCCACGTTACATGACACCAGGCGGAATCTTTGATGCATATGACAAAGAGATTACCGTTTGGGGAAGAGCAGACCTTAAGGACGTAGATGATTCTAACCTTGGTTTGAAAGGTTCTCCTACTAAGATTGCAAAAGCTTCCGACAAAGTTCGTAAAGGTGCAGGAGAAAAAGTAGCACTTGACGGTGCTGAGGCAGCAACTTACATCGTTGAAAAATTGAAAGAGAAACATGTAATCTAATCAAAGGAGGAGGCAAATCATGAATTTAGAAGAATATAAAGGCGTATTTGTCTACGCACAGCAGGTAGACAATGAAATAAGCGGAATCGCTTTGGAATTGCTTGGAAAAGCAAATGAGCTTGCAAAAGATCTTGATACAGATGTAACCGCTGTATTGGTTGGTTCTGGTGTGTCAGGTCTTGTTGATACATTGGCTGAGTACGGTGCTGACAAAGTTATCGTAGTAGACGATCCTGAATTGAAAGACTACAGAACAGAGCCATATACACACGCTCTTGCATCTGTTATCAATGAGTACAAACCAGACATCATGTTGGTTGGTGCTACAGCAATTGGTCGTGACCTTGGTCCTCGTGTGTCTGCACGTGTTGCAACAGGTCTTACTGCAGACTGTACTGTACTTGAGATTGGTGATTTCCCATTGGTTGCAGCTCCTGGAAAAGAAGCAGAGCAGAAACATGGTCAGCTTCTTATGACACGTCCTGCATTTGGTGGAAACACAATCGCAACTATCGCATGTCCAGACAACCGCCCACAGATGGCTACCGTTCGTCCTGGTGTTATGCAGAAAATTGAGCCAAAAGTTGGTGCAAAAGCTGAGGTTATTAACTACAACCCAGGTTTCACACCAAACAACAAATACGTTGAGATTCTCAATGTAGTAAAAGAAGTAAAAGACAGCGTAGACATTATGGAGGCAAACATACTTGTATCCGGTGGTCGTGGTGTTGGTTCCAAAGAGAACTTCAAACTTCTTGAGGATTTGGCTGAAGTAATCGGTGGTACTGTAAGTTGTTCTCGTGCCGTAGTAGAGAACGAGTGGCTTCCAGTAGATCGTCAGGTAGGTCAGACTGGTAAGACAGTACGTCCTAACGTATACTTTGCAATCGGTATCTCTGGTGCAATCCAGCATACAGCTGGTATGGAAGAGTCTGATATCATCATCGCTATCAACAAAGATGCGGATGCTCCAATCTTTGACGTGGCTGATTATGGTATTGTAGGCGATTTGAACAAAGTTGTTCCACAGCTTACAGAGATGTTGAAGAGCCAGGTAAAATAATTTTTAATGAAATACAAGAAAGGGTGTTTCGGATCAATTCCGAACGCCCTTCCTTTGTAATACGAGAATCCTTTGGATTCTTATATACATATAGGATAAAGGGAAAAGGAGGATATGTTAATGAAAAAGGTTGGAATTGTGATATGTAATTATAATAAAAGGGAATATGTAGTAAACTGTATTCAAAGCGTGTTAGAATCAAAAACCGATGATTTTGATATTTTTGTAGTAGATAATGCATCTACCGATGATTCTGTGGAAGCGATTCGTGAAACCTATGGGGATCAGGTTACCGTTCTTGTTAACAGCGAGAATCTGGGCGGTTCGGGTGGATTTAATACCGGAATTCGAAGAGTGCTAGAAGAGGGATATGAATATTTATATTGTCTTGACAATGATGTACTGGTGGATGAGAATGCGGTGGGCGCGTTGGTGGAATACTTAGACGAACACGAAGACACCGGTGTAGCAGGTTCCATTGTATACCATATGGACTATCCAGAATACGTACAACAATATGGCTTAGACATTGATTTTGAAAATTATACTGCAATCACACATTATGCAGATTTTTTAGATGATGGAACAATACCAGATGTGAATTTTTGTGATACCGTTGCCACTTGTAGCGTTATGATTCGAACCAGTTGTATCAAAACAACCGATATTGGTATTATGCCAGAAAATAACTTTATTTACTGGGATGATATGGAGTGGATATATCGCTTTACCCTACGGGGATTTAAGGTGGTTACCATAAAAGCCAGTGTTGTGTTGCACAAGATGGGAGCAAATGTAAAACCAGTTAATACATTTATCAATTATTACATGTGGCGAAACCGCTTGAATTTCTTCATGAGATATACCCCTGAGGATCAATTGGAGACAATGAGTTATCGTGTGTTAAGTACTGTGTTTGATTCATTGTATGAAAGTATGTATCGAGAAGAGCATAATGTAATGAAAACAATTTCCTATGCCTTTTATGATGCCATAAGGGGTGTTCGAGGAAAAGCAGCTGAGCATAAAATCATGCAAAACGATGCAAATGACGATAAATTAACACAATTTTTAAAAGACAAAAAGTCGTATTATTTGATGGATTGCGAAAATCAGGAACAGTGGGACAGTACAAAAGCTTTGATTGATGCACTCAATCCAGGAATCAAGATGTGCGAGAATTCTGCTCAGGCGGATGTGACATTTTGTCCTTGCGATTATGTTATGTATGTGAAATCAGAGAATCATGATTTGGTATATATCGATGCAGAAAATAATTGCATTATTGATGAGGCAGATTGGCAGAGTGTAAATCAATATGCGTATTCCCGTTCCTTGTTTATTTACTTAAATCAAGCCGCATTTTTGGATGCAATTGCCTCATTTCGAGAAAAGTAATACTGTTTTTTAGTAAGAAATCGTGGTATAATTAGTGGGTAGAACATGAAACCAAAGGAGAATACATAATTATGAATGAAATTTATTTGCGATTTCCAGGGGGGAGAAAGAAAGCGTTTACCATTAGTTATGATGACAATGTGTCACAAGATGAACGATTGATTCGTTTAATGGAGAAACACCAGATAAAAGGGACATTTAATATCATTGGTGACTGGTTTATGAAAGAAGGCGATGAACTTCCAGAAGACAAAACATACATTAATGTAACAGAGAAAAAAGCGATTGAATTGTATGACAATGAATTCGTCGAAGTGGCCAATCACGGAATGAATCATACAAAAATGACAAACTTTCCGACGGTCCATATGATGAAAGAGATTGTAGAGTGTCGAACAAAGTTGGAAGGCATGTACCAACGAATTATTACAGGATTTGCGTATCCATACGGTTTGTATAGTGAAGAATTGATCAATGTTTTAAAACAAGCTGGTATTGACTATGCTCGAACGGTATGTAGTACATGTAATTTTAATATGCCTCAAAACTGGTTGGAATGGAATCCGACATGTCATCACGCGGATCCACAGCTTTCTGAATTTACAAGACGTTTTTTGGAGGATGAAGTAACGGAAAATCCATACTTGTTTTACGTATGGGGACACACATTTGAATTTGATCGCCAGAACAATTGGGAAATTATCGAAAGTTTACTGGAACAAATATCTGGAAAAGAAGATGTATGGTATGCAACCAATGGTGAGATTTATGCTTATCAGAAAGCATATGAATCGTTGGTATTTTCTGCAGATATGACATATATCTACAATCCAACATCCACAGATGTGTGGTTGCAATTGGATGAAGAGATTCTTTTTGTGCCAGCTGGAACTAAAATTTTCTCTAAATAAAACAGAGAAATCAACGTAAATTCGCTACTTTGTGACATGTATAACGAAATGCTTATATCAATATAACTAAAAAGTTATTTGCCAAAACATAACATTTGTGGTATAGTGTTTCTCGGATAGAAGATTGGTTATACCTAATTTTTGATAATCCTTTTTCATACTTTTTTCTAGAGTGGCGCTATGTTATATAGTGCCGCTTACTTTTTTATAAGGAGAATTTATATGAAATATATTAATAATGATTATATTTATTGCGGAAACTTTTTCCCAGTAAAACAGATAATAAATGATGTAAAAGAAGGAAAGCAAAGAAAAATCGCTTTTCTTGGTGCTTCGGTTACTTTTGGTCAGGGAGTAGAGACCGGCAATGATTTTGTTTCTGTTTTTACAGAAAAATGGAAATCACATATGGATACGGATTACTTACCGGAAATTATCAATGCAAGTACATCGGGAACACTTTCAGGTAATGCGTTGTTTTCCATGGATTCTTTGGTGAAAGAAAAACCAGATCTTGTATTTTTGGATTATAGTGTTAATGATACAGGAGACACGTATTTAGCGGAAACCTTTGAGGCGCTGGTATATCGATTCCTGTCTGCTGGCTGTGCAGTGGCAGTGTTGGTTTTTTGCAACAATCAGGGGCATAGCGCAAGAGGAGCAATGACAAGAATTTGCAGACATTACCAGGTTCCGATTATTGATATCGGTAAGATTGTTATGGATCAGATTGCGGAAGGCGAATTGTCTTGGGATGATTTTGCGTTGGATTATGTACATCCAAACAATTATGGTCATGAGTATATTGCGGACAATTTGTTGCAATTCTTTTCAATTGCAGAAAATTCGGATCATGATTGTGCTAGTGATTTACCGGAAGAGCCATGTTTTGCAGGGGTATTTCGCGATGTCAAATTTATTGAGAATATCGAATGCCGAAAAGAAGGGGTTCAATACGAGGAAGAGTTTTCGGCGTTGCTGATTGAGTTCACGCAAAAACCAAATGAAGAACTGAGTTGTGCGGCAGATGTATATATTGATGACGTCTTTGCAATAACAGTAGAATTGTATTCCGATTTTTCTTGGGACAATCGTGTGGTTAAATTGGTTTGTGAAGGATATGAAAATAGCAGGCACAATATAAAAATCATGCCTGCTGAAAATTACACTTGTTCAAAAGAACAGTGGGAGAGTATGAACATGAAACTTGGTGTCGGATGTCTCCCAGATGATTATGAAGACGACGAATAAGATGCTGGTGCATCAATTAACCGACACGCCATGTTCCAATTCCAATCAGTTCTTTTAATCGTAATATGTACTCTTTGGCTGCTCGTGAAAGAAAATGATTCTTGCAATAAGCAACAACAATTTGATCTTGACACAATCCGATGGAGCGTTTTGGCAATTTTACTTTGTAATAAAGTGGGTGGTCTGTAAAGTTGCCAAATCGAATCAAGGTATCTGGTACAAAACCAGCACCTAGATTGGAGTTGATCCAATGAAATTTTGTTTCTAGATTAGCAGCCATAAGAGGCGCTTCTTCTAATTCGATTGACATTCGATTTAAAATATCTACTGTTTTATCTGAGTATTCACTTCTTGAATCCAACATAACAAAAGGAAGGTCTTTTATTTGTGAAGACGTAATGGCATCATCCATATATAATTTTTCGGAATCGCCCAAAATATCCTCAATGGTTATGGCATATTCTTCTTTGCCTCTGTTCCATTCGCTTTCTTTTGCCACTGCAAGATAGAAGTTTTCGGTGGAAAGAAATTCTTTCGCGAAAAGTTGTTCCTGAAACATATCATTCTCAATACAGATATCCAAGGTACCATCAATAAGTTTTTCTTTTAATGTATTAATGTTATCGGATACAATGTTGATTTTAATTCCAGGATAACGTTGTTTGAAATATGAAATGCTACGTGGCAACATACAAGAAGCACGAAACGGTGAGGTTCCAATGGAAAGAGATCCCGCTTCCAATCCATTTATCTCAGAAACACGATTTTCTAATTCACGATTAATGGACAATGTTTTTTTTGCAGCATCATAATAAGCCTCGCCAATAAGTGTGAGACGAATTGGACTAGATGAACGATCAAACATAGGGGAGCCGATCTGGTTTTCCATATTTTTGATCAACTGACTAATGGATGGCTGAGTTACAAATAATTTTCTTGCAGCTGCTGAAAAACTACCTTCTTCAGCTAATGTTATAATGTACTGTGCCTGTTGTGATGTCATACTTTTCACTTCCATTTCTATAGTTTGATTTATTATAATTACTTAGTTATATCATACAATATTTTTACATTTTCTTCAATGATTTCTATTGTTAAATTTTACGAAAATTTGTATAATAATATTAGTTTATTAAACGGTTAGGAGGAGATTTGCTTATGAAAAAACATATGAAATATGTAGTGATTACTTTTGTCATTTTATGTATGACCACGGTGATTATTAAGAGCACAAATGGACTGGCAGCCAAAAAGCCCTCTGCATTGTCGGTAAAGGGAACAAAGATTGTCAACGCTTCAGGTAAGACAGTCCAATTAAAAGGTGTGAGTACACATGGTGTGGCATGGTATCCACAGTATATTAACAAAAAATGCTTTAAAAGCTTTAAGAAAATGGGTGCCAATACCATTCGTCTTGCCTTTTATAGTGACGATGCTGCGGGATACAATAAGAGTCTATATGCCAAAGTAGACGAAGGAATCAAAGCAGCCACAGATCTGGGTATGTATGTAGTGATTGACTGGCATATTTTATCCGATGGAAATCCAAAGACAAATCAAAAGAAAGCAAAGGAGTTCTTTACCTATTTCGCAAAGAAATATGCACATCAGAAGAATATCATTTACGAAATCTGCAATGAACCGAACGGAAATGTTACGTGGAATAAAGATATTAAGCCTTATGCTGAAAAAATGATTTCTTTGATTCGTAAATACGATAAGAAAGCAATTATCATCGTGGGAACGCCAACTTGGTCTCAAGACGTGGATGTGGTAGCGGAGAATCCGATTAAAAATCAGAAGAATATTATGTATGCACTTCATTTTTATGCCGCTACACACAAAGATTGGAACCGTTCCAAAGCAAAAACAGCACTGAAAAAGGGCCTTCCAATATTGGTGAGTGAATTTTCAATCTGTGATGCATCTGGAAATGGGGGCATTGACTACAAAGAAGCGAAGAAATGGATGAAGTTTTTGAAAAAGAATAAAATTGGGCGAATTGCATGGAATATATCCAATAAAAATGAGACTTCTGCCATGATAAAGGCATCTTGTAATAAAACGGAAACCATAACGAAAAAGAATCTGTCAAAGTCTGGAAAATGGATAGTGAAGAACTGGTAAGACAAGGCAAAATTCACTTGTGCAAATATTGGTTTCGTTGTATAATTGTAGATAGTGTTTGACGCATTACATTATCAATAATAGGAGGATAATTTCATGAGTATTAAAATTCAAAATGTAGCAGATGCATCTTTCAAAAAATATGGTCGTGTTCTTACAGGAGATTATGATGTGGCAGAACTCATCGAGAAAATGCAGGATATGCCTTGTCCAGCAGATGCTGTTGTTTATGAGCCATCCGTAGCAGAGTTGGAAGCACTTCCAATCATGAAGGATTTTACAGATAGCCTTTACGGTGGACTTCCAATTCAGATTGGATATTGCAATGGACACAATAACGTATTAAACGCAGCAGAGTATCATCGTTCTTCTGAGGTAAACATTGCAGCAACTGACTTAATTCTTTTGATTGGTATGCAGCAGGACATCGAAGATGATTTTACATATGACACAAAAAATATCGAAGCTTTCCTCGTGCCTGCGGGAACAGTAATCGAGGTTTACGCAACAACTCTTCACTATGCACCATGTAGCGTAGATGGAAATGAATTCCGTTGTGTTGTACTTCTTCCAAAAGACACAAATCTTGATCTTGAGGTTACACCTGAGGGCGCAAAAGAGGATAAACTTCTTTTTGCAAGAAACAAATGGCTTATCGCACATCCAGACGCTAACATTGAAGGCGCATTCAATGGTTTGAAAGGCGAGAATATTACTGTATAATATTAGAATCATATAATGGAAAAGGCACGATGCGATATCGTGCTTTTTCTGGGTAATAATTTTTTGCACACAGAAATCAAAAAATGTGAACATAAAATATTCGGACAAAAAAGAGGGCGGTTGTATGAATAAGATACAAATTATGGAAAATTTATTTCGGAATTCTTCCAACGGAATCCTTAAGACATCGTCCCTTATCTCTGCGGGGTTATCAAATCTAGATGTGCGAAAACTCTGCAATGAGGGATATATCAAAAATGTTCGCCATGGTTACTATGAGCTTGTAGGTGAAGACACTGTCACAACGGAGCAGTTATTGGCTGCGCTTTTGCCAGAGGGAATTTTATGTGTGGAGTCTGCATTGTATAAATATGGATATATCGCTTCGTCACCGCTCCAATTCCATGTGGCGGTTCCGCGTACCGTCACGAGATCGAAGCTGGATATCCCCTCCTTAGAGTTGAAGGTGTATTATGTACAAGAGCAGCAGTATGAATTGGGAAAGACTGACGTGATTGTTAATGGAACGAAACTTTCTATGTATGACCGTGAACGAACCATATGTGATTGCTACAAATATCGGCATAAGTTAGGGAGCAAGGTGTTAAACAAAGCAATGCATGCTTACGTAGCAGATGAGAAGAAGAATTTGATTACTTTGCCGAAATACGCAAAAAAAATGAGGGTGTATCATGGCGTAATGGAACTGATGGAAGTGTTGTTGTAGTTTTTGTACGCATTTTTAAGAAAGTGTGTATAAAAAATATTCAACGGCATTTTGAAAAAAATTTTATATTTTTTGTAAGATTATAGATCCTTGTGCGTCTTATGTATGAAGGAGGTGAGATGACAGTGACAGAAATTGAGACAATATATAAAGAGCATTTTCGTGATGTTTACTTATACATACTTGGGCTTTCTGGCAATGAACACATTGCAGAAGATGTGACGGAAGAAACCTTTTTTCGGGCAATCAAAGCATTACCAGAATTCCGAGGCGATTGTGATGTAAGAGTTTGGTTGTGTCAAATTGCAAAAAATCAATTTTATTCTTACATTCGGAAGAATAAAAAAAGCATTTCCACTGATTTTTCAGAACTTGATGATACAAACGAACTTTCGGAAGCCATGACAAGAAAGAGTCAACAACAAATCGGTATCGAAAAGCAACTGATTGATTCTGAAATGGCCGAAATCATACATCAAAAAGTACACGAGCTCTCCGAACCATATAAGGAAGTATTTCATCTTCGGGTGTTTGGTGAATTATCCTTTGAAAAAATTGGAAATATATTTGGAAAAAATGCAAACTGGGCATGTGTCACTTATCATCGAGCAAAGACCAGAATACAACAAGAAATGGAGGATTTAAAATGACAAAAATGAATTGTGATGTAATCAAAGATATGTTACCATTGTACGTAGAGGATTTGGCAAGCGATTCCACAAGAAAGATCGTGGAAGAGCATCTTGACATTTGTGAAGAGTGTCGTAAGGAAAAAGTGTCATTGTGTACAGAGATGACAATGCCAAGGAATAACGATACCAAAATAATAAAAAATATTGAAAATACGTTATTCCGAAAAAGAATAGCAACCATTCTTGCCAGTGTATTAACCATGGCGCTCATTTTTGTGCTGATTTTGCTGAATCTACATGCACCAATTGTTCTTCCTTACGAAGATGTGGAGGAATCGATCTGTGTCACGGAAAATGAGAATGGTGAGCTGGCGTTCGATATCAAAGATCCTACACTTGCCGTAAAAATTGAATATGGAACAAGCGAAGATGGCTTATATACAGCGGATGTTTCTTGCTACACAACAAAATGGAAACAAAAGTTTGAAAAGGGTTCCGGAGGGAATATTGTTGCGTTAGAAAATGGCCAACAACCAATTCGACAGATACATTATTACCCGACAACAACGGGAGGAAATGTCTGTTTGTATGATGTGGCGGAAAAGAGCGGAAATACAAGTTCTGGATATGTTACCCTTCCGCGTTTGGTATTGAATTACTATATGTTTTTCTCGCTTTTGTTATCTGTCATTGGAGTCGTTCTTTGCCTTTGCTTACATAAAAAAAAGAAAGCCGTTTCTATCGCAACAAATGTAACGATTGTTCCTGTGATGTATTTCATTTCTTCCATAGTGATTTTGGCAGGGAAAGGAGATATCTATAATTCCGTATATTATTTTTCGGGAATTTTATTGAGCACCATTCTTATGTCAATGATTGGTTGGAGCATAGTGGCGTTGATACGGTATCGAAAACGCTAAACCAGGAAGATTATCCCGTCGTGGGGAGACGAATACAAGCATATTCATAGTATAGATAAAATAGAAAAGGAGATAGCAATGAAAAAAATACCACCACTTATCCAGTTAAACGATGGTTCAAAGATTTGGGAGAACCGATTTGAGAAATTCGAAGCAAAAGTATACATACCAGCATGCGAGTTGCTTACAGACATCATCAATTATGGGTTTATGGCGCCATATTTACTTGTATTTGAAGAGAATAAGCTTACTTGTGAAGAGGCAAAAGAATTTGCGGATGAGAGTGGACTTTCTTCCATTGCTGCCAAATATGGTGGAAGTGTGGTTTTTGTCTATCCAACCAATGAAGGTGGTTGGAACGAAGCCCCTTCGGATTTGTTTGCCTCTATTATTTCAGAAACAAAGATCAGTCCATATTACAAAGACGGTGTAGCTATTATGCGAAATTACTTCACTCGTGAATGGGGCGATCCATTTATTCGAGGAGGGATTCATCGTAGTTATCTGTATGGATTTGGCTCCTCTGCGGATTATATTGCAACTCATTGTCTTAAGTCGATCGAAGGTGAGGGCTTGTATGGAAAGGGCGATATAACACCAGTTGTTTGTATTCTTGAACATTTGAGTGTAATCCCAAGGCCAGAACGTCGTGACATTCCAGTGATTTCCATCAAAAACAGCGAGGAAATAAACCAAGCATTAAAAGCTGACTTGGATCATGTATTAGTCAAGGAAGCCATTGATTACGTAGATGACTTTGACAAGTTTATAAAGAATTATCGTCGTATGGTTGGATATCTGGACGTAGAAGAAGATTTGGAACGAATGGGATTGCAGGTAGAAACCGACTTTTGTATCGCTCCAACGTCATCGGACAATCGTGGAGATGTGGAAGGTACGGAAGAACATAAGATTGGCTATGTAGCATATTACCAAAAAGGCATTTTGGACACGGGAGAGAAGGTTCCTCTTGTGCTTTGTTTTCATGGTGGTGGAGATTCGGCTATGTGCTTTGTAACGTTGTCGGATTGGCATTATATCGTACGTGACCACAGTGTTCTTTTGATAAGTGTGGATGATCACATTAATTGTACTGCAACAGAAACCATGACATTGCTTGAACATTTGAAAGAAAAATATCCTATTGATTCCGAAAGAATATATGCTACGGGCTTTTCCATGGGCGGCTGCAAAAGCTGGGATTTATTCCAAGAATATCCAGATGTTTTTGCAGCAGTGGCGCCGATGTCCGCAACCTTTGATGTGGGATTTAATGTGTTCGGCGATCCAGTAGAAAGCATTAATAACGATGTGATTTTGCCTGTGTTTTATGTGGGCGGCGAGAAAACACCTCTTCCGGAACTGCCTTTCCAGGATGAAAAGTGTATGAATCGTATGGCCCATGTACTCAAAGTGAATAAAGCGAAAACCAACTACGATGTAACCTTTGAAGAAAAGTCTTCCTGGCAAAATCCGATCTTTGGCATTGACGGAGATGTGATATGCAAAGTTAACGACGTGGACCGTGGAGGGGTTCTTACCATGCATTTGTTTGAAAGCGAGAACGGCTGTTGTTATAGCGTTTTTGCAAGTTCAAGCAACCAGGAGCATGAAATGCGTTATGTGAATTGTGTGAATGCATGGAAGTTTATGAGCCGTTTCCGCCGGGTGAATAACGGAGAAATCGTAGGGGGAGACATGAGCGAGGTGGTGGACGTTATTGGTTGATAAAGTGGTTTGCTAGGTCTAGATGTTGACAATTATATAGAAACGAGATATTATATCTATATAAAAGTAAACTACTGGAGGTGGTTATAATGGAAATCAATCAGGTGATTATGAAAGAGATACAACAAAATAATAACATGATTACAACTGCACAAGTGGTTGCATTGGGATTTTCCAGAGCCTTATTATCCAAATACGTAAAAGAAGGCTTATTAGAACGTGGCCGTCAAGGAGTATATATACTGCCGGATTCTGTTCATGATGATATGTATACGCTGATGCTCAGGTCGGAAAAGATTGTTTTTTCCCATGACACAGCGCTGTTTTTAAATGGATTATCGGAAAGAACACCTTTTGAACATTCGGTTACAATTCCAAGTAATTCAGTGTTATCAGATACTTTAATGGAAGAATGCACTTGCTATTATATAAAGCCGGAATTGCTTACACTGGGAATGGTGTGGAAAAAGACCACTTTCGGCAATGAAGTGAGATGCTATGATGCTGAGCGTACCATATGTGATTTGCTGCGTTCCAGAAATCGCATGGATGAAGAAACCGTAATAAGTGGGATAAAAAATTATGCGGCATATAAAGATAAGGATTTGAATCGTCTGGCTGCATATGCGGAAAAATTTAGAGTAAGCAAGATTTTGAAACAATATATGGAGGTGTTGCTATGAGTTCTAAGGCAATGAGTTTAAAGGGAAGAATTAAAAATTATGCGAAGAGTAATAACATAGCAGCCCAGGTAGTTCTCCAAAATTACATGTTTGAATGTTTCCTTGCAAGGTTATCAGCATCCGAATACAGTGAGAAATTTATTGTGAAGGGTGGAATGTTGATAGCGGCTATTGTCGGATTGGACACCAGATCTACGATGGACTTAGACACCACGCTCCGAAATCTGCCATTAACAGAGGAAAAAATATCAGATGCGATTAACACAATTTGTGAAATCGATATGAAAGATGATGTTGTATTTACAGTAAAGTCTATTGAGCCAATTCGCAAGGATGATATTTATGGCGGTTATTGTGTTCGTTTAGACGCAGTATATGATACAATAATTACACCATTATCCATTGATGTTTCTACAGGAGATGTGATTACCCCGGACGCAGTAAAGTATGAGTTTAGTGGTATTTTCGATGAAGATGTTCGAATTAGCTTATGGGGATATAATATAGAGACGGTTATTGCAGAGAAAGTGGAGACAATTCTGCGTAGAGGTGTGTTTACCACAAGGCCAAGAGATTATTATGATGTTTACATACTTGGAACAACACAGGAATACGATAAGGAAATCTATAAGGAAGCTTTGAAAGCCACGGCAGTATTTTCAGATTTGAAAAAAGGCCTGTAAAATGGGCGTTTCCGGCAAATGTTACTGTTGGGGTGCCATTTTTGTAGGTGGAATTAAAGTGCCGATAACGGCAAATAAACACATAAAAACAAATTATTTTCTTGGAAAGTTTGCCGATAATGTGGTA
>JAZNJZ010000109.1:0-25855 GCA_045578325.1 Eubacterium sp.
GGGCATATGGAGACGTTGCATATGTTAGTGGAAAGTGGAAAGATGGATACGGCGAAAGAATATGCGGAGAAAGTGTTGGAGGAATATCGGTAATGGAAACGCGCTTCTTTTACAGGAAGCGCGTTGTGTATTGCGTATAATTATCTTGAAACTCCTTTTTATAGGTACGACTAACTGGGAGTTCATTTCCATTGGTCAGAATAACCTTTGAGGAATCAAAGGTTCGGACGTATTGCATGTTTATCAAAAAACTATTGTGGATACGTACAAACCCCTCTGGCAATGAGTTCGATAATTTTTTTAACGGAGTAGAACATTGGAAGTCCATTTCCTGTTGTGTATGTGCTGTTACTTGATGACCGAACACTTCAAAAAACATAATATCCGAGGCTGGAATGTTGTGGAGTACACCATTGTTGCCTTTCAAAGATACAAGCGTGATTGCTTTCTGGTTTTCTAGATAAGCATGCGCTTTTTTTAATGCTCGTGGTAAAAGTGTTTCCAATTCCGATTTCAGAACAAAATAAATGTGAGAAGTCTCATATGCGTTTAGTGTCTGCTCGATATAGTTACTTATGTATATAATGATACTTCCCGGATTCAGTTTATTGATTTTTTTGACAAGTTCGATGCCATTGTACTGCTCCATGATAATGTCCATTAGGACAATGTCGAAGGAGCAACCAGAGCTATCTAGGTGAAAGTCAAACGCATCTGGTAAAAATGTTTGAATGATGAGTTCATCGTCATGTATTCCATTATAGTAGTTCAACAAAAAATCATGAAGAAAAACTAAAAAATCTTTGTTGTCATCACAAATTGCAATTGTCATATGTGTCTGCCTCACTTTTTGTTTTCTATCTATCATTTTATCAAAAAGTTGAGCTGATAGCAATTTACAAAGAGGGGAAAAAGCTGCGAGTTAGGAAGAAAAACTGCAACTTAGGAAAATCAGAATAAATACAGATAAAAGTATGTTATACTTCGGAAAAAGATGGAACGTAAAGAATAGGCAACACAAAACAGCCGCAATTTTGGTGCGGCTATTTACTCAATGTTGGTGCAGGGGGGGTAAGAAGAGTATCCAAAGATACTTGAAGCACACTAGACAACGCACGTAATTCGATATCGGTCACAAAGCGTTCTCCAGATTCAATACGTTGTATCGCGTTTTTGTCTAAGTCAATTCCAAAAAGTTGAAGCTTCTCGGCAAGTTGACGTTGAGACATTTTGGGTGACTGCAATTTGCGATAATGCGCAATGGCATGACCGCTAATGTTATTTTTTCCGTCGGAAGCACGATTTTTGTACATGATAATCTCCAATCCATACTAGTATGTCACATTGCTCCTCTGGTTATGAGCAAAAAGACATTTAGTGATGGTTAAATTATATAGCATACGAGCACTGGCTTGACACACAGTGCTTGTCAAAATGTGATGAAAATGGTATAATTATGCAAAATGACATCTAGTAAATGTCAAGGAGAAAGGAACGTGAGGATTAGGGGGAATCAAGATTGAAAAAAAGCAATACTGTAGATGAGAACGTCTTTCCAACTCCGCGTACTAAGGCAGACGAAGAGACGCTGGAAGAGATGTTTCGAACATTGCATGAGATATGCGAAGTTCGATATGAAGGACTGGAAAATATAACGGACATGCCCTGCATATTTGCCCCTAATCATAGTAGTCATTTGGATACGGCTATTGTGTATAAAGCGGTTTGTATGAAAAGAGGGAAAGAAACTTTGGAAAAGATGTGTTGTCTTGCCGCAGAAGAGTTGGCAGAAGAGCCAGCAATGAAAAAAATCTTCAAGGCGATAGGTGCGATTCCGATTGATCGCAAAGGTAATCCGATTCCGGCGTTGCGAGCGTTGGATAAATGTGTGAAAGAACAAGGCTATAGCGCTTTGGTATTCCCAGAAGGAACAAGAACGAGAACTGGGGAAATGGGAGAATTTCTCATGGGAACGGCATCTGCTGCCATACGAGCACAGGTTCCCGTTATACCAGTAGGAATTGTAGGTACATATCAAATCTGGCCATATAATTGCAAGATTCCTATGAGAACGGAAAAACGTAAGAAGGTTACCGTTTCTTTTGGGAAACCTATTTATCCGACGGAAAAACGTGCAGCAGAGATGATTGAGAGTGTAAGGGATGCGGTAAAAGAACTGTGTGAGGTGGCGAAATGGTAATAGCAATTGATGCAGATGGAGTTTTGACGGATATGTCGTCGTTTTGTTTAAAAATGGGCGAGAAATATCTGGGGCGCACTGCCAGCAATACGAAGGCATATAGTTGGGAGGAAATGTACGAAACATCATTTTGGGAAATTGTATGCTATGGTGTTCGTATCTTTATTAAATACTGCAAAGAATGTGACCCGCGGCAAAATGCACAGAAAGTGATTGCGCAATTGAATCAGGAGGGGCATGATTTGTATGAAGTTACAGCGAGAAAGTTTGTGACAATGCAAAATCCATTAGGAGCGTATAGTAGGAGCATGTTGTTGAAGTGGTATAGGAAGCATGGACTCGTATTCAAAAAAATCCTATTTTGCTCTGAACAAAATACAGCTGTTGAGAAAACGGAAGCGTGCTTGGCTATTCGAGCAGAAATCATGATAGAAGATCGCCCGGAAGTGGCAAAGTACTTGGCAAAGAACGGAATTACAGTGTTGCTTTTTGATGCACCATATAATCAAGAGGTATCTGGAGAGAAAATTGTACGTGTGTGTAGTTGGGATGAAGTGTATGAGTGGATAAATGCCCATAGCTAACAATACAGACATGGTTGTTTGTTGTGATGATTTACGCAATAGAGAGAAGGTGAGGAAATCAATTGATTGTAAGGAATAGTCTATGAACCAATTAATTGTGAATAAGGTGAAAAAGGAAAGGATGAGGCTAATGAAGAAACGAGTAGTAAAGCAAGTAATTGCCATGTTCCTATGTGTTTGTTTGTCATTGGGATTGTTTGATGGGATTCCAGTGGTGAAAGAGTATGTGGGAACAGCGAATGAGGTAGAAGCGGCAGGTGGTTATGACGAGAAAGTAAGCGGATTTATCAATGATACTAGATGGAGAGATGGAATCTTGTTTGGTCAAGATCAAGGTCCTAAGATGTCCTCATGGGGATCCAAGGGGTGTTGCGCTTATGTAAATGACTTTGTCAAATATGTTTTCAATGCCTATGGTCATAGCTCGGGGGCACAGTATTCGAATATTAATGAAGTACGGGCCGGAGATGTAATTTATACAGGAGGGCACTTCTTTGTTGTTTTCTATCGCGATGGAAACTATTTATATACAGGAGAAGCGGGATATGGAAAGTACGCACCAACCCAGAAGGTGCGTGTGAGAAAGTACGGATATGAGATAAAAAATGGTAAATTTCAAAATGTGGAAGCAAAAAGTATATCATTAGGATTCTCTTGTGGATGGCATTTTAATACAGGAGCCGTTGCTTCGTCCATTAACTACAAAGTATCCACCAACGGAGCCGCCAATGTATCCAACAACAATGCCCGTATTTCAGGTTCCATGTCACCAGCAGGCAATGTTAGTTCATGGGGATTTTACATTGGAACAAATCAAAATACCATGAAAAGAATACCGGTAGGTGGTACAACCTATTCTGGTAATATGGCATGTAATGTTGGTTCCTATTCTTCCTTGAATTATGGAACTACATACTATTACAAAATGTGGGCAATTGTCAACGGACAAGAAAAGGCTGGTGGTGTAAAGACCTTCCGCACCACTGCCACCAAACCAGATGTTCCAAGCCTAAAGATAAGCAGTTCCTACCAGGACATTGGTTTGGAAAGTTCGGCTACAGTACATTGGGCCGCAGCAAAGAATGCAAAATACTATAAACTGTATTTGTACAACAGCGACGATGAGCTAATCGAAACATCTGGACAAGTAACAGGTACAAAATACGCCTTCAAGGCTGCAGAAAAAACGGGAACCTATTATGCTCAAGTCGAGGCTTACAATGAAGTGGGAACCAAAGGAAAATCCAATACCGTTTCCTTTACAGTACATCCGGATGTAACCGTTACTTTCATGGATGCGGATCGTTTTGTAGATGTTCCGGCGGGGTACGAGCCTAGTGAATTAGGAAAACAGACCATTCATTATGGTGCCACGGCAAATGCACCAGCAAACCCGGAGCATACGGGATATACATTTAAAAAATGGTCAACATCATTTTATAATGTAAGAGAAGATATCGTGGTAAAAGCGGAGTATGAGATTAATCAATATACGGTGCGATATGTAGATTCTACCACGCAGGAGGTCATAGGGACAGAGAAGGTGGATTATTACAGTTCGGCAAACCCAGTGGATTATGAGTTGCCGACAGGATATGTAAAGACGGGATATGATGGATGGGACAAAGATTACAAGTGCATCACAGCCAACACCACCTTAAATACATGCGTTGGCTGGTACAATGAAAATTTCCCAATCTATGCAGAATTGGTTTCTGCCGTGCGTGAATACGATGCGGAAGAAAGCGACAACGAAGGTTATACTATTCAAGCGAAAGTGACAAACTGGGATCAATCCTCCACCAAGGGGCGTGTAGTTGTGGCTTTAAAAACCAAGGAAGGAAAACTTCTGACCTCTACAGAGTCTTCGGCATTTAGTGTAAAGAAGAATGCCAATAAAACAATTGAAGTGTTTGTTCCTTATGACAAGGCGGCTTCTATGGCAGAGATTTATGTCATTGGACAATACACCGATGCGGTTCCAATCACAACTACAACTTCCAACAACGCAACGTTAGAAATTGATCAGAGTTCCGTGTTTACCAACTGGAGTACTGTGAAACCACCAGAAGAGGCGACACAGAAGGAAGAACGTACCGAGTATCGATATCAAGATAAGCAAACAACTACATCGTATGAAACTTCTTTAAGTGGATATACCTGCAGTGGTAGTTCTTGGGTGCGTACAGGTGGAGGGAATTTTGATTATGTGGCATCTTTCCCATACGGCTTTAGTACTTCCAATGTACATTATTCAAGATACAATAAAAAGCCGGTGACGGCATCGGAAACCTATACCAATAAAACCACAGTGTCAACTAAGACTATTGGATACTTGTATTATCATTGGTGCCGAAATGGTAACTATGGAGCGATCAACCGAACTGTAAGTGGTACATATACAAGTAAGTTCTGGAATTTCCATGCCTTTGCGGGGGCAGCATTGCCATGGAATTCATTAGGTGCATTTTATGGTTGTTATCCCGGACAATGTGGAGATAGTTACTGGTGGATTGGATATGGGGAAGGAAATGCGGCAAATACACCGGTCTATAATTGCACATACAATAATTATCGTAAACAGTTTAACTACTATAAATGGACCGACTATTCCGATTGGTCAACGACAAAATATACTGCAAGTTCTACTAGAAATGTTCAAGAGCGGACCGTGTATCGATATTTATCAGACGAAATGATGAAGGAAGATACCAGTGGAAAAGAACGTACAGTAGAGGGTTCACTAGGAGAGGAATTTGCTGGAAAAGAAGCGACTCTTTTTATTTACAAAGTAGATGAGGCGTCGGATTATACAAATGAATATGTGGCACAGACAAAATTGGATGACGAAGGAAACTATAGTTTTACCTTTAAACTTCGTGAGGAGCCTTCCGTTAAAACAGGTGATATGACAGTAGTACTTGGTGTGGAAGGAAACTCTACCGCGATTTATTTGGATACCATCGAGGCGCCGAAGAAGACACACAAAGTTAGATTCTTTGATTACAATGGGAAAGTAATCTCTGAGCAGGATGTTGTAGATGGTTCTGCAGCAGAACTGCCATCTCAAGAAGAAACCAAACGTACAGGCTATACCTTTACCAAATGGTCGGATACCAATATTAATATCAAAGAGGATAAAGATATTTATGCGGAATATGAGTTGGATAAGTACGATGTGGTATTTGTGGACTGGAATGCAAACACCGTTAAGGTAGAGGAATTTGAGTATGGTTCTCGTTTGATTGCACCTCTTGCAGAAGAGCCGGATGATAGTCAAGTTGTGGAATGGGATTTGATTGCAGATGGCGTCGAGACTGTGACAGAAAATCTCGTTGTATGTACTCGCTACAAAACGAAGACATTTGATGTGAAGATTCAAGGATTCGATGGTGAGATTATCGATGAGCAGACTGTGGAGTATGGGAAGGCAATTACGCTTCCTGAATTAGATACAGAGGCAAATAATTGTATCTTCTATGGTTGGAAGAATATTGCTCATGGTTCAGAGAAGGAATTTACCGATGTCATCATCAAAGAAGAAACCATTTTAGCGCCAGACTTCACTTACAAGGAGACAGTTAGCAATCCAACGGCTAGTGTTGCCAGTGGAGAATATGATAAAATGCAGAAAGTTTCACTCAGTACAGAGACAGAAGGGGCAGATATCTATTACACATTGGATGGAAGTGATCCGCAGGGGGCAACAGCAGTTCGTTATACTTCTCCGATTTCGGTAGATGATGCAACGGTAATTCGTTATTATGCAACGGCGGATAGGAAAAACGATAGTGAAGTTTGTGAAAACTTCTATGTAATCAACTACGAAGGTGCGCGAAGTGCATGGATGCCATATGACGACCTTCCAGAAGAAGTAAAAAAGAATCAAGTTGAGTACGATATTTACACAGATACTGGTTATGCTTTTAAGGAAATTAGAAAGACGTCTCTTGTGAAAGAGGCGCAAGAGTTAGAAGCGTTGGGCTGGACAAGCGATGGGGATGAATGGTCTGAGTATTCGGAATGGCAAGACACTCCGTTAGTGGATGAGGCAATGTATATTCAGCCGGAAGTAGAAACCCAGCCTGTAGATACTTCCTCTTCTCGATATCAGTATTCTCACTATGTATATACAGATGGAACAGCTACTTGCTATTCTGCCGAAGAAGTGGAAGGAAAAGAGTGTGAATATGAAACAATCGAGTTGGACAAGAGTATGACTATTGCAGGATTCAAAGAGGATGGTTCAACGTATTTTGTACGAGATGGTGTCGAGTGGTTCAACCAGAAAAAAGTGACTGGTAAGACACAGATAGGTACAAAATATCGTTATCGAAGTAAAGTTGTAACCTATGCAAAATGGGGAGATTTTACAACGGATGTTCCGTCGGAAGAAGCTATGTCTAATTATAAGGAATCGGAAGTGTTTAGTTATGTACGTCACAATCACTACATTGTTGATATTTATGGCTTAACAAATAAACTTCAGACGAAGATTGTTGAAGAGGGAGAACATATTTCTCTTTTGGATTTGGAAAAGTTGGAAGGATATACTTCGGAGGGAATTTATACGGATGCAGAATTTACCAAGAAGTGGGATTCAGAGACAGATTATGTAGATCGTAATCTTACACTGTATGTGAAAATGGAACCAGAGAAGTATGAGGTAACATTTAAGGATGCGGATGGTAACACGATTGAAACACAACAAGTATCTTATTTGGAAGAGGCGATAGCACCTGTCCCACAAGAACCAGAAGGAGAGGTGTTTGTAGGCTGGTCAACAAAACAGTATTTGTGCGTGACGGAAAGCATGGCTGTAGTGGCAAAATATGTGCCAGAAGAAGAGTATGCTACCATATCCTTTGACAAGACAGAAATGATGCTGGAGCAGGGAGATAGTTCGACGATTGTATCCGAGATTTCTCCGCTTAGTCAGTCAGAATCATTGGTGTATTGGGAGTCGAAGGATAATTCGGTCGCTATTGTATCGGACCAGGGAGTTGTGACCGCGGTTGGAGAAGGAGAGACCACGGTTGTAGCAACCTTAGATGAGACAGGGGAAATGGATGAGTGTAAGATTCGAGTTATGAGTGCAGGGGCGATAGAGAATAATCCAACACAAACTCAAACGCCAGTGGATAATCCAAAGCTAGATGAATTACAGGCTTCGCCAATGCCAATGGCTTCGCCTTCACAAGATTCAGAAACAGCAACCGTGACCCCATCACAAAACACATCTGTAACAGTTCCAAGCAAAGTGACTAAAGTCAAGGCAAAGAGTACCAAGAAAAAAACAGCGACAATTTCTTGGAAAAAAGTCTCAAATGCCTCCGGTTATCAGATTCAATACGCATTAAACAAGAAGTTTACCAAGAAAGCGAAGAAGAAGCTTTTTACCAAGACCAAGGCGACTCTTAAGAAGTTAAAGAGAAAGAAGACGTATTACGTTCGTGTTCGTGCGTATCGCTTGGATGGAACCAAGAAAGTCTATGGTAAGTGGAGCAAGAGTGTGAAGGTGAAAGTTAAGTAGTTATTATTTTTTCCATAATGAAGGAGCAGATGCAATGACAAAACGTCAGAACATCTGCTTCTTTCTTTGTGCGTGATTATATCTTGATTTCATTTTTGCGTACAAACGACCGATTTTACGTATGAACGACGGAATTTGTGTACAAACAACAGTTGATTTTTATGTATAGCCGTGCTAGCATTATACTATACAAACAAGTAAAGAGATATAAACATGATGGACGCTTTTACAGGAGATAGAAGGTATCGGGAAATTGCAAAAAACATTGGGCAAAAGGAAGAGAAGGAGACAACAAAAATGTGTATGTTACTGGATATGTTAGAAGAGCAAGGCATAGAAAAAAGACAAGAACGCACGAATAAGCTGACGATTTGCTTGGCGGAAGATGGACGTTCTGAGGAAATCCTTCGCGCAGCAAAAGATAAGGTATTTCAGGAGAAATTAATGCAAGAATATGGGTTATAGAAGAACCGTAAAAAAAATACGGATACACTTGAAAAAAGATGCGGATAATCATATAATAGTAGAAAAGGAAAGGATATGGTTATCATGTTAAAGAGGTTTAGTGTAGAAAATTTCAAAGGTTTTAAGGAAAAAATCACGTTTGATATAGGTTCTCCAAGCAACTACAGCTTTAGTTCGGAGATAATAGAAAATGGTTGTGTAACAAAGGGCATTATATATGGAATTAATGGTTGTGGAAAGTCAAATCTTGGCTTGGCTATTTTGGATATAATCACTCATTTGACAGAGAAACATAAACTTTTGCAGAGTTATGATTATTATTTGAACATGAGTGGAAGAAAATCGTTTGCAGAGTTTGAATATGTATTTGCATTCGATGAGCATGAGGTGGCTTATAGATATAAGAAGACAGATGAAAATACACTTCAAGATGAGAGTCTTTCAATTAATGGGAAAGAATTAATATATTATGATTTTGTAAAGCGAGAAGGGTTTACTCTTTTAGAGGGATCTGATACATTAAATGCTACTATCAAGAACGAGAGTCCGATATCAAGGGTAAAGTATGTAAATAGTAATTCTATATTAACTGATAATACAGAAAATCAGATATTTAAGCAATTTATGGATTATGTGGAACGCATGCTACTTTTCTATTCATTGGATAACAGGGGATATGAAGGATTTATGAATGGATCCGAAGGGATAGCAGAAGGGATTGTAAATAGCGGAAAGGTCGAAGATTTCCAGGAATTTCTTAAAGAGAATGATATTGTG
The DNA here is from genome assembly GCA_045578325.1 of Eubacterium sp. Lineage (GTDB taxonomy): Bacteria > Bacillota > Clostridia > Lachnospirales > Lachnospiraceae > Eubacterium_F. Next base: position 9,560 of record JAZNJZ010000109.1, read on the forward strand.
TATGATCTATATGCTTGTGAAGTGGATGGAAGAAAGGCTATCTACTGTCGTTTTGAAAATCAGGATGCAAACTTCTTTAAGATTGCTTCCACCGGAACTAAGTCTCTTGCACTTTTCTATTATTGGTATATAAGAATGGAAAAAGCATCATTTGTATTTATTGATGAGTTTGATGCATTTTATCATTTTGAATTATCACAAAGTGTGCAAAAGCGCTTAAAAAAAATAAAGGGTGTACAGATATTTACAACTACGCATAACACAGATTTGATGAGCAATGATTTGTTGAGACCGGATTGCTATTTCGTTCTGCAAGATAACAAAATCAAAGCAATTGCAGAACTGACAGAGAAGGAACTTCGTCAGGCTCATAATCTTCAGAAGATGTACAAGGCAGGTGCGTTTAATGGCTGATAGAGACTATAAAGCATTCATAGTCGAGGGAGAAACAAGAGAACCGCTAATCATTGATAATATTTCCAAAGTGTTTTTCGAACATGGAAACTTCAAGATAATTACACTTCCTGCAGGACAGAACATCTATATGCTTTGGAAAAAATTGAAAGAAGATGATTTCGATACAGATATCATCGAGGTGCTAAGAGAGGAACATGAGGAGCTTGCGGTGCAGTTGTCCGGACTTAGCAGAGAGGATTTTTCTGAGGTTTATCTCTTTTTTGATTATGATGGACATCAAAATAATCTTGGTAACGACGATGGTAGTGATATGCTTGACCAGATGTTGATAAGTTTTGATAATGAAACGGAAAATGGAAAGCTATATATCAGTTATCCGATGGTGGAAGCACTTAGAGATTTTGAGGCGACAGTGTGTGGAAAAAAGGAGAACTGTTTTGTTACGATTGAACAATTTGAGAATTACAAATTTTTATCAGCTGAACGTTCTTTTTGCCCTCAGTTTAAGATCTATAGCTTTGAAATATGGAAAGATGTGATTGAGGTGTTTTCGATGAAACTTTCATGTCTTCTGGACCAAGTAGCAACCATCAGCTATGAACAGTATATAGAAACAGTAAACCCTCATAAAATTTTCAAATTGGAAGAGAAGGAGATTCAGAAAAACAGAGTATTCGTTTTAAGTGCTTTTCCAGAATTTCTGCTGGATTATTTTGGAGTGAAACTTTGGAAGAGGTGTGTGAAACATACAACGAATCTATTTAAGAAGCAAGATTGCAAAAATAAATAGTCAGAACACTGGCCTCATTTCTCCTTGAAATAAGAAAAAAAATCCGCTATAATATGCCTGTGCGTGTCTTCACGCGAGATCTTTTAAATGGCGTATAAAAGGAGGAATGGCTATGGTTACAGCTGTTGTAGGTGCCAACTGGGGAGATGAAGGAAAAGGCAAGATTACCGATATGTTGGGAGAAAAATCCGACATTATCGTACGCTTTCAGGGAGGGAGCAATGCAGGACATACCATTGTAAATGATTATGGTAAATTCGCATTGCATATCCTTCCGTCCGGTGTGTTTTATGATCATACCACAAGCATTATTGGAAATGGAGTAGCGTTGAATATTCCGGATTTGATTAAAGAAATCAATGACATCGTGGGAACGGGGGTACCGAAACCCAAGATTTTTGTGTCGGATCGTGCACAGATTGTTATGCCGTATCACATTTTATTTGATCAATACGAGGAAGAGCGTCTTGCTGGCAAGTCGTTTGGTTCTACAAAGTCGGGTATCGCACCCTTTTATTCTGATAAATACGCCAAAATCGGTGTTCAAGTATCTGAGTTATTTGAGGAAGAGAAACTTCGAGAGAAAATCCAAAATATCGTATCACAAAAGAATATTATTTTAGAACATTTGTACCACAAGCCGGCACTGGATGTGGAGGAGCTTATGAAGACGTTGGGAGAATATGGCAAAATGATTGGACCATATGTGTGTGATGTGTCTTCTTATCTTTATCATGCAATCCAGGAAGAAAAGAGAATTTTGCTAGAAGGACAGTTGGGGTCCATGAAGGATCCAGACCACGGAATCTATCCAATGGTGACGTCCTCTTCTACGTTGGCTGCCTATGGGGCCATTGGTGCAGGAATTCCACCATACGAGATCAAACGTATCGTAGCAGTTGTAAAGGCATACTCTAGTGCAGTAGGTGCTGGAGAATTTGTTAGTGAGATTTTCGGTGAAGAAGCGGATGAGTTGCGTCGTCGCGGGGGGGATGGTGGTGAGTATGGTGCCACTACAGGTCGTCCAAGACGTATGGGATGGTTTGACGCTGTGGCAAGTCGATATGGATGTCGCATACAGGGAGCAACAGAAGTAGCTCTTACGGTGTTAGATGTCCTTGGTTATTTGGACGAGCTTCCGATTTGTGTTGGTTACGAGGTTGACGGGAAGGTAACAAAAAACCTTCCTACAACTGTAGAATTATCAAAAGCGAAACCAGTATACGAAGTTCTTCCGGGGTGGAAAGAGGAGATTCGAGGCATCACAGAATACCGTAAGCTTCCAGAAAACTGTCGCCGTTATATTGAGTTTATTGAAAAAGAACTGAGAGTACCGATTACCATGGTTTCCAATGGCCCGGGAAGACATGAGATTATTTACCGTTAGTTTGAAAAGCAAGAAAATAAAAAAACCTTATAAATAACGATTATTCGCTATTTATAAGGTGTATCAACAGGGGCACTAGGAATCGAACCCAGCTCTGGAGTTTTGGAGACTCTTATTCTACCGATGAACTATGCCCCTAAATCACTTACTTTCCCATAATACTACATTTATTCAAAAAAGTCAATTGTTATTTTCGTTTTTTTAAAAAAAGATAATCGGTCAGAGATATCCCATTGTTCTCAACACATAAATCCACATGGTTAAGGTAATAGAAGAAAGTAGCGTAGTAAGAACAATAATACTGCTGGTAAGGGTGGCATCATTTCCGGTATTCTTCGCCATGATATAGCAAGAAACTGTGGCAGGAGATCCAAGCATAATCAGAATCCCAACAAGTTCTTGGTTGCGGTAGCCGAAGTAAATGGCAAGCGGCAAAAAGAGTGCACAAAGCAAAAGAAGCTTGATGAAACTTGCAATTACCGTTGGTTTTAATTTCTTAATGGCCTTTCGTCCTTCAAAGCCCGCGCCGATGGATAGAAGTGCTAACGGCGAGGCTGTTCCTGCAAGATAGGAAATTCCTTTGTTGACAAATGTCGGAAAGGAAATATCAAGGAAGGCAAAGGGGAGGGCAATGAAGATTCCAAGCAAGATAGGATTTTTGAAAATGTTTACAATGGTTGTTTTTAAATCCGGTTTCTGACCTCCATTTTCTCCTTTCAGAGTCAAAATAACGACAGCAAATATATTAAAGAGAGGGACGGCGCCGATAATCATCAGCGGTGCCATGCCAGCGCTGCTGTACATGTTATCGATAAATGCCAGTCCGAGAATGGCGGCACTGCTTCGGTAGGAAGCTTGGATAAATGCCCCCTTTTCAGTGTCATTTTTCATGAAAAGCTCAGTTAAGCCCCAGATGCTTAAAATAACGGTTAAAGTTACCAAAAAGCAAAACAAAACATAGCCGAGATCAAAGGTATCGCGAATATTGTTTTCCGTTAAATCTTTAAATACAAGAACGGGGAGAGCAACGTAATACACGTAGCGGTCGGCCCCCTTAATAAATTCATTGTTGATAATATGTAATTTGTACAACACTTTTCCAAGAATAATCAAAAGAAAGATGGGAAGAGTGGCATTCATGCTATATATAAAATTGTCCATAATAAAAGCTCCTTTCAGAAACATTATACACACGCCAAAAGAAAAAAGGCAAGATAGAAATATTCGGTTATAAATTTCAGACAAAATCATAGGTTGTAGTAACATATATTTGGAGTAGTGGTATGAGACAAACAATCATTACAATTTTTATAATTATGGGAGCGTGTTTATTTGTGGCTGGGTGTCAGAAGGAAAGGACCACAGAAACAAAAGGAAAAGTGTGGGATTACACGGTTGTGGCGGTTCGGGACTGCCCGGAAGACTTCTTGGCACAGATTGAAGAGAAGAAAGTGAATTCGTTTGAGATGTCCTACATCGATGGTGAATATCTGTATATTGCCCGTGGATATGGGGAACAGGCCACAGGTGGATTTAGCATTGCGGTACATGGTTTGTATGAAATGGGGGAGAAGTTGTGTCTGGAAACAGAGTTGAAAGGACCGGGAAAAGAGGAGGTGGTAAAGGAGAAGGCCACCTATCCATATATTATTGTTAAGACAGAAAAGACAGACCGAGAAGTAGTGTTTAAAAAATAGTGCATAATCCCTTGTTTTCGGGGATAAATTCCTTGTAAATTTCCTATGTAGGGAGTATAATAATGACTATACATAAGAGAGGTAGCAGGAGGTGATAACGTGAATCGCATTTGGAAGCGAATTAATTCGCATGCATACACTGCCCGACACCTAATCGGAATGGTGTTGTGGGATGTCACAATGGGTGTGAGTTTGCTTATTTTGCTATTCTTTACTGTGAAACGATTAGACAATCATCTTCTGTCGGTGTTCATATTTGTTTTGAGTAATGCCGTGTTAATTAGCTCTTGTATTATTAAGTATAGGCATTTATACCAACAGCGTGGGCGTGATAGTGTGACTGGTAGAAAAAACAAGAGAGAATTTGAACGTGTGGCAAATATGCTTCTGAAAGAAGAAGGCGAATATGTTATTGTTTATGCAAACATTAATCGTTTTAAATTGATCAACGATAGCTATGGTAATGATGTGGGAGATCAGGTGTTACGTTCGGTTCATAGGATTATTGATGATGAACTTCTCCGTTGGGATGAAGTGTCAGGACGTATTATGTCAGATAATTATGGGATGCTTATGCGATTTTTATCCATGCAGAAACTGGAGCATCGATTAACGAGAATCAATGATCAGCTGGCAAAGTTGTCGGATGGAAATGGAGAGCCGTATGGTTTGCGTATGTATTTTGGTGTATATCGTGTAGAGGATAAGGAAGCTTCGGTATCTGCTATGTTAGAATGGGCCAATATTGCATTGCGGAAAGTGTCGAATTCGGCACAACATTTTGTTCATATGGGAGTCTATGATGAGAAAGAAAGACGACTTCTGAGCCGAGAGAAAGAGTTGGAAATGAAGATGGAAGAAGCGTTGCGGGCGGGGCATTTTGTTCCATATCTCCAACCAAAATATGAATTGGAAAATGAAAGCATCGGAGGCGCTGAGGCGTTGGTGCGTTGGATTGATCCTGTAGAGGGTATGATCTTCCCGAATGAATTCATTCCATTGTTTGAGAAAAATGGATTTATTGTAGAGTTGGATTTATACATGTTTGAGCAGGTGTGTCAGTTAATTGATGGTTGGCAAAAAAAAGGTTACCCAGTAATTCCGGTTTCCGTTAATATGTCCCGTGGACACTTTACTGTACCTGGTTTTTTTCAACGTTACAAAGATATTATGAAAAAGTATAACATACCAGAGAATACCATTGAAATCGAATTGACAGAGTCTTTGTTTTATAATGAATTATCTATGCTGAAAGGTTTAATAAATGAGATTCATGACTCAGGTATGCTCTGTTCCATTGATGACTTTGGAAGCGGGTACTCGTCATTAAATATGTTAAAAGAAGTGAAAGTGGATGCATTGAAACTGGATCGAGTATTTTTTAAAGAGGTAGAAGATGAACAACGTGGTAAGAAAGTAATTGATAGCGTGTTCCATTTGGCGCAAAGTTTAAATTTGCGGACGATTTCAGAAGGCGTAGAAATTCGTTCTCAAGTAGACTACTTGAAAGAATTAGATTGTGATTTTATTCAAGGGTATGTATTTGCAAAACCGATGCCAGTTTCGCAGTTTGAAGAATTGGCATTTTGTACAAGACAAGTGAATGGATAAGGAAAAGCTGTGTACTGGCGATTTTGGTTAGGCGGTACACAGCTTTTTTTCTATATTGATTCTGTAAAAAAGGATGTGTCAAAGGTATAGGCGTTTACGGTTTCGGTATCGATTTCTTCGGAAAAGAATTTCGTGATACAAAAGCACCTCGATTAGTTCTGTAATGTGTGGTTGTTGAGAAAAAGTTTCCGGAGAATGATCCTTGCATTTGTTATAAATAGAGCGGGCAAGACGTTGTAACGTGGTTTTATCCGGATAGTCATCGAAAATAAAACTTCCGTCATATTCCAAGCGGTCGCATTCTTCTTCGATCCATTCGTTAATTTGTCGGCAGATATCAGGATATAAATATTTTAAGTAGGAGACGTCATTTTCGATTTCCCAAAGTTTTTCGGTTCCGAATACCGGATTTATCATGGGAGTCTGTGGTTGGCCAAACCAGTAATCTGGCAGATTCTCGATGAAATGTTTCATGGCATTCCTTTCTGAATTTGCGGATTTCGCAAATAAATGATATTACTATTAATATATGAATCCCGTAGCAATTGTGCCAAATTTCCATGAGTTCTCTTGCCCTGTTGGAATAACTATGATACAATGAGTCTGATTCTAATCAGAAAGGGAGTAACGATTTACATGGTTAAATACTTGTATAAAACAGTCGTGCTAATGGTTGTATTTGCGGCAGCTCTGTATTTTTTTGGCAGTCGTTTGGAAAGCAACATGTATGAAGAGGGGACAGTGATTGAACAAGGAGAAGAAAGTTTCCCGTATTTGGTTCTGACAACACAAGATGTTACAATGAATCGTTTGTATGGCTATACAGGACCCATTGCGAATAATATTGTAAGAGAGTCCATTACACCGTTAAATGAAGAGAAAAAAATCCAGGTGCAGATTAGTGACTCTTCCGTTCGATTGATTAAATTGCAATATGAAGTGGTAGATAAGGAAAGTGGCGAAGTATATTATTCAGGAGTGATGAATTCGCTAGATAAGAATAAAAAAGCGGTGGAAATTGTTTTAGACTATGGGTTTAAGACTAGTACAGAGTACATCTTGTCAATGACTGCTACAACAGAGACAGGGCGAAAGATTCATTATTATACGAGACTAAAATATTATCTTAATACATCGTATTTGAAGGAAAAATTAGATTTCGCCATGAAGTTTCATCAAGATACTTTTACCAAGGCCAAAGCAGAAGAGTTGGAACGGTATTTGGAACCGGATGGAACTGCTGCAAACGACACGTTGGCGCTTGTAAATATTAAGTCGGACAGCAATCTTATTACATGGGGAAAACTTTCACCGAAAAAAGTTTCTAAGATTGTTCCTACCGTAAAAGAGTACAATATGGAGACGGCTTGTTTTCAGTTGACTTATTTTGTGGAAGCGAAGACGGAGTCGGGAAAAGAAAAATATGAAGTAAATGAATTTTATCGTGTTCGTTACGCATCTGGAACCAGTTATCTTCTTAATTTTGAGCGGACAATGGAAGCAGTATTTAATCCGAAGTTGACCAGTGTACAGAAAAATCAGATCAAAGTGGGGATTACCAACGAGACGGATATGGCTTTGTTGGAAAATAAGGAGACCAATCGATTGTTTTTTGCACGAGGTGGCAATCTGTATTGCTACGATATGGCAAAAGATAAAAATCAGATTACAAAACTGTATTCGGCATATAGCGAAAAAGCATCGTATGTATACCGCAAAGGGGAAGGCCAGGAGATACGATTGCTGAAAACAGATGCAGAGGGGAACTTGTATTTTGCAGTGTACGGTTATTTTCCGAGAGGACAGTACGAAGGAAAAGTGGCAATTGTACTTTATAAGTATTCGGGTAAAGAGGGTACGCTAACGGAATTGGTGTATCTCCCGATTGACTCGACGTATCAACAATTAAAAGAAGACTTTAGTGACTACGGATATGTGAGTGAACGAAATGTTTACTATTTTATGGTAGCTAATATTGTATATTCGTACAATATGGAAGCAAGACGTCTCACGAAGATTGCGGAAAATGTTACCGACGCTGGTTTTAAAGTTATGGCTGAGAGCCATTGTTTTGTGTGGTCGGAGTCCTTGGATAAGGGTTATGGAGAGACGCTTACTATTTTTAATTTGGAGACAGAAGAAAAAATTGTAATTCCGAAAGCTGCAGAGGGAGAGTATATTCGTTTGTTAGGAATTATCAATGCGGATGTGATTTATGGATACGTTCGCAAAGCGGATATCACGCACACAGCGGCTGGGCAACCGATTATTCCGTGCTACAAGATTGTGATTGCTGATTCTACAGGTGGAGAATCAAAGGTTTATGCGAGAAAAAATAAGTATATAACGGAAGTTGAAGTTGCGGGGAATGTTATGACGATGACTCGTGTGAAAAAGGTGGCGAAGAAAAAATATCGAAAGATTTCCGGGGATAGTATTTTGAATCAGACCGAGCAGAAAATTTCGCCATATTCATTGAAGGCACGTGTGACGTCAGGAACGTTGACAGAGTGGTATATCGGTTTTCCGTCGAATTTTAGCATAGACAAGGTGCCAACCTATGAAGTGGCCAAGGGTGAAGTGGTAACCAGTGGAAGATCTGTTCATTTGGACGCGGTGAGTGTTCCTAAGTATTATGTATATGCGTTAGGTAAGATGACAGGTGCCTACGAAGATCCAGCAGAAGCCATTCGACAAGCGGATGCGCAGATGGGTGTTGTTGTGTCCAGCAGTCATATGGTTGTATGGGAACGAAGTGGAAGTTTCTTGATGAATAGCATTGCTGGAATACAGATGAAAGCTGCGGATAGCAAAGTGTCCAACTTGGCTGCATGTGCTTATATGGTGTTAAAAGCAAATCATATTTCGGTAAATCCAGAGAAATTGTCTGCTAAGAAAAAATCTTTGTATCAGATGTTGGGACAATACATGGAGGAGCCGGTTACATTAAATAATGTAACATTGGAACAGATGTTGTATTTTGTTAGCAGTAATCGCTATGTAATTGGAATGACAGGCAATTCTACAGCAGTAGTCATAAGCGGTTATGATACGAAGACGGTGACGATATACAATCCGGCTAAGGGCAAACAAGAAACCTTGAGCCGTAGTCAGATGGAGCAAATATTTGAACAAGGACAAAATCGATTTGTCAGTTATTTGAAATAATATATTCCCATGAGGGGGCGAAAATGATGAAGCAGTTAATCGAACAAGCTATGGCGGCGAGAGAAAAATCCTACTGCCCATATTCGGGATTTGCTGTGGGGGCGGCGCTTTTAGCGGAAGATGACGGTGTTTATACGGGATGTAACATTGAAAATGGTGCCTTTACGCCAACGAATTGTGCAGAACGAACGGCGTTCTTTAAAGCGGTAAGTGAAGGGGTTACGAAATTTACACGTATTGCCATAGTTGGTGGCGCAAAAGGGGACTCGTTAAAGCGTACCGTTCCTTGTGGTGTTTGTCTTCAGGTCATGGCGGAGTTTTGTGACCCGGAAACGTTTGAGGTAGTTATTGCTTTGGGACCCGAGGAATACGAAGTTCGTTTACTGAAGGAATTGTTGCCCCACGGGTTTCAGTTTTAGGAAAGAGGAGGATATGGATCATGGAATTGCCAGAGAAGTTTTGCCAAGAGATGAAACGAATTCTCGGAGATGAGTACGAGCAATATCTCGATTCAATGAAAGAACGAAGAAAATTTGGACTCCGTGTCAATACAGCAAAAATTTCCGTGGAGGATTTTTTGAAGATAAGCCCATTTCCACTGACAAAAATTCCGTATGTGGACAATGGTTTTTACTATGATGAGGATATTCAACCGGCAAAACATCCGTATTATTTTGCGGGACTTTACTATTTGCAAGATCCAAGTGCTATGACACCAGCGTCACGACTTCCCATTAATGAGGGAGATGTGGTGCTGGATTTGTGTGCGGCTCCGGGTGGAAAAGCTACTGAGTTGGCGGCTCGATTAAATGGAACTGGACTGTTGATTGCCAATGATATTAGCAGCAAGCGTGCCAAAGCACTGTTGAAGAATATTGAACTATTTGGTGTCAGCAATAGCTTTATTGTGACGGAGTATCCGGCAAAACTGAGAGAATATTTCACCGGATTTTTTGATAAGATTCTGATCGATGCGCCATGTTCGGGAGAAGGAATGTTCCGTAAAGAGCCGTCGATGGTAAAAGCTTGGGAGCAAAATGGTCCGGAGTTTTACCGTGGGTTGCAGGAGGAAATATTGGAACACGCGCTTCCTATGTTGAAGGAGGGCGGTATGTTACTATATTCAACGTGTACCTTTTCGCCACTGGAAGATGAAGGTAGTGTGGAATATTTGCTTTCCTTGGACGACGAACTTCGTTTGGTGGAGATGGAAGGGTACAAGGGCTTTGTAAAAGGAAAACCAGAGTTAATACATAGTGAAAATAAAGATTTGGAAAAGTGTGTCCGCATTTTCCCGCATAAGTTGGATGGGGAGGGACATTTTCTTGCATTGCTTCAAAAAGGAGAAGCAATCCAGTCGGATATCCGAACTCCGATGTACAAAGAAAAACGAAACGGTCTCCGAGGAGAAGAACGAGAATTGTTTGAGGCGTTTGCAAAAAATTGCAACCGCACCTTTGAAAATCATCGGATTGAGAGTAAAAATGGAATGCTATATTACATGCCAGAGCAACTTCCTAAGATGCGCGGACTCCGCTTTTTACGTAGCGGACTGTTTTTGGGGGAAGTAAAGAAAAAAAGATTTGAACCTAGTCAGTCCCTGGCAATGGCATTGAAGTCATATGAATACAAACAGATTATTGATTTTTCTTCCGAAGATGATCGCGTGTTTCGGTATTTGAAAGGGGAAACGTTGTCACTGGAAGAAAAGGATGTAGCAATGCTGACAGGAAAAGGTGGCTGGTGCTTGGTATGTGTCGATGGTTTTCCTCTTGGCTGGGGCAAGCAGACAGGCTTGACTTTGAAAAACAAGTATCATTCGGGTTGGAGACTGCTGTAGAATGAATTCAAATGTCAAAAAGCTTGATTTTTTCATGTTGCTTATATAAAATAATGAAAGGAAAAGGAGTGTTATAAGACGATGGAGCGCAAAATGGAATTGGATATTCAATTGGATAAGAAGACGTTAAACCGCTTCTTGTTGCGCAATAATTTTCTTCGCGCAGGTGGAGTGATCGGTTTGCTTATTAGTTTGTTCGCAGTTGTTGGGCTTATTTGCTTTTGGGAATATTTTGTTGTGAGTCAGAAAGTGATTTTGGTTTTCCTTGGTCTCATGTTTACTGTGATCCAGCCAGTTACACTTCTAATGAAGGGATGGAATCAATTGAAAACAGGTGCATTTCGTAAACCGTTTCACTATGTGTTCACGAAAAACGGTATGGAAGTGACGAATATTGCCGGGACGGCAACTGTAGAATGGGAGATGATCCGTCGTGCCGTGACCACAAAAGAGGCAATATATCTCTATGTGAATTCTGTATCTGCGTTTATTATTCCGAAGGCGGCTTGTGAGAATGAATATATTGACTTGGTGAAAATGATAAAGGAGTACACAAGATGATTTATGAAAGTTTTAGTGAAAAAGATACGCTGGCATTAGGGAGAAAACTGGCAGCCAAGGTAGAGCCGGGGCAGATTTTTTTGCTTCATGGTGATCTTGGTGTTGGGAAGACGGTTTTCACAAAAGGCTTTGCGGAAGGGTTAGGTATCCATGAGCCTATTACAAGCCCGACTTTTACACTGATTCAGGAATATGAAGAGGGAAGACTTCCTTTTTATCACTTTGATGTGTATCGCATTGGTGATGTGGAAGAGATGTATGATCTTGGGTATGAAGATTATTTTTTTGGCGAAGGCGTATGCTTGATTGAGTGGGCATCACTGATCCAAGAACTTTTGCCAGAACATTGTATTAGCATAACAATCGAAAAAGATTTGGAGCAAGGTTTCGACTATCGTAAGATTGTAGTGGAATAACAAGTGGTAAAAATGTTTCGATGAAAAGAAAAGAGGAAGATGCATGAAAGTATTGAGTATAGATAGTTCAGGGCTTGTTGCGACGGTGGCAGTAATGGTGGATGATATTCTTGTGGGAGAATATACCATACATAATAAGAAGACGCATTCCCAGACGTTGTTGCCTATGATTTCTGATATGTTGTCCATGGCGGAAGTGGCACCGGAGGAATTGGATTGTATTGCTGTGTCCGCAGGGCCGGGTTCTTTTACGGGACTTCGTATCGGTGCTTCTACGGCAAAGGGACTGGCGTGGACATTAGGAATTCCGATTGTTTCCGTGTCGTCCCTTATGGGATTGGCCGCGAATGTGTTGCAAAAAGGGATTTTAGTGTGTCCGATTATGGATGCCAGACGAAACCAGGCTTATTATGGTGTTTATCGAACTGGTGATGGCGTGCCGGAAGTGGTGGTAGAACCAGATGTTGCTGGGATTGAGGATGTAATACAACAAGTGTCTGAAATCGGAGAGCCTATTTTGTTTTTAGGTGATGGTGTACCAGTATTTGAAGAAGTGATTCGCGAGAAATGCAAAGTTCCGGTAGAGTTTATGGCGGCTCATGCCCGCTACCAAAGTGGTGCGAGTGTGGCGGCTCTCGGGCAAATGCTATATAAGGAAGGAAAGGTTGTTCCAGCGGCAGAGTTTGCCCCGATTTATCTGAGAAAGTCTCAAGCTGAACGCGAGAGGGAAGAGGCAGAGAAAAAAGGTTAATTCAACCAAAACTACATATTTTTACAACTGGAAAATTTCGTCGGTATAGAGTAATATAGTAGATATTGAGGTACGAAAGAGTTTTGTTGAAGGAATGGTGAAAATATGGAAAATGGAACGATTTTGTGTAATAAGTGTGGGCGTGAAATGGAAAAGAAGAATAACATATTACAGGAAGATGGATTGTTTGTGAGGAAGGAATGGGGATACTTTTCGGAAAAGGATCTTCAGGTTCATTGCTTCAATCTCTGTGAGAAATGTTATGACCATTTGATTGAAGAATTTTTGGTGCCGGTAGAGGTAGAAGAAAAAACAACACCTTTGGATTAAGGTGGTGTATACAAAAAAGTGGAGGAATTTTATGTTAGATGTATGTTTGCTTGGAACAGGAGGAATGATGCCATTGCCAAGGCGTGCGTTGACGGCGCTTATGACTAGATACAATGGAAGTAGCCTGTTGATCGATTGTGGAGAGGGAACGCAGGTGAGCATACGTGAACAAGGGTGGAGTTTTCACCCCATTGATGTTATTTGCATTACGCATTTTCACGGGGATCATATTAGTGGTTTACCAGGACTCTTGCTTTCTATGGGAAATGCAGAGCGTACAAAACCATTAACGCTTATTGGCCCCAAAGGATTAAGGAAAGTTGTCCAGTCCCTTTTGGTCATTGCACAGGGGCTTCCGTTTGCGTTGGAATATATCGAGATTGAAAACGAAACGGAAGAATTTTTTTTAAATGGTTATCATATTTGTGCTTTTAAGGTGAATCATAATGTGGTATGCTATGGATATACGATAGAAATTCATCGTAGTGGCAAGTTTGATATTGAGAAAGCAAAGGCAAATGCAGTGCCGATGAAGGCGTGGAGTCCGTTGCAAAAAGGGGAACGAGTTGAGATTGATGGTGTCGTTTATACGGCGGATCAGGTACTTGGTCCACCTCGAAAAGGGATTAAGCTTACGTATTGCACGGATAGTAGGCCTACGGAACGGATCATTCGTCATGCGGAGCGAGCGGATCTATTTATATGTGAAGGAATGTACGGAGAAAAGGAGAAGGCGGCAAGTGCGAGAGAGAAAAAGCACATGACTTTTTACGAAGCGGCTGAGCTTGGAAAGAAGGCGCAAGTTTCGGAAATGTGGTTGACTCATTATAGCCCTTCTTTGGTTCGTCCTGAAACATATATGGAAGAAGTTAGGAAAATATTTCCGAATACGCTTCCGGGAAAGGATCGAATGTTTCGAGAACTTGCCTTTGAGTCTGAGTGACAAGGAGGGGATGGTATGCAAAGGAGACAAGTACCCACGAAAAAGAATCCTGCGAAGAAAATGGCCAAGAATATGAGTATGTTTTCTTTCGTTACATGCTTGATTGTGATTGGTATAATTTTTGTCTATAGTGAGCATAAAAAACAGGACAAAAGTATGGTGGTGACAAAATCTACAGAAGTAGAAAGGTTAGCGGCTAAGGATTTGGAACTGGGATATCCGGAAACGCCAGCGGAAGTGCTTAAGTTGTTTGGACGAATTAATCAGTGTATGTATAATACGTCAATGACCGAGGAGGAGTTTGAGCAGTTGTTGGGTCAGTTGAGGATGTTATATAGTAACCAGTTGTTAGAACAGAATCCGATTGATGAGCAACGCGCGAAGCTCAAAGCGGAAGTTGATAATTTTATTTCTGGCAAAAAGAAGATTGTAAATTATACGGTGGATAAAAGCAGTTCTGTTAAATATGAAAAAATCAACGGACAAGAGTGTGCTTATATCCAACTTTCCTATTTTTTGAGTGAGAACAGTCAATATTCTAAAACATTCCAAGATTATGTCCTTGTTAAAGAAGACAATCATTGGAAGATTTTGGCCTTTCGTAAAAACGAAGATAAAGCGAAAAGTTAATTATGTATAAGAAGAAATGAGGATAAAAGAGCATGCAAAAGGATATTAAGTTGCTTGCAATCGAGAGTTCATGTGACGAGACTGCGGCTGCAGTTGTAGTAAATGGTAGAGAAGTTTTATCGAATGTAATCGCATCACAGATTGATTTGCATAAATTATATGGAGGTGTTGTTCCTGAGATTGCTTCTCGAAAGCATATCGAGAATGTGAATCAGGTAATTGAGCAGGCGTTGCTTGAAGCAAATACAACCCTTAAAGAAATCGATGGAATATGCGTCACCTATGGTCCGGGACTTGTTGGGGCGCTTTTGGTTGGAGTAGGCACAGCGAAGGCAATTAGTTATGCCGCAGGAAAACCTTTGGTAGGAGTACATCATATAGAAGGTCATATTTCTGCGAACTATATTTGTCATAAAGAGCTGGAGCCTCCGTTTTTATGTCTCGTGGTATCGGGAGGACATAGTCATCTTGTTATGGTAAAAGAATATGGTGAATATGAAATTATTGGAAGAACGCGAGATGATGCAGCGGGAGAAGCGTTTGATAAGGTTGCACGTTCCATTGGATTGGGATATCCAGGCGGTCCCAAGATTGATGCAATGGCGCCGACAGGGAACAAGGATGCTATTGCATTTCCGCGTGCATCGGTAGAGGGAGCACCATATGATTTTAGTTTTAGTGGTGTTAAGTCGGCGGTATTAAATTATATCAATGGTTGTAAAATGAAAGGAATCGAATATTCTCAGGCAGATATCGCAGCCTCTTTTCAAGAAGCAGTAACGGATGTGCTCGTGGATCATACCATACTAGCAGCCCAAAATTTTGGGGTGGAGAAGATTGCCATTGCTGGAGGTGTTGCATGCAATAAAGGATTGCGCGCAAAAATGAGAGAGCATTGTGAAGCCAATGGTTATAAGTTATATTATCCCGAACCAATATTCTGTACGGACAATGCAGCGATGATTGGTGCAGCTGGTTATTATGAATATATTAAAGGAAAACGGGATGGTTGGGATCTGAATGCGGTTCCAGGATTGAAGCTGGGTGAGCGGTAATAAAAAATATTTTTAAAAAAGTCATTGACAAGGTTGTTTAATTTTGTTATACTGTTCAAGCAGCATTTGGAGAGGTGTCCGAGTGGTTTAAGGAGCCGGTCTTGAAAACCGGTGACTCCGAAAGGGGCCGTGGGTTCGAATCCCACCTTCTCCGTTACACGATGCGATGATGAAATTGCATTGTGAGAAAATAGAATATGGAATGATATTCAGCTGGAGAAGTACCCAAGTGGCTGAAGGGGCTCCCCTGGAAAGGGAGTAGGTCGTTAATAGCGGCGCGAGGGTTCAAATCCCTCCTTCTCCGTTTGTCTTATCAGATAAAATGTTGACGATGAAAAAAACTTTTTAAAAAATAAAAAAAAGTGTTGACAAAACAAAAAAGATTTGATAAGATAGTATTCGCTGACACGGAAAAGCAACTTCACGACGAAGCAAACAACAACCGTGAAAAGCACCGAGTTTCCGTAGGAAATTCAACATAGAACTTTGATAACTGAACAGTGAAACAACCCTGAAAATTCAAATAAAATTTTCAGAACTAATTGAACTAAAGTTCAATACAAGATTAGTTCCTGGATATTCTTTTGAATATTCATTGTTAAAAACCAGTTTCCAATCTCTTTCGAAGAAAGAGATACAAGAAACACCAAGTAAAGAACTCGTACTTGAAAGTATGTAGTGCTTACTGAACGGATTAGCC
>JAZNJZ010000110.1:0-3527 GCA_045578325.1 Eubacterium sp.
TAGTCAAAATACAGTGGAAGGCTGTCAAAGATCATGTTGCCAAAGGGTGCGATTTGATTGTAGATTTCTCCGTAGCCCAGATCCTTTTGCCAAGCATTTTGCGTGCTTGAGAAAATGTCCTGCTGGGGTTCGTACCAGTAACCAAGAGGCGCCACCAGCTCGCTGAGGAGGTCTTGCTTGCCGGCGGCACACATCCCGGAGACTCGCCGGATGCTACGCTTCTTCCTCCAATGAAAAAGGATGACAAAGACCACGGCAATGAGTAGGAATAGAAAAATTGCAATGTACATAGTGTTCTCCAATCCTTGGTTTCTTGATAATAGTGTATGCGGAATTTGTCGAAAGGTGTGGGGTTGGTTGGCTTTTAGAAAGGCATATACCAAAAAAGATATCCAGTACGAGACCGTTCGCACTAGCATTTCACGTGCTAAGTTGGTTGACTTTTAGAAAGGCATATACCAAAAAAGATATCCAGTACGAGACCGTTCGCACTAGCATTTCACGCAGCGGTGAGGCACTGCAAAATACGCAGATGCTCTCACCGGCGCGAAATAAGTCTCGTTTGGATATCTTTTTTGGTATTATGCCATGTTATAAAAGCCAAGCAACTTATAGAGGGAAGCTCCGCGAAAGGTCAAGATTACTAAGTGAATTATCATCTCTTAGAAACCGTTCAAAACGACGGTATCTGGCTGGCGTCTTTTGACTGCCGATACCGCTTCGTTTTGTTCGAGCGAGAGCGTGTTTCGGGAGAGATGATAATTCGCGCCGTTAAGATATCTTTTTGGTATTATGCCATGTTATAAAAGCCAAGCAACTTATAGAGGGAAGCTCCGCGCTGGTAACCTACCCTGGCTACTTTCTATTTTCTGCAAATTCTGTTATAATCATTTTTATGGGTGGAATTTATGTGTGTGGTGATTGGGTATGATTGATGAAAAAGTGATGTACCGTGGTAAATGGTACGTGATTCAGATACATAAAGATACAAAACGGCGGCGGGCGCGATTGGAGTTGGAAGGCGACAAGATGATCGTCCATACGCCAATCGTTAGCCAGGTTTTCTTGCGGGAGGCGATGGAAAAATGGCTTTCGAATCAGGCGCGGATGGTGTTTCCGGTGCGGGTTATGCATTTTCAGCGTCTGACGGGAGGGACGGTGCGCCAGATCCGTGTTAAGGACCAGAAGACCAGATGGGGGAGCTGCAGTAGCCTTCATAATCTGAATTTTAGCTGGCGTTTGATCATGGCACCGCCGGAGGTGCTGGATTATGTAGTGGTGCATGAACTGTGTCATTTGACGCACATGAATCACAGTCGGGATTTTTGGGATATGGTGGAGCGGATTATGCCGGAGTATCGACAATATAAACAGTGGTTAAAGGAGAATGGCCATCTGTTGCAATTGGCATTTCGTAGATAAGGCAGGAGGATATTTGATTTTCTTTGTGATTCGTGATAAGATATCAACAGATATTTTTAGTAAGCATATAGATTTGAAAGGAAGATAAAAATGAAAATAGCAGTAACATACGATAACGATGGACAGGTATTTCAGCATTTTGGACACACAGAGCAGTTCAAGGTATTTGAGTTTGGCGAGGAAGGTCTTGTAAATGCCATGGTAGTTGGAACCAATGGAACAGGACACGAAGCTATGGCAGGATTTCTTGCGAAAGGCGGCGTGAAGGTGCTGATCTGTGGTGGTATCGGCGAGGGTGCTATGGATGCGCTTTGTGCAGAAGGAATTCTCGTGGTGCCAGGAGTGACTGGCGATGCTGATATGGCGGTGGCGAATTTCTTAAGAGGTGTGCTGGAAACCGATACTACGCCAAATTGCAATTCCCATGGAGCGGGACATAGCTGCGGAGGCGGTTGTGGTGGTTGCCATGGATGTCACTAAGAAATAAGAGGAATGAATATAGAAAAAGAGGGCGTCCCACAAGTCACTGTAAGACTTTTGGGATGCCCTCTGTGTTTGTTGTAACGAAATATTATTTTTCTACCAAGCGGTCATTTACGATGGATACAAAGCCATTGGAGTATGAGCCGGTATTGTAAGTGACAACCTTAAGTTGCTGTACACCTGTTACATCAAGGGAAAATGCTTGTGGTGCAGTGATGCGGGATAAGCCCGTAGCAGAATGAATAAGGTTACCGTCGGCATAGATTTCCATTGTCACATAAAGGTCCGTGCCAGCATAGGCAGGGGCAACGATTTTTCCAGTGAATTTTGTATATTTGCCAGCCAAATTGTAAATTGCATAGGAATCCAGGGAAGCATCAAACGTGTGCTCACTATCGTACATATTGCCAAAGGTGTCTAAAGTAGGCGCGTCGTTGTAGGTATATTTTTTGTTTTCCAGTACATATGCCTCACTCAAACGACAATTGGATTTGTTGATGTAAGGCTTCTTGTTGATAACAAGTCTTGCATCTGCCAAATAGGAAAATCCATATGCGTAGTCACCGGAATTGTTTGTGTAAATGGTTAATGTTTTTGCGCCTTTTACATCAACGCTGATGGAAGTTGCCTTTTTCTTTTTTGTAGAAGTAACGGTCTTTTTCAATGAACCATCAACAAAGATATAATATTTGATATTGATGTTCTCGTTTGATCTATCGCCAGCAACAACGGTAGCTTTCAATGTGCTATATTTGCCTCCGAGGTTGTATTTTGCATAGGCATTTAAGGAAGCATCGAACTGGAGCATGTTGTTGCGGTTCTTTCCAAAGGCATCATTGCCACTAATGACTTCAACTTTTGAACTGGATGAAAGTGTAACTTTTGTTAAGTTCTTTGTGGCAGGTCCGACTTTAACGGTACATTTTAATTTCTTTCCAGCTACTTTGGCGTAAATTTTCGCTGTTCCAACAGAGACAGCAGTTACTTTTCCTTTTTTATCAACTTTTGCTACTTTTTTCTTGCTACTGGACCATTTTACTTTTTTCTTTGTTCCTTTTACTTTCAAAGTGGCAGAACGGCCCTGATCCAGAGAAAGTTTGGTTTGGTTTAGTTTGATTTTGGCTTTTGCGTCTGTGGCAATGGCAGGAAGGTTACCGATGATGACAGCGGCCGCCAATGTCAACGCTAGGATACGAAATTTTTTCATACTATGTATTTTGGAATGAATTCCAAGAATATTATAGCATATTATGGGGGTGGTTTCAATGTTCGCGATGGTTAGGAGCCACGAAAATGGAAGCTTTTTTGGATAATTTGAGGCGTTCGTCGCAAAAATCCCCCTTTCGTCGCAATTAGGATTCAGAAAGCAAAAGATATGCTACAATAATGAGGCGATTGTTGTAGCATATTTTTACATTTTGGAGGAAGAACTTGTCGTTCATTGCAAATTTTGGTTGTTTGTTGAAAATGAATTTACAATACCGGCGGGATATGTTAGATTGAAGGTGCAATTGGGGAACATACAGATTTTCCGAATATCGCAAATTTCGCCCGAATATCGCAGATTTCGTTATAAAGTACAAAATTATGGTACAATATAATGCACCGTTTGCGCTGATGGG
>JAZNJZ010000111.1:0-16890 GCA_045578325.1 Eubacterium sp.
TTCAGACCGGGGTGCCTACCATCTTTGGTGTACTCACCACCGACAATATCGAGCAGGCCATCGAGCGTGCGGGAACAAAGGCTGGAAACAAAGGATATGATGCAGCTACCACAGCCATTGAGATGGTAAATCTTATGAAGAAATTATAAGTAAATACATACAAAAACGACCGCCTATGATTTGGCGGTCGTTACTATATAAGAATATAAAAGTTATCGAACTCCTAGTTGCCAGAAAGCAACGGCACTGGCAGCGGCTACATTCAGCGAATCAACGCCATGGGACATAGGAATACGCACGGTGTAATCGCAGTCGGAAATCGTACAGGAAGCCAGTCCTTCTCCTTCTGTCCCCAGGATAATTGCTAATTTATCTTCCTTCATAAGCTGCGGGTCGTCAATGGAAATCGAATCATTACTTAACGCCATAGCAACTGTTTTGAATCCTAGTTCTTGCAACTTAGGGATACCAGAAGAAGGCCAATCACAGGTTTCGTTCCCGAGAAATGTCCACGGAATCTGAAATACCGTTCCCATGCTTACGCGAATGGCGCGACGGTACAAGGGATTGCTGCTGGCGGGTGTCAGAAGAACGGCGTCCATATTCAATGCAGCTGCCGAGCGAAAAATCGCCCCTACATTGGTAGGGTTCATGACATTTTCCAAAATCGCAATGCGACGCGCACCGGCACACACTTCATCAACACTAGGCAGTGCTGGACGACGCATGGCACAGAGGGCACCGCGTGTAAGTTTGAAGCCAGTGAGCTGAGTCAACACCTCAAATTCAGCCGTGTATATGGGAATGTCCCCGCATCGGGCGAGGATGTCTTTTGCCTGCCCATGGATATGCTTGCGTTCCAACAAAAGAGAAATGGGAACACAACCGGCATCCAATGCACGCTCAATAACCTTGGGACTCTCTGCGATAAAAATCCCTTTTTCTGGTTCGTGACGATTGAGTAATTGATTTTCCGTAAGTCTGGCATACACGTCCAATTCCGGTGCCGAAAAATCTTTGATTTCAATGATATTTGACATGACATTCTCCTCTTACATCGGGTTGCTCCACGTTCCAAATCCAATCAGCATGCGTAAAATATCTAAAAATTTCTTTGCCGCCATGGATACGTATCGACCGTTTCGCATGGCAAGGACGATGTCTTGATTGGCATGGATGAGATCTAGCTTATAATAATTTGGATGATTCTTATAGTTGCTATGAAGAATCACGGAATCGGGGATGATAGCAGGAGCAATCCCCGTTTCTGCCCAACGAAAGGCGGTTTCGATATTATCCACTAAAGTTGTATTTTGTGGTTTGCATTCTGCTTCTTTAAAGATATCTTTATGACATTTATAAAAACTGTTGGTCGGTTTTACACTAATAATCGGCGCGGTGGCAAAGGGAGCCAATGTGGTCGGCTTCGCTTTGAAAAAATTCATGGTTTCCCCTGCAATATCTTCTGCCGTCAATGAATCCCCAGTCAAATCTTTATTGAGTGGATGATCTTTTGGAATGGCAAGATAGTGTGTCTCAGTAAAAAGAGATTCACAATGAAAAAGATCTTTTTCAAAGGAATCGTTCTCGATACAAAAATCCAAATCCCCCGCCAACAATTGTTCTTTTAGCTGGGATATGTTTCCTGTTACGATTTCCAAACTGATACCAGGATACGAAGAGGTAAATTCTTTAATGATACGAGGGAGGAGATTTGTGGCGCGAAAAGCGGATGTTCCGATGACAAGTCGTCCCGTTCGCAATTCGGTCAAATCAGCCAGTTGTTGGTGGAAATCCAACAAATCTGTTTTTACTCGTTTCATCGCCTCTACATATAATTCACCTTCCGGTGTAAGTGTAATCGGCCCATTTCCACGATTAAGCAGTGGGGTACCGAGCTGCTGCTCAAGCTTTCGAACATATTGACTGAGGGCAGATTGAGTCATAAACAGTCGCTCCGCTGCCTTTGAAAAACTCTTCTCTTCCGCTAATACAAGAATATATTCAATCTGTTGCATATTCATAGCAATCCCTCCTTGGTTTGTATCTATTATATCGAAAAATTTGCTATTATGCAAAGCCTAAAGCATGAATATTGAAATATTTGTTTTCGTGTCCCGGTTGCATTTCGATGCGTATTTCATGCATCTGTGACTTGCGAGATAAATACAAAATATCTTCGTGGATGTGATTCCATTCATGGACACGAGAAGAATCAATGATATGAGTCTCTGTGTCATCCACGGTAATCTGGAGATTTCCAAATTCAGCGGTTATCCCGATGTCGTACACAAGAAATAAGGATTTACAATATGTAGTCATAATGAGTGGTTCCATTTGACAATCCGGTTGATTTTTCCATTCTGTTGTTATAAATTTGAGAGTAGAAAAAGAACGGTCATACAAGCCCTCTGCCGGAAATGGAACAGGAGTGGCAGGAGCAGTCTTTGTGGCAATAAGAAAATCCACTAGATGTCGGCCAATCCAAGTGTGCCCCAATGGTCCTGGATGTCGATCATCATAAGAATAATCTTCCCACTTTAATAATCCATTTTGGATATCTTCCATAATCCAACTTCCGATATTGACATACGGAATGCCATAATGTTGATTGGCGGCAGCCATCTGGGGCGCACAAGTGTAGCCGTCGGAAGTTTGAACAAAAAATGAAAATACGGCAGGTTCCGTTGGAAGCGAAAGACAACGCACCAAAAGGGATTCGTAGGAATCTCGGTACGGTGTGCTTTTTTGATCATTAACGGAATAGTCGATGACGATTAGATCGGGGTTCTTTTCCTCCAGCTCTGTGTAAGAACGGTAAAGACCATGCAGAGAAGGAACACCAGGTGTGCCCATATTGTGTATGTGGACATTCGTAGCTCCATAAGTGTTCTCTATGTATTGTTTTACCGCAGTAAGAAACTGATATTGGAGTTCAATCCGATAAGCCATAGTGATGGAGGCACCAAGAAATACAAGTGAAATCGATTCGTTACGAGCCGCCTTTTCATAGAGCTTTTTTAAACGGCTACAATCCCCTAGATAATAGTGCTTAGATGACATTCATTCACGTCCTTCCTTATGTACATAGTTGTTATATTATAAGTATAGAGGGGGAGATAAGGGAAAGCAAATTAATTTTTTTGACAAAGGTTATCATGTTCCCTTATAATAGAAAACAGGAGGATGAGAGTATGGAATTAGTGACAAGACGCTTTGTGCGTCCCGAACATTTGAATCATCATGAAAGTTTGTATGCCGGCTGTATATCCGAGTGGGTAACAGAGGCATCTTTTATCGCTATGGCAAAGACATTAGGATGTTCCGAAGGGTATGTTCTGGCGGCAATCAAGGAAGTGGTTGTGACAAAATCGTTGTACAGCGGGAATATAATCGAACTTTGGTATGAAGTGAAAAAAGTTGGGACTACAAGTGTAGAAATATCCATTGAAGGAAGGGACTGCTTGAGCCAGGAAATCCAGTGTCGAGGCTCCGTAGTGTATGTTACTGTGGATGAGGAGGGACATGCGATTCCTCATGGACTTGGAGCATGCTAATAAAATAGTGTTAATATTGATTATACTAGAATTTCGAGGGGGAAAAGGAAATGAACAGCAATGAAGTATCTCAGCGCGCCCAATCAGTGTGCGACAATGTAGAGCGCGTAATCGTAGGGAAACGGGACGTAATCGAGACGGTGTTGGCAGCATTTTTGGCAGGGGGCCATGTTCTATTGGAAGATGTTCCAGGAACAGGAAAGACCATGTTGGCAAAAAGTCTGGCAGCATCTTTTGGTATGACTTTTAAGCGAATTCAGTTTACGCCGGATTTGTTGCCGGCGGATGTGACGGGAATTCATTATTATAACCAGAAAAGCAATGAATTTGAATTTCGTCCAGGGGGCATTTTTAGTAGTATTCTTTTGGCGGATGAGATCAATCGTGCCACACCACGAACCCAGTCCAGTTTGCTGGAATGTATGGAGGAGGGACAAGCAACCATCGACGGAGTAACCATGGAAGTGGGGAATCCATTTTTGGTCATAGCGACTCAGAACCCGGTGGAAACCAGCGGTACCTTTCCGTTGCCGGAAGCGCAGCTGGATCGATTTATGGTGAAGCTTTCCATGGGATATCCGAAGGAAGAGAAGGAAAAGGAGTTGCTGACCCGATTTGTTACAGGGGGAAGTGGGCTGGAGAATCTGCAAGCCGTGTGCAGTCAGGAAGAGTTTGTGCAGATGAAGCAGGCCTGTGACCAAGTGGTGGTTCACGAAGCGATTATTGATTATGTATGGAAGATTGCGAAGCAGAGCCGTGACAGCCGCAATATTGCCATTGGAGTCAGTCCTCGTGGCGCCATTGCGTTGATTAAGATGGCGCAATGCTACGCAGCGGTGCAGGGAAGAGAATTTGTGACGGCGGACATGATTAAGAAACTGGCGCCAAAGGTATTGGGACATCGTATTATATTGGAAGATCCATATCTGACCAACAAAACTACAGAACAATACATTCATGATATTTTGAGTGTCGTAGAGGCACCGACGGAGGAAGCATTTGGGCAATGATGATTATAATATTTGCAGTGCTCTTTTTGTTGGGTTGTCTGTGTGCCATGGCGGTGCAGAGTGCCCGTTACGGAAAACAGTGGTTTCACAACTTTGATGTGGAGCTGGCTTTTTCGGAAGAGCAAGTAGGAGAAGGCGATACCGTATATCTGTATGAGACCGTAACCAATAATAAGGATATGATATTACCAGCGGTATGTGTGAAGTTCAAGACTTCCAGGTATCTTTCTTTTGGTGACTTAGTAGGCGGTGCCGTGTCGGATTATTTTTATCGCAATGACGTGCTCAGCGTCCGTGGGTATGAGAAGGTGCGTCGCAAATTGCCGTGCAAATGTACCAGACGAGGGGAGTATTGGATTCAAGAGGCGGAAATTGTTGGAAATGACTATTTTCTTCGAAACAAATATTTGGAGAAAAAGGAAGTGGATGCACATCTTATCGTGTATCCCAGTATGGTTTCCGTGGAGCGTGTGATTCCTTTGTTTCAAAAAAGTTATGGGGAAATTCGGACACAAGTGCCAATGTTTGAAGATCCTTTTGAATACGTTGGTGTGCGGGATTATATGCCGGGAGATTCCATGGGGAGAGTTCACTGGAAAGCTTCCGCAAGGACGGGAAAATGGCAGGTAAAGACCAGTGCCTACACGGCATCGGAGCCAGTTTTGATTCTGTTGAATCTGGAGTCGCCAGGTGCCTTTATCAATCATCAGGCAATGGAGGAAAATATCCGCATTGCGTATTCCCTAGTATATTATTTGGATAAAAGGGGTATCGAGACTACTCTTGTAGTAAATGGAGACGAGACCATCCGCTTATCTGGAAATGGGCGCGGACATCTGTCCCATGTGAGGCGGCGATTGGCCACCGTATCTTATGAGAAAATAGTGAAAAAAGGGGACGAGCTACTTGAAAGGGAGTCTGGTGGCGTATCCCGGACGGAGCATACATTCTTTATTTCTTCGGCAGGAAAGCCAGAGATTCAGAAGCAGTTATCGGAATGGATCCGGAAAGGGAATTCTGTGACTTGGGTGGCGACAATCTTTGGAGGCGAGGATGATACCAGA
The DNA here is from genome assembly GCA_045578325.1 of Eubacterium sp. Classification (GTDB taxonomy): domain Bacteria; phylum Bacillota; class Clostridia; order Lachnospirales; family Lachnospiraceae; genus Eubacterium_F. Next base: position 5,632 of record JAZNJZ010000111.1, read on the forward strand.
GAAATTGCACCAGGGCTGGAACCGTACTTATATCGTTGGAAGGGATAAAAAACAGAAAGGAGATGCAGTATGGAGTATGGACATCGACATCGAGTGATTACATTTGTTTTCCATTATCTCATTGTAACATATCTTCTGGTAGTTTTTTCGGTGTTATCAGGGGGTGTTGCACAAGGTCTTCTAACTTGTGTTTTGGCGGCAGCAGCCGGGTATTTTGTTGTTGGCCATAAATGGAACCATATTCGTCAAAAAGAGAAAGAGGAAGAGAAGGAAGCGCAATGCCAAATCGCTTTTTGTGTCGTGGCGATTATTGTGTCCGTTGGTCTTATGGGAAGTGCGCAATATACCTATGGTCCAAGTGAGAGACTCAGTGTGGGGAGTTTGCTACTGATCTGGTTGCTTCTTATGTCGATTTTTGGGACATATTTATATGCGGAGTATTATCGGGAAAAGTATATGACGATGTATGTGAATCCCTGTGTAACCCAGGAAACGATTCAGCGCTTTGAAGGCAATACGAAACGACGCTTGCGAAAGACGTTTTTGTGGGGTGCCATTGCCGCGATGTTGGTATTCACTGTGGCAGCCACCATTTCCAATGTGGATTTTGCAGTGGAGAAGCAAGAACAAGAAAAGGAAGCAAAGGAAAAAAAGAAAAGCAAGAGCCGTCCCAAAGCAGATCCGAAAAAAGATGTAAAAGAATTGGAGGACAAAAAAACAGAACCCAGTGCTGCGTGGCTGGCATTCACAGCCATTCTTACACAAATCATGCAGATTGTAGTGCTGGTTCTTGTAGTAGTGGGAATCTTGTCGGTGATTTTTATCATCTTGCGAAACTTGCTTTCCATTCGCCTGCCAAAATATGAGCGTATTGAGGACGAAGAGGAAGAAGAAGTAGAGACCATGGTGGAAGAATATATTTCACTTCGTCCGAAAACGAACCGCCGCGAACACTTTTCCAATGACAGCAATGGGAAAATTCGTCGCATCTTTTACCGTCATATCCGTAAACAGGCGGGAAAAGAAAAAATCGATGTCAGTATGACACCGTGGGAATTGGCAAACACATACATCACCGAAGAACAGCAAAGCGCCGTGGAAATCTACGAAAAAGCAAGATATAGCGGAGAAATGTGCAGCGAAGAAGAAGTCCAGGCCATGCGAGAAACACTGCGATAGCAGAAAGGAATACTTGCTTCTATCGGACCTGTAATCCCCCCAAAAAAAAATACAGAGAAAAAGTATTGTAGGCGAAAAATAACAGGATAGTATAAATTAAACAGAGACCTTATCTTTTACCAGTCAGGAACGTACAAAAACGTCGGCACTTAGCGAGCAGCAAAGCTGCGAGGTACGACCGTTAGGTCGGTGCCGTTACGATTTTGTTCGAACGCGAGTGTGTCCTGCACGGTAAAAGATAAGGTCTCTGTTATTCAGACTATTCCGTTATTTAATACTTCATATCCTTCAAAATATCACAAAAATCAAAAGTAGAGAAGTAATCCTGTGGTGTCTCGCCACGACGAATCATCTGCACACTTCCGTCTTCTTTCAACAGAAGCTCAGGGGATTTTAACTTACCATTGTAATTGTATCCCATGGCATAACCGTGAGCACCCGTATCGTGGATCACAAGGTAATCTCCGATTTCTACTTTTGGAAGCATACGATCCACAGCAAATTTATCATTATTCTCACAAAGAGAACCTGTCACATCGTATTTGTAAGAATGAGAACTATTTTCTTTTCCCAGTACAGTGATGTGATGGTACGCACCATAAATGGCTGGACGCATCAAGTCAACGGCACATGTATTCACACCAACATACTCTTTGTAAATGTGTTTCTGGTGGATACATTTGGTTACAAGCTGTCCGTAAGGACCAAGCATAAAACGACCAAGCTCTGTGAAGATGGCTACATCTCCCATACCAGCTGGAACCAAGATTTTCTCGAACTGTTTGCGAACACCTTCTCCAATGACTTTAATGTCGTTTGGCTCTTTGTCTGGTGTGTATGGAATACCGATTCCGCCAGAAAGGTTGATGAACTTAATATTGGCGCCAGTTTTTTCTTTCAACTCCACAGCCAGCTCAAAAAGAATTCCGGCAAGAGTTGGATAGTAATCATTGGTTACGGTGTTGCTTGCGATAAAGGAGTGAATACCGAAGTTTTTCACGCCCAATTCCATTAACTTTTTGTAACCGTCTATGAGCTGCTCTTTTGTAAATCCATATTTAGCATCGCCCGGGTTGTCCATAATGTCGGTACCAAGCTCAAAGATACCGCCTGGATTGTAACGGCAACAAATGGTCTCAGGGATTCCAGGTCCCTTTGCCAAAAAGTCAATGTGTGTATAGTCGTCGAGATTGATGTATGCACCAAGCTCGCTTGCTTTTTCATATTCTTCCATTGGTGTTACGTTGGATGAGAACATAATGTCATCGTTTTTAAAGCCAAGTGCCTCTGACATCATAAGTTCTGTCATAGAGGAACAATCAACGCCACAGCCTTCTTCCTGAAGAATCTTCAAGATAAATGGATTTGGTGTTGCTTTTACGGCAAAATACTCGCGATAGCCTCTGTTCCAGGAAAATGCTTCCTTCAATGCGCGGGCGTTTTCGCGAATCGCTTTTTCATCATAGATATGAAAAGGAGTCGGATATGTTTTCTCGATTTCTTTTACCTGTTCAAGAGTGACCATAGGTTTTTTCATGTGAATTCCTCCTCAAAATATACGTGTATAGCGTTGTTTTCCAATGAAAACAACTAAGTTCTAGTATAATAATATTTTTTGTATCTGTCAATGTGGAAACTGATTCTTGATATCGTAAAAGTTTATCGGACAATCATAAAGTGTCTAAGATATACTTTCCTTTGTGTGTCTATACATAAAATACTATTTTACATTAAGAAATGGAGGAAATCATGACGAAACTAATATATGCGCAAGATAGTGTGAAAACTTTGAACATCCGTTGTGGAGTAAAAAGTGATTCTCAAAAGCTTTACAATGTGATTCGAAAAGCGTATGATAAAGGTGTCTTTATCATCGCAGTTGCCGGAGATGGGGACAGTGTACAGTATCTAGTATAAACACGATTGTTAATTATGTTTCAAATAAGAGGATAAAAGAAGTTTTGGCAAAATGATAGGAGGTGCGTTGAAAATGAGTAGGAAATACGAATTAATTATGTTGCTATGTTCTGTTCTAATATGTGGTATAGTGTGGTTTTCTAATTTAGAGAGCACACAGGCTGCAAAAAAGAATCCGACTTCTGGCAAAGATGAGTATGGTAACACATGGACATACGATACTATGACAAAGACGATGACGTTTTCAGGCGCAGGAGTGGTGGGAGCAGATTTTGTGCTGGATGGGCATACACCGGAACCTGAATGGCATTGTTGGGCAGATGAAGCGAAGAGGCTTATTATAGAAGGGAGTTTCACCAAAATCGGAAGAGGCTTATTTCGAGAGTTTGCTAAATTAGAATCTATCCAATGGCCAGATACAATAGAAAACATAGGAGGAAGTGCATTTTCATCGTGTATGTCATTGAAAGAGGTGGTTATTCCTGAAGCAGTTACAGTTATAGATGATTTTGCTTTTAGTGGAAATTATGATTTAGAACGAGTAGTTTTTCCAGTAGGTCTGAAAAAGATTGGTAATTTTGCTTTCTCAGGAAGTGAGCAGTTAAGAGAGGTTGTGTTACCGGATACCGTAACAACCGTTGGAGAGTCTGCATTTACCAATTGTACTCGTTTGGAAAAAGTTACTTTATCAAAAAAGCTGAAGACGATTAAAGAATTCACCTTTTGGGGATGTAAAAGGTTATCACAACTGGAGATTCCAGAAAGTGTGACAAAAATCGGAGTGGCCGCTTTTCAAGGGACAGGGCTGAAAAAAATGGTTATCCCGAAATCTGTAACTAGTATTTATCGAAAAGAAGGAGAAGATAAATATAAGTCCCGTGATGGATTATTCAAAGGTTGCAAGAATCTTCGATCTGTTACAATTCGGTCCAAAAAGCTAAAAAAAGTGTATAAATATGCCTTCATGAAGTTGAACAAAAAGGTGGTATTTTACGTGCCAAAATCCAAGGTAAAGAAATATCGAAAGATGTTTTTGGCTAGTGGTTCAGACAAGAAGATTAAAGTACGAGCCATTTAGCACAAATTTGACACGTATATGTGATTGAATAAATAGCATAGAACAAGAGAGTAGGAGGTCTGATATGACCATGAAAATACTAAGAAAAACTCTTGTTTCTGTGCTATTTTTTATGTGCATCTGCATAGGAACAAGCGCAGAAGCAAAGGAAAAGCCAACATCAGGTAAAGACGACAATGGAATTCAATGGACTTACGATAAAACAACAAAAACTCTGACCTTTTCAGGAAACAAACATATGGCAGAAGACGCCTCTATGGATGGACATAGTCGTGGTGTAGAATGGGATTGTTGGAGTGAAGAGGCAGAGCATATTGTCTTGGAAGAAGGTATAACAGGAGTTGGAGCAGGGACGTTTGATTTGTTTGTAAATGTGCAAACAGTTCAACTTCCGGAGAGTGTGATGCAAATTGATAATAGTGCGTTTAGGCATTGCCGAAGTTTGCAGAAGGTTATTTTGCCTGCAAAGCTAGAGAAGATAGGTGAATATGCATTTGGAAATTGTGAATTACTTGCTGAAATTACAATTCCGGATACGGTTACGAGTATTGGAAGTGGAGCTTTTCATTCTTGTGAAAAGATAAAACGTATTGAGGTGCCAGATAGTGTCAAGAAAATTGGTGTGGCGACGTTTGCCTATTGCAATGAACTCGAAAATGTAACTTTGCCAAAAACGTTGAAGGAGATTTCGCCACAGTTATTTATGTTTTGCAAAAAGCTGAAGGTCGTTCGAATTCCGGCGCGAGTAACAAAAATTGGTGAGTTTGCTTTTGCGGGAACAGGCTTAAAGGAGATTGTTATTCCGTCTAAGGTTACAAAATTTTATACTAAAAACAAGCGTACCTATGAGAGTATGTCTCCTTTGTTTAAAAATTGCAAAAAGTTGAAGAGAATCACAATTAAAAGTCGCAAGATTAAAAGTGTATATCGCTATGCTTTTTCCTGCGTAACCAAGAAAACCACCATCCGCGTCCCAAAATCAAAGCTCAAAACTTACAAGAAAATGTTCCGTAAGGCGGGGCTGAGCAAGAAAGTGAAAGTGCGAGCCATTTAGCACAAATTTGACACGTATATTTGATTAAATAAATAGCATAGAACATGAGAGAAGGAGGTCTGATATGACCATGAAAATACTAAGAAAAACTCTTGTTTCTGTGCTATTTTTTATGTGCATCTGCATAGGAACAAGCGCAGAAGCAAAGGAAAAGCCAACATCAGGTAAAGACGACAATGGAATTCAGTGGACTTACGATAAAACAACAAAAACTCTGACCTTTTCGGGAAATAAGCGAATGGCAGAAGATGCATCTATGGATGGGCATAGTCCAGAAGTGGAATGGTCTTGTTGGAGTGAGGAGGCAGAGCAGATTATTTTACAAGAAGGAATACAAGGAGTTGGTGGAGGGGTATTCGATGGATTTGGGAAAGTGCATACAGTTCAACTTCCAGAAAGCGTAACTCGCATTGATGAACTAGCATTTGCTGGTTGTTTGTCTCTGAAAAGTATAACGTTACCTTCGAAATTGAAAAAGATAGGTGAATATGCGTTTGATGGTTGTGAATCATTGGAAGATGTAGTAATTCCAACTACTGTTATCAGCATTGGGAATGGGGCTTTTTCAGGTTGTTATAAGTTGAAGGGTGTTAAGATTCCTGAGGGAGTAAACGAGCTTGGTACAGGTGTGTTTTCTTATTGCAAAAATCTGGAAAATGTTGGTTTGCCTAGTAATTTAAAAAAGATACCAGCTAATTCTTTTAAGGGGTGCGTAAATTTGAGGAAAGTTGTAATTCCATCCAGCGTAACTCAAATTGGTACCGCTGCTTTTGCTGGAACTGGTATAAAAGAAATCGTTATTCCGGCGAATGTAACTAAGTTTTATAAAAAATCAAGATATAGTTATAAACGGTTGTATCCCTTGTTCAAAAACTGCAAAAATTTACGAAAAGTCACTATTAAGAGTCGCAAGATAAAAAGTATTCATCGTCATGCCCTGCGATATGTTAATAAGAAAACTACCATCTGCGTTCCAAAATCAAAACTCAAAACTTACAAGAAAATGTTCCGCAAGGCGGGATTGAGTAAGAAAGTGAAAGTGCGAGCGATATAATATTTTTAGTTTAACAAAAGATGGTGGAAGTGGAGTAAGAGATTTCGTTTTCATCCCTTGAGGAAAGGGATGAATCATGAGAAAGTTATGCTCAGGCATGGAAACAGATTTATGTGGAATTAGAGGACGGAGCCTGCGTGATTTGCGTAGGCTCTTTTTCTTCCCAAAAAAAATCGTTGAAAAAAAACGCATGTTCAGTTAAAATTATATTTTGGATAGGTGCAGATGCACCGAAAACGGTTTAGAATAGTTATTTGGTATGAAACATTTTGAGAAAGGATGTATCTCATGGATAAATACGATGGAAGTCAGATTGTGATATTGGAAGGACTGGAAGCAGTTCGAAAACGTCCTGGTATGTATATTGGTAGTACAGGAACGAGAGGACTTCATCACCTGATTTGGGAAATTCTTGACAACGGAATCGACGAGCATTTGGCTGGATTTTGTTCGGAAATACATATTACGTTGACGAAGGATGGTGGCGTCATTATTCAAGACAATGGACGTGGTGTGCCGGTGGACATTCATCCGACGAAAAAAATACCGACGGTGCGAGTGGTTTATACCATTTTGCATGCGGGTGGTAAATTTGGAAATAGTGTCTACAAAGTATCCGGTGGTCTTCATGGCGTAGGTGCTTCCGTGGTAAATGCCTTGTCAAAGAGCATGACTGTGGAAGTGAAAAAAGATGGACAAGTATATCGTGACGAGTACCAAGATGGTGGTAAACCAATTACGAAGTTAGAGAAGGGATTGCTCCCTGTGGTTGGGAAATGTACAAAGAGTGACACAGGTACGAAAGTTACCTTTTATCCGGATGATACTATCTTTGAAACGGTGGAATTCAAACCAGAGACCATCAAAAAGAAATTAAAAGAAATAGCATATTTGAATAAAAATCTGAAGCTTGTATTTACGGATGAGCACACAGGTGAGAGTATTACGTTTCAAGAAGAGTTTGGTATTCAGAGTTATATCAAATACATCAATCGTGATACCACAGCTTTGCATGAGGATGTTATTTACATCGAAGGAATGAGTGGCGACATCGAAGTGGAAGTGGCATTTCAGTATGTGAACGAATATACAGAGCAGATCAATTCCTACTGTAACCGAATCAATGTGACGGATGGTGGTACATTGGTAACGGGATTCAAAATGGCGCTGACCCGTGTGATGAATCAGTATGCTCGTGAGCTTGGATTCCTCAAAACCAACGAAGAAAATTACGATGGTAAGGATATCCGTAACGGTTTGGTGGCGATTGTATCCATCAAACATCCAGATCCTCAGTTTGAAAGTCAGACAAAAAATAAGCTGGGAAATACCGATGCAAAAACGGCAGTAGATGACGTGTTTAGCCAGGAAGTACAGCGTTATTTTGATAAAAATGTAGAAGTATTAAAGGCAATTTTGGAAAATGTCCGCAAGTCCTTTAAGGCAAGAACAGCCAGTGATAAGGCGAGACGTTCGGTGCTGAAAGAGCTTATGAATGTGGACACCAAGAGTAAACTTGCGGCATGTTCTTCCAAAAAATCGGAAGAGTGCGAGATTTACATCGTGGAGGGAGATTCCGCAGGGGGTACGGTTAAGACAGCGAGAAATCGTAGAACTCAGGCAGTTCTTCCACTGCGTGGTAAGATTTTGAACGTGGAGAAAGCGCCACTGGAGAAAATTTTGTTGAACAATGAGATTAAGTCCATGATTGCTTCCTTTGGTTGTGGAATCGGTGATGATTTTGACATCAGCAAGCTTCGTTATGATAAGATTATTATTCTTACCGATGCCGACGTAGACGGTGCGCATATTAGCACATTGTTGTTGACATTTTTCTATCGCTTTATGCCAGAGTTGATTTATCAGGGCAAGGTGTATCGTGGACTGCCACCTCTTTATAAAGTGGACTACGAGGATATGGAAAAGAAGAAGAAAGTTAAGAAAAGTGAATACTTATTTAATGATTTTGAATTGGATAAGTTCCGTAAAAAAGGAAAGAAAATACAAGCGTTACAGCGATACAAAGGTCTTGGAGAGATGGATGCGGAACAGCTGTGGGAGACGACTTTGGATCCGGATACCCGTGTTCTTGCCCAGGTATCCATTAGTGATACCGTGGAAGCGGACGAGGTAACCGATCTTCTTATGGGAAGCAATGTGCCACCGAGACGACAGTTTATAATGGAAGAAGCGAAGTATGCAACCCTGGATGTTTAATGGGTTCTACAGTTGAAGAATGAATGGAGAATCGTATGAGTCAGTCAGAAGAAAATATTATCCAATTAGATTTTTCCGAGGAAATGAAAAACTCATTCCGTGACTATGCCATGAGTGTTATCGTTTCCCGTGCGGTGCCGGATGTGCGAGATGGTTTGAAGCCGGTACAACGAAGAATTTTATATGCCATGAAAGAACTTGGTCTCTCTCCTGATAAGCCACATCGTAAAAGTGCGCGTATCGTCGGAGATGCCATGGGTAAATATCATCCTCACGGTGACAGTTCAATCTATGATGCTCTCGTGCATATGACGGAAGAGTATTCCTTGAATACGCCGTTGGTGGATGGCCATGGAAACTTTGGCTCCATCGATGGTGACGGTGCGGCTGCGATGCGATATACAGAAGCGCGACTTTCACCAGCAGCCATGACCATGCTTGATAATCTGGAAAAAGGGCTGGTAGAATTTGGCCCGAACTTTGATGAGAGCGAGAAAGAGCCATTGGTTCTTCCTGCTATGATGCCAAATCTTCTCATCAATGGAACAACAGGTATCGCCGTTGGTATGGCCACAAGCATCCCACCTCACAATCCAGGAGAAGTTATCGATGCGGTAATTGCCTGCATGGATCGTCCGGGAATTTCCATCCAGAAATTGATGGATTACGTTCCGGCACCGGATTTTCCGACGGGTGGCATTATTACCAATGCTTCGGATATGGCGTCTATTTATGAGACCGGAGAAGGGCGAATCAAGCTGCGTGCCAAGACGGAGATCGAGAAGGGGGATAACGGACGAACCAATATCGTTATCACAGAGATTCCATACACCATTTCTGGGAATAAAACCAAGCTGGTGGAAAATTTGTCCACCCTTGTAAAGGATAAAGTATTTGAAGAAATTTATGACGTGCGAGATGAATCTTCAAAAGAAGGAATCCGTATTGTTATTGAAGTAAAAAAAGACCGCGACATCGAAAATCTGTTGAATGGTCTTTATAAAAAGACGCAGATGGAGGACACTTACGGCGTAAATCTTTTGGCAATTAGTAATGAGCAGCCGAAGGTATTCAATCTCAAATCCATGATTGAGGAGTTTATTCTGTTTCAGGAGGAGTTGTATACCAAAGAGTACCAATATTTGCTGGAAAAGGCCAAAAAGCGTCTGGAAATTGTGGAAGGTCTCATGAAAGCCACAGACGTTATTGATCTGATTATCGAGATTTTACGAGGCAGTTCCTCGGTGAAGCAGGCAAAGGCATGTCTGATTGAAGGTATCACAGACGATATCAAGTTCAAAAGCGAGGGGTCCCGTGTGCATGCGGCCACATTGCTGTTTACCGAAGCGCAGGCAGATGCCATTCTTGCCATGCCTCTGAGCAAATTAATCGGACTGGAGATTTTGAAACTCCACGAAGAAAATGACACCTTACTTGCCAATATTGCCAACTATGAGAAGGTTCTTGGTAATGTAAAAGAACTGTACAAAGTGATTAAAGCAAGACTTCGAGAGTTCAAGAAAATGTTCGCTCGCGAACGTCGCACAGAGCTTGCAGATGTTGTGGCGAAGGCCTATGTCGAAGAAGTAAAAATCGAAGATATTTATATTTGCATCGACCGTTTTGGTTATACGAAGTCCATGGACGAGGGCGCATTCACTCGTGCATCCGACGATGCTAAGGCAGAATATCCTCATATTATCAAAATGAAAAATGTCGATAAATTGTGTATGTTTACCAATCTGGGAAATATGCATCAGGTAAAAGCGGACAAGATTCCGCGCTGTAAGATTCGTGACAAAGGAACCTTGATTCACAATCTGTGTAAAATGACCAACGACGAGGATGCGTTGCTCTACATTGCTTTTGAAGATTTGTTTGAATCCATGCTTCTCTTTGGTACCAAAAGTGGTTATGTGAAGTTGGTTTCTGGTGCCGAATTTGACACCAATCGTCTTCAGGTAGCGGCGACCAAATTAGATGCCGACGATCAAGTTACCGGTGTGACCGCACTGACTGCTTCCGATGTGCTAGCAGGAAACAAAAAGGTAATCCTTCTTACTGAGAAAGGCCTCTCTCTTGGCTTCCCTGTAAATGAAGTCAGTGAATTTAAGAAAACCAGCCGTGGTGTGAAGGGAATTGCGCTGGAGAAGGACGATCAGGTGACGTTCTCTACGGTTGTAGACCCAGACGCGGAAACGTTTGAATATAACGGAAAAACGTTGAATGCCAAACGTGTACGTAATCGAAAGCGTGCAGCCAAGGGGCAGAAAGCAACGTTAGAATAAAATATCGCAAGAACGAATCGGAAACTCGCTAAGAGATTCTGTGTCAGTGATTTCTGTTTTGGAATCCAAAGCAACGTCAACATTACGCGAACTCGCTGCAAAGAGCATGCAGCTCAGACATCGCTTATGTCGACGTTGGATTCCTCTCCAGAAATCGACTTCCACAACGAATCTCAGCGAATGTTTCCTCTCGTGCTTGCGATATTTTTGTGGGCTGCAAAGGAAGGTTTCTATGAGATGATAATTCACTTAGTGAGAGCCTTCCCGCGGAGCCTACTACTATGTGATTGTTTAACTTCCATATATGGCATAATATCCAAAAAGATGTCCTAACGGCGTGAAGTATCATCTCAATCGAAACGCGCTTTCGCTCGAACAAAACGAAGCGGTATCGGCAGTCAAAAGACGCCAGCCAGATACCGTCGTTTTGAACGGTTTCTATGAGATGATAATTCACATAGTAGCCCCGCCT